>NZ_CP102578.1:6636630-6945434 GCF_042230915.1 Archangium gephyra | reverse complement strand
ACCCCGTGCACCTCAACCTCTACGGCCCCGAGCTGGAGCCCGTGAAGGCCCTCGCGGACCTGGATGCGCACGCGCGCGCCGTGGGCAGTGCCTGGGTGGGCAACGACATCGGCTGGTGGCACTCGGGCGGGCAGCCGTTCCCGGGCTACCTCTACTTCACGCCGCCCTTCACCGAGGCCGGTGTCCGCGACAGCGTAGCCCACGCGCTCCACGTCCAGTCGCACCTGTCCGTGCCGCTCGCGCTGGAGAACCCCGCCGCCTTCGCGAAGCGCGGCGAGCTGCACGTGCTGGACTTCATGGCCCGCGTGCACGCGCGCACCGGCCTGCCGCTGCTGATCGATCTGGGACACCTGCTCAGCTACCAGCTCGCCGCCGGGCTGCCCCTGGAGACGGGGCTCGAGGGCTTCCCGTTGGACAAGGTCATCGAGCTCCACCTCGCCGGTGGCGTCATCACCCGGCGCAACGGGCGGGGCTACTACGTGGATGACCACACGCAGCCCGTGCGCGAGGAACTCTTCGGCCTGCTGGAGTCGCTGTTGCCGCGCTGCCCCTCGCTGCGCGCCGTCACCTTCGAGGGAGACGGACACCCGTCCGAGGTGGCCGCCCTCACGCTGCGCCGCCTGCGCAAGCTGGTGCCCGCCACGCCGAGGCCCCCGCTCGCGCTCACCCCGGTGAAGGAGCCCGCGCCAGCGCTCACCCGCGAGAGCGAGCCGTGGTCCCTCTACGACATCGGCTACGGCACGAAGGCGGAGACCGGAGGCGATGCGGAGGGCGCGCGGGCGGAGACGGACTTCCGCCTCGCGGTGGTGGCGGAGACGCTCGATCGGGACTGGCCGGTGTCCCGGCTGCTGCTCGCGGGCACGCGCGAGGGGCTGCGCGCCTTCACCGCCTCCAAGGAGTTCCGCGAGCTCTTCGAGGGCCTGGGCCGCTCGCCGGGACATGCCTTCGCGTCCTGGGCGCGGCGCCAGCTGCGCGAGCGTCCGGACGAGGGCGCGGCGGCGGCGGTCACCTTCGAGACGTTCCTGCCCAACGCCTTCATGACGCGGCCGGCGCCGGCGCCCGGTCCGGGGCAGGTGGGGCTGGCCGAGGACGTGCGCGTGGGCTCCTTCCCCGTGGACCTCACCGAGCTCGTCTTCGCCGCGAAGTCGCTGCGCCGCCACCTCACGGGACGGGCGTGGGCGTGCGAGGTGCTGGACGTGAGTGGCCTGGAGTCGCTCGCGCAGGTGGCGCGGCGTCCGGCCCCGGGCCCGTGGACCTTCGTCGTGCGGCGCCGGGGCAGGGGACTGGAGGTGCTCCCGGTGCCGCCCTCGCTGCTGCAGGTGCTGCGCTCGCTCGCGCAGGCGCCCCGGCCGGTGGAGGAGGTGCCCGCGCCAGTGCTGGCGGAGGGCCGGGCCCTGGGCGTGTTGCGCCGGGGCTGAGCCGGACGGACTCAGCCTCGGGACTCCACCTCACGGCGTGCGGCAGGGGCCGCAGTCCTTGCCACAATCATCGGGGGTGTTCCCCGTGCCGCACGACTCGGTGTACTGGCAGACGCCGTCGCCGCACTTGAAGACCTCGTCCTTGCGCATCCGCGTGGTGAGGGGCCGGTAGGTGATGCCGTTGTAGGTGCACGAAGCGTAGAACTCCTTCGCTTCATCCTTCTCACAGACCTTGTCGCACTTGAGCTTGACGCGGACGATCGGGAGGCAGGGCTGGCGCTCATCGTCCTTCTCGTCCGAGCGGGCACAGGCGCGTGCGGAGCTGTTCTCGTGGTGCAGCATGCGCCCGTCGTTGCCGGTGTAGAGGCCCTCGCCGTTGAAGAGGTTTCCGAAGAAGCAGGCCTCCTTCTCCGAGAAGTCCTCGAGCTCCTCCTTGGTGTAGGGGATGGCCTCGCCGTGGGCGTTGCGCCCCAGCACGGAGATGGGCACCCGCACCCCGAACTTGTTCGTGTGTGCCGCCATGCAGGCGGAGATGAGCTGCTGCTCCTCCAGGGTGGCCGGAGCGCCGTTGGCCCAATCCGGCGCCAGCCCCAGGTTTCCCGCCCAGGTGTAGGTGGTGCCCGTGGGAGAGGTGTAGCTGCGCGTCTGCCCGGCGGGGACCGCGCACTGGACGAGGTAGCGCATCACCTGGTTGCCCATGATGGGATCCGTCTGGAACCAGGAGGAGAACTCGGCGGTGGACAGGCCGTTGAAGGCCAGGCCGTTGAAGGCGAGCCCGTTGAAGGCCAGGCCATTGAAGGCGAGCCCGTTGAAGGCCAGGCCGTTGGGGGACAGGCCGTTGAGGTCGTACAGCGTCTGCCGCACGGCGGCGAGCTCCTGCCGCTCCTCGGGCTCGGCCACGGGGTCACAGGCGCTCGTCGTGAAGAGCAGGACGGCCGCGCTCAGCAGGGTGAGACGAGACACTCCAACCACTCTGTCGTTCATGGCAGGCCCCTTGTCGTGGATGGCTCCAGCCGCAGAGTGTTGTCGGCCCGCGAACTGGAGAAGCCGGGGGGGCGGGGAATTCGTGGTTCGTCCGGTGGTCGCCGGAGCGGCTGTGGAGTGGTGCGCACCGCGGGTCCCGGAGGTGTTGGGAAGTGGCGGGTCGAGGGGGGCTCAAGGGCAGGGGCCGCAGTCCCTGCCGCAGTTGTCGTAGGACTCGCCCGTGCCGCACTGCTCGGTCATCTGACAGATGCCATCCCCGCACGTGTAGATCTCCGAGTGGAGCAGCCGCGTGGTGATGGCCGGGTAGGTGATGCCGTTGTAGGTGCAGGACACGTAGAAGCGCCGTGAGGCATCCAGGGTGCAGAACCTCACGCAGTCGTGCTCGACGCGCATGAGCGGGGCGCACGGTTGGGCCTCCGCGTCCCTCTTGCTCGAGAGGGCGCAGGCCCGCGCGGTGCTCTCCCGCTCGTTGAGCGGACGCCCGTCATTGGCGGCGTAGACGCCCTCGGTGTTGAAGAGGTTGCCGAAGAAGCAGGCCTCCTGGTCCGAGTACACCATCAACTCCCAGTCCGTCGTGGGGATGGCCACGCCCGTGGCGCTCAGGCCCTGCACGGAGATGGAGATGTGGAGCGCGTACTTGTCCACGTGGGCCGCGAGGCAGGCGGAGACGATGCGTTGCTCGGCCAGCGTGGCGGGCGCGCCGTTGCTCCAGTCCGGCGCGAGGCCCAGTGCCCCCATCCAGCTCCAGGTCCGGCCCGTGCTGGGGGACGTATAGGTGCGGCTCACCCCGGCCGGCGCGGCGCAGCGGACGACGTACTCCATCACCGCGGCGTGGAGCTCCGGATCCGTCTGGAACCAGGTGTCGAACCGGGCCGTGGACAGGCCATTGAGCGACAGGCCGTTGAGCGACAGCCCGTTGAGCGACAGGCCATTGAGGGACAGCCCGTTGAGCGACAGGCCATTGGAGGTTTGCAGATCCTTGAGCGCATGGGACCGCCGTGCGTGCGGCTCGGGCCCAGGTGCTGCGTCGGTCGGGCCGCAGGCGCTCACGGCCATCAGCAGCAGCACGAGCCCCAGACGGTGGGCCCCTGCGGCGGAGACACGGGTTTCCATGGGCTACCCCCCCAGCGTTGCGATGGGTCCAGGCCTGAAGCTGCGCTCCAATTGTAGAATGCGCTTATGGTTGTAATCAGTAAAGGTGATGAGCCCGGGCCTTCCAGGGGATGTCCGAGGTTCGACAGAGGCCGCAAGACGGGAATTGTCGGGTTTCAGACGGAGCCTTGCGTACGGCCACCCTGCTGCGGTAGTTGCGCCTCATGCAGTCGTCCCCCCTCGTGGTTGGCATCGCCGGTGGTACCGCTTCCGGCAAGACGACGGTCGCTCGGAAGGTCCGCGATGCGCTCGCCGACTGCCGCGTGGCCTTCATCGATCAGGACTCGTATTACCGGGACCTGTCGGACCTGACGCTGGCCGAGCGCCGGGAGGTCAACTTCGATCACCCGGACGCCTTCGACACGGACCTGCTCGTCGAGCACCTGCGTGAGCTCAAGGCGGGCCGGGCCATCCAGAAGCCGGTCTACGACTTCGTCACCTCCACCCGGCAGAAGCACACCGTGCGCGTGGACCCCGGGGACATGATCCTCATCGAGGGCATCCTCGTGCTGCACATGAAGCCGGTGCGCGACGAGATGAACGTGCGCATCTACGTGGACACCGACGATGATCTGCGGATCCTCCGCCGGCTCGAGCGCGACATCCACGAGCGCGGCCGCGACTTCGATCACGTGGTGAGCCAGTACCTGCGCCACGTGCGCCCCATGCACATGGGCTTCGTCGAGCCCTCCAAGCATCACGCGGACATCATCGTCCCCCATGGCGGCAACAACGACATCGCCATCGGGATGCTCGTGGGCGCGCTGCGCGGCCGGCTGGTCAATCCCCACCTGCAGCGCTAGCGCGGGAGATGAGGAGCCCCGGGCAGTCCCTGGAATATTGGGTGCACGAGCTCGAGCGGCGGGCTTCCCTGGCGTCACCGGAGGAGACCGTCCGCGGCATGTTCCTCAACGACACGTTGAGGACCCTGAAGGAGCTGGGAGAGGAGGCGCTGGCGGCGCGCTGCCTGCGAGCCTGCGGGCAGGAGAAGTTCGTGGACTTCTTCAGCTACCCCATTGGTCTGCAGTGCCAGATGTTCGCCCTGGTGTTGCCCACGCTCGCGGAGCGGTATGGCGACGGCGAGGAAGCGCTGCGGCAGCTGGGACGGCGGGCCGCCGCCTCCTTCCTGGGCTCGCCCGCGGGGCGGATGATGCTCATCGTGGCCCAGCGCAACCCCAAGCTGTTGCTGGGCAGTCTGCCGTCCGCCTATCGGGTGGCCCTCAACCATGGGCACATCCACATCGAGTGGCTCGAGGCGAAGCACGGCCTCATGGTCGTGAAGCACGACTACATGCCCCATCTCTTCCAGGAGGGCGTGTTGCTCGGGATGTTGGATGCGATGAAGGTCCCGGGCGTCAGGGTGCACGGGCGTTCGACGGGCGGGCTCGACAGCGAGAGTGACTTCTCCTGGGAGTGAGGCGCCTCGCGGGGAAGGCCTCAGCTGCGGCGGCGCAGGAAGTCCCGCATCGGGCCGTGCAGCCGCCGGGCCTGGGTGAGCAGGCTCGCGTGCGTGCTCGGCGCGGGCAGCTCGTGGTAGTGCGCCCGGACGCCCGCCGCGCTGAGCAGGTGGTACGTGTCGCGCACCCGTGACGGGGGGGCCAGCGCGTCCTCCGCCGCCGCCACCAGCAGCACCGGCGCCCGCACCTGCGCCAGGCTCTCGGTGACGTCTCCTCCCGCGTAGGCCGTGCACAGCAGGGCCCACGTGTTCGCGTCGAAGCACTCCGAGAAGGCGTCGGCCTCGGCCTCCAGGGTCTGCCCGGCGCAGGGCCCGTGTACCAGCCGCAGGTACTCCAGGTACTGCTTGCGCAGCGTCCGCTTCGGCCCGTGGTCCGGCGCGTACTGGCCCTCGTGGAAGTCCGGGTCCAACCGCAGCAGGTGGCGCGTGAGGCCGAGCCGCTCGCGCTGGGCCTCGGGCAGGGTGCGCGCGGCGCCCAGCACCACCACCGCCGCGGCCAGCTCCGGGAAGAGCGCGGCGAGCCGCAGCGCCACCATGCCCCCGAGCCCCACGCCCACCAGCGCCCGCACGCGCTCCACCTTCATGCCGCGCAGCATCGCCGCCACCGCGCGCGCCATGTCCGTCACCGTCACGGTGGGCAGCGCCGCGCCATAGGGCAGGCCCGCCTGCACGTCCACCGTCACCGGCGACGTCGAGCCAAAGGGGCTGCCGAGCAGGTTCGGCGCCACCACGTGCAGCGTGGACGTGTCCAGCGGCCGCCCCTCGCCAGCGAGCTCCGTGCCCCAGCCCGAGGGCTGGAAGGCCGCCTCCTCTGGAGGGCCCAGCGCCCGGTGCGAGTGCGCGAGGTCGTGCAGCAGCACCGCAACATTGTCGTCCGAGCGCTCACCGCAGGCGTACCAGGCGAGCTGGGCCCTGCCCAGCAGGCCGCCCTCCTCTAGAGGAAGTGCAACCGGTAACGCCACGCTGCCGGTGGTCTGGTACACGCGAGGCAGGTCTCATATCACTACAGCCGTCATTTCCAGAGACAGGAGCTTCTCCGCGTGAAGCAATACTTCGGAGTCATCGTCGTCATCGCCGGCTGCCTCATTGGCGGGGTGATGACGTACCGCAGCTCGAGTGCCAAGGCGCTCGAGGCGCAGCGTGAGGCGGAGTTCACCCGCATCCAGAAGGATTACCTGGAGCGCGTGGGGTGGATGCGCGCCAACCCCGACGAGGCCTCCTACCGGCAGGAGCTCTCTCCGTTCTTCAAGGTGTATTTCGAGCAGATCGGCTCGCACCAGAACCGCTACAAGCTGAGCAAGGACTTCGACGCGTACCTCGTCGAGCTCGAGCAGCGCGGCGAGAAGGAGGAGCGCGTCGCGGATCGCAAGGCCTTCTACGAGTACACGCGCAAGGTGTTCGACCAGATGCGCGAGGGCCGCTACAAGCCGCAGTGGACGGCCACGGACAAGGGCATGCGCCTGGACGTGGTGAGCTCGGACGTGGTGAAGGTGCTCAACAAGCCGCAGGTGCGGCTGCAGCTGGCGCTCTGGGGCGCCCACCGCGAGGAGCGCACGGACGGCAAGGTGAAGAAGATGGTCACCAGCGCCTCGTTCAGGACGCAGTGGAAGCTCACCGACGAGCGGGGCAAGCTCATTGGCGAGATGACGGGGGAGGATCCCTCCATGAAGGTGGACTTCCCCGAGCGCTTCATCGCCGAGTTCCCTCCGCAGATGGTGCTGGGCCACTACGACATGGACCTGGTGCCCAGCGAGGTGAAGAAGATGGAGATCACCTTCAACGTGAGCTCGCGCGCGGCGTCGGGCGGCGATGCGACGGCCAGCTACGTGTGGAAGCTGGACGTGCCCTCCGAGTGGCGGCTCGGCGCGGGTGAGAAGTGGGAGGGCGCCGAGGTCACCGAGCGTGACGAGGAGGAGATCGATCCCTCGAAGGCGCAGAAGAAGTAGCCGGCCCTGGAGTCCGGGCGGCGCTGCGTTACCCGAGCCGCTCGGACTCCGCGATCAGCTGCCGCACCAGCTCCCCCGCCGGAAGGCCTCGGGAGAGCGCGGCGGCCTGGCCCGACCAGAGCGTCATGAAGCGGGGGTCTCCCCGGGACGCCGCGGCGCTTCGCAGCGCGCCCGTGGCCGCGTGCTGGAGCGGGAAGGGGAGGAGGGCGTCCTTGTCTCCGAAGGCCTCCGACAGGGCGTTGGTGAGGCCTCGGGCGGGCCGTCCGGACAGGGCCCGGGTGATGACCGTCGAGTCATCCCGCGCCTCCCGGAGCGCGGCCTTGTAGGCGGCGCTGGCGCCCGACTCGGGGCAGGTGAGGAAGGCCGTGCCGAGCTGCACGCCGCTCGCCCCGAGCACACGCGCGGCGGCGATGCCTCGCCCGTCCATGATGCCCCCACTCGCGATGACCGGGAGGCGCACGGCATCGGCGACCTGCGGCACCAGGGCCATGGTCCCCACCATTCCCGCTTCGAAGGGCTCCGCGAAGGTGCCACGGTGGCCGCCCGCCTCGCTGCCCTGCGCGACCATGGCGTCGACTCCCGCGGCCTCCAGCAGCTTCGCCTCCCGCACGTTCGTGGCCGTCCCGAGGATGACGATGCCTCGTGCCTTCAACCGCTCGAGCACCGCGGGCGGCGGAATCCCCAGGGTGAAGCTGAAGATCGGCGCTCCGCTCTCCACCACGGCGTCCACCTGCTCCTCGAAGGAGGGCAGCGGCGAGGTGGGCGGCTTCGGCGGCTCGAGCCCGAGCTCCTGGTGGTAGCGCGCCAGCTCCGCCAGCATCCGGCTCGGGTCCGCCTTGGAGGGCGGCGGCTGGGGTGCGAAGAGGTTGATCTGGTAGGGCCGGTCGGTCAGCTCACGCACCCGCCGCGCGAGCTGCACGATGTCCGCGGGCTTCATGTAGGGGGCGCCGATGGAGCCCAGCCCGCCCGCGTTCGACACGGCGGCCACCAGCTCCGCCGTCGTGACGCCCGCCATCGGCGCCTGGATGAGGGGGTGCTCGACCCCGAGCCGCGCCGCGAGTTGACGCCAGGTGTTGGTGACGCTCATGACCTACCTCCCATACCCTCACCCCGTCCCTCTCCCAGGGGGAGAGGGGTGTTGGGGCGGAGGGTTCTACTCAGTGCTCACGACCGCGAAGTGCGAGACGAGCCGGTAGGCCGAGATCGTGCCGAGCTCGTCCAGGAAGTAGAGGTTGAGCTGGGCATCGGCCTGCAGCGCCATCAGGCCCGCTCCCGCCCGCACCTCCGCCAGCACGTTGCCGCTGTCTGGATCCACCGCGCGCACGCGCTCGCCCGGCACCAGCACCACCCCGCGCGAGATGATGGGCTGCAGCGCCTTGGTGAGCTGCTCGCCCGCCGCGCCCACCCGCCAGTCCACCTCGCCCTCGTCGCTCATCCGCGTGGCCGCGCCCAGCGCCGAGGTCACCAACACGCCGCCCGGCAGTCTCGCCAGCGCGAACGGTCCCGGACCCAGGTGCAGCGCCCGCTGCCACCGCGTCTGGCCGTTCGCATCCAGGCACAGCAGCACGCCCTCGCCCTCCAGTTCCCCGGCCACGTACACCCGCTTCCCGCTCGGCAGCGGCGCCGAGGGTAGGGCGAGCGACATCTCGTACGTCCATGCCGCCTCGCCCGTATGCGCGTCCGACAGCAGCAGGGCGAAGTGCGAGCCCTGTCCCAGGGTGGCCACGAAGCGCCGGCCCCAGGGCACCGGAGGGCCCAGGAAGGGCAGGGACGCGCTCACCCGGAAGCGCACCTGTCCGTCCGCCAGGTCCAGCCCGTAGAGGTACCCCGAGTCCGTCGCCAGCAGGGCCCGGTGGGCGTGGATCCCCAGGTGGCTGCGCCGCGTGCGCGGTGGCGTCAGGCGCCACATCTCCCGGCCCGTCACCTCGTTGTAGGCCAGGGCGATCCGGTCATCCGACAGGGTGAGCAGCAGCCCGTCCTGCCGCAGCAGCAGCGGGCCGATGCGCAGCCCATCGTGGTCGTGCAGCCAGCGCGCTCCCGCGCCCTTGCCGTGGAAGCCGCAGACACGCACGGCGCTCGCCGCCAGGCTGAACCCGTCCGTCGAGGCCGCCACGCCATGCGTCGCCGCCCGCCGCCAGATCTGCTTGCCCGACTTGCGCTCGAAGGCGCAGGCCATCTGGGGGGACGAGTACACCGGCCCCTGGCGTCCCAGCATCAGCCGCCCCTGGTCCGCGTCCGCCAGCTTGCGCTGCTCCCACACGTCATCGAAGCGCAGGCGGCGCAGGCGTCCCGGTACCTTCAACGGGCGCGAGGCCGCCGGGGACAGCGCCGTCCGCGCCATCGCCATCCCACTCTCCTCCGGGGGCTGCACCGCCCCGCGCAGGTGCGAGAGCCCCTCCCGGCAGCGCTCGGTCAGCTCCACCAGGTAGGGGTTGCCCGCCAGGGCCCGCTCGCGCTCGGACATGGCCACCGCCAGCGCCTGCCCCAGGTGGTACATGGCCTCCACCAGCGCCTCGCCCGTCAGCGCGAAGGACACCCCGCCCAGCCGCGCCTCTCCCGCCTTCAGGTCCAGCGTCAGCTCCGGACGCACGCCCGCGGGCTCCAGGCTGTAGCGCGGCTCGCCCAGCTCCACCGCCCGTGCCAGGTCCGCCGCCTGCCGCGCCAGCTCCAACGCCGTGAGGAAGGGCGGCCCCGGCGCGCGCCACGCCACCGGCTTCTCCGGCAGCGCCAGCCACACCTCTCCCGGGCACAGCAGCGAGGCCAGCGCCGGGCCCTTCTCCCTCGCCGCGCGCCGCAGCACGTCATCCGTGTCATCCAGCGCGAAGCCGAAGCCGGGCAGGGTCGGGGGCGCCACCCGCCGGGTGAAGGGCTCCGGACGCAGCTCCGCCGGAAGGTGCACGGGCTCCTCCAGCTGCCTCAGCGCCCGTTCGAGCCCCTGCTCCACGGCCGCCGGCAGCCTCCGGGGGGCCACCTTCCGCAGGTCCTCCAGGAAGCCCTGGCCGCACCCCCGGGCCGCCTCGGCCAGCTCGTCCGCGTCCAGCCGCAGCGGCGGGCGCAACAGCCGGGCCGGCCTCGAGAGGCTCGCCACCTGTAGCTCGATGTCCGTTCCTGAACGTCTCAGCACCAGCTCCAGGTGCGCCTCCGTCAGCGACACCTGGGCCAGCCGGCGCCCTCCCGCGTGCAACCCCGCCACGGCCTCCACGAGCGCCGGCACCGCTTCCACGAGCGGTTCCTCCACCGCTCCCGGCAGCAGATTGACCCCGTCCAGCTCCAGCGAAACGGAATCGTGCGGCGCCTCCGCGGGTTCGCGCTTCCACCGATGTCCGATGCGAAAGCGGATCATCCCTTCCCCATTCGTTGACAAGCCAGAATAGCGATGGCTAGCATCCGCCGCCTATACGGACCTACATTTTTGTAACCGTTCGATTTTGTTGGGGAATTCGCCGATGACTTTTTATGAGGCCGCTCTCCGCGTGCTGGAGAGCGAAGGACGTCCCCTCACCTTCCTCGAGATCACCGAGAAGTCGATCGCCCAGAACCTGCTGTCCCACGTGGGCAAGACGCCCGAGCTGACGATGCTGTCGCGGCTCGCGGCGATGGCCCGCAGGACGCGCGATCGCAAGGTGGTCGTCACCGCCAAGGACACCTTCGCCCTCGCCGATTGGGCGTTGCCGGAGGATGCCGAGGCGTTGGCGCTGACGGGGGTGATGGAAGCCCATCCAGAGGACAGCCTGCCGCCCCTGCGGCCGGTCGAGCGTCACCCCGAGCCCCGCACGGACAACGTGCGCGTGGCCGGCCGGGGCAGCGAGCGCAAGCGCCGCCGGGAGGAGGAGGAGGAGGGACGGGGTGGACGCCGCCGCCGCTTCCCGCCCATTCCGGAGGTGGTGTTCGAGATCCTCAGCGAGGCCGACCAGGCCCTGCGCCCGGAGCAGTTGCTGGAGCAGGCGCGCGGCAAGGAGCTGGCCGCCGAGGACGCCACGGTGGAGGCGCTGCTCACCGCGCTGCTGGAGGACAACCAGCGCCGCATCGACGCGGGCCGCCGGCCCCAGTTCTCCTTCTCCAAGGAGACCGGGGCGGTGGCGCTGGAGCGCGCCGGTGCGCCGAGCGAGGCGCCGCCGCTGGAGCTGCAGGCCGCCTTCGCCGCCGCGCTGGGCATTCCGCTCGAGGACGGCCGTCCGGTGCTGCCGAGGGCCGGTGCCGCCGCCGCCGCCACTCCCGAGGCCCAGGCCGACGCCGCCCTGCTGACCACGGCGCGTGCCTCGGTGAAGGACGCGCGCAAGGCCGTGGCGCGGGTGCTGCGCAAGCGCCTGGGCGAGCTGGACGTGGGCGCCTTCGAGAAGTCCGTCGTGAAGATGATGCACGCGCTGGGCTTCCGCGAGCTGAAGGTGGCCAAGCGCTCCAAGGAAGGCCCGCTGCTCACCGCCCGCAAGCGCGAGGGCAGCGTGGACCTGCGCTACGCCATCCGCATGCTCAAGGGCACGCCGTCCTTGGATCGCAAGGCGGTGCAGGAGCTGCGCAAGGACCTGGGCCACTACTCGGCCCAGGTGGGTCTGCTGGCGTGCGCCGGGGACGTGCGGGGTGATGCGCGCACCGAGGCGCAGGCGAGCGGCTCGCTGGTGATGCTCTGGTGCGGGGATGCGCTCGGCGAGAAGTTCCTCGAGGCCAAGGCCGCGGTGACCGTCACCACGGTGGAGCTGTACGACGTGGACGAGCGCTTCTTCGAGGTGGCGAAGCTCGAGGCCGACGAGGCCCAGAAGCGCCGCGAGGAGCGTCAGCGCGAGAAGCAGGCGCGTGAGGGCGAGGAGGGCTCCGAGGAGACCGAGTCCACCCGCGAGGCCGAGAGCACCGAGGGGGCCGCGCCGTCGCGCCGCGAGGAGCGCCGGGAAGAGCGCCAGCGCGAGCGGGAGGAGCGCAAGCGTGAGCGGGAGGTGCGCCGCGAGGAGCGCCGCCGCGAGCGTCAGGCCACCGCCCAGGCCGAGCCGGGGGAGACTCCCGCCGGGGCCGCGCCCGTCGCCGTCGCGCCTACCGAGGCCATCGCGCCCACCGGGCTCTCCGAGGAGGAGGGCGAGGAGGGGGATGACGAGGGCGAGGACGAGGATCTGGAGGCCGCGAGCGCCTTCGTCGCCGGTGGGGGCCAGCCCGAGGGAGGCGCAGCGGGTGAGGGCGGCGCCGCGGGTGAGCGCAAGCGCCGCCGCCGCCGCCGCCGGGGCCGTCGCGGCCGGGGTGGCCGGGGTCCAGAGGGCGCGCCGGGAGAGGCCGGTGCCGCTCCCGAGGGTGCCGCCGCCGCTGGAGGGGCCGCTCCCGAGGGTGCCGCTCCCGAGGGTGCCGCCGCCGCCGGTGGTGCCGCTCCCGAGGGTGCCGCCGCCGTCGCTGGAGTGACGTCCGCCGAGGGGGCCGCGCCCGCCGGGGCTGCTCCGGCCGCCACGCCCGCCGAGGGGGCCGAGGGCCTCGCGGCGCCGGGTGAGGCCGTGAGGACGGCCGCCGAGTGGCAGTCGCCCTTCCCGAGCGTGGACAGCACCGCGACCGCCGAGGCCCAGCGCACCGCCGCGGAGGAGTACGCCCGGGTGGCCGCCGAGAAGGCGGAGTCCGCCGCCGAGGGGGCCCGTACGCCGTCGGAGCCGGAGCCCTCCAGCGGGCCTGCTTCCTCGGGGAGCGGCTCGCCGGAAGGTGGAAACGCCTGACAGGCTCGCGCTCCTGCGTGAGAGGAGCGCGGGACTGGGTTAGGGTAGGCCGGTATGAAGCCCGGCCTGCTCATGGTGTTGATGGCCCTGATGCTCGGCGCCTGCCGTTCGCGGGAGCCGAGCTTTCCGGTGGAGCGCATCTCGCTCAAGGGCGCGACGGTGGTGGACAACAGCCTGCTCGGCTGGGCCCCATCGAACGTCCAGGAGCTCTTCACCCGTACGCTGCGCGACAGCCGCCGCTTCGAGCTCCTCGAGGAGGGCGCCAAGGACGGCAAGGACAAGCGCGCGCGGAACGGCTGGTCGCTCACGCTCGAGCTGCCCTTCACCCGTGAGGCGCTCAAGGACGGCAGCGCGTACTCCATCGCCGAGGTGGGCGTCACCCTGTCGATGGAGCGCCAGGGCGAGGAGGACGAGCAGCGCTACCAGGTGGTGGGGCTGGGCGAGGTGCGCGTGGAGGGCAAGGACGCCGAGGCGCGCCGTGAGGCCCTGCGCGAGGCCCTGCGCCGTGCGCTCGGCCAGGTGACGCAGGCGGCCGCGCTCCAACTGGCGGCGGCGGATCGCCCGGACGCGGCGCTGCTTCAGGACTTGCAGTCCCAGGACGAGCGCGTGCGCGAGTTCGCGCTGCGCGTGCTCGCCGACCGGCGCAACCCCGCGGCGGCGCCGCTGCTCATCCGCCAGCTCGATGAGGACGATCCGCAGATGGTGCGCCAGGCCATCGGCGCGCTGGCGGAGATGAAGGCGCCGGGGGCCGTTCCCGCGCTCATCGAGCTGGTGAAGGACCGGGAGATCGGCTTCGTGCAGGAGGTCGTCTTCGCCATCGGGGAGATTGGCGGGACGGAGGCCGAGGCGTACCTCTTCACCGTGGCGCAGGGGCACGACCAGCCGGATGTGCAGGCCGCGGCCCAGCAGGCGCTGGAAACACTCCTGGCATCACGCAAGCTCGCTCCGGAGGCGCGCGGCTCGGACCGCGTGGAACACTGACCATATGAAGCTCTCGTCTGTCGTCGTGCGGTGGGGCCTCGGGGCCTCGCTGGTGGTGGTGGGTGCTGGCGGCTGTGCCTCGAGCCGGCAGCAGGTGGCCGAGGAGCAGGAGTCGCGTCCCTCGCAGTCCCTGGCCGCGTACTACCCGCTGGCCGTGGGCAATCGCTGGACGTACCGGGTCAACGGCCGCGCGGACCGGACGGTGGACGTGGAGGTGCTCAAGGAGGAGGACGGGTACTTCCACGACAACCAGGGCGGGCAGCTGTCGGTGGACGGCTTCGGCGTGAGGGATCGCAAGCGCTACCTGCTGCGCGGGCCGCTCGCCGAGGGCAACCAGTGGACGAACGTGGTGTCCGTGTCCTCCACCGAGCGCTACCGCATCCTCCAGGCGGGGGTGCCGTGCGAGGCGCCCGCGGGCTCCTTCAACCACTGCGTGAGGGTGGAGGCGCGCAACCGCGTGGATGCGCAGACGACCCTGGTGAACGCGCTCACCTTCGCCGAGGGCGTGGGGCTGGTGCGCATCGAGGTGTCCGCCGAGAAGAGCAACGGCGAGCGCATGCCGCAGACGTGGCTGGAGCTGGCGTCCTTCAAGCTCCAGCAGCCGGGCCGTTGACGAGGCGCAGGGGAGGGGTCACATGAAAGAGATCGGAATCGCCCTGCTGGGGCTGGGCAACGTGGGACTGGGGACGTACCGGATTCTCGCTGACCACGCGAAGGACATCGAGCGGCGCCTGGGAGCGCGGGTGCGCGTGCGCCACGTGCTCGTGCGCAACGCGGGCAAGTCGCGGCCCGAGGACATCCCCGCCTCGCTCATCACCCACGACATCAAGCCCATCCTCGAGGACAAGGAGGTGGCGGTGGTGGTGGAGCTGATGGGCGGGCTGAGCCCATCGCGCGAGTACCTGGAGCAGGCGATTGCCTCGGGCCGCCACGTGGTGACGGCGAACAAGGCGCTGCTGTCGGCGCACGGCGAGGCGCTCTACTCCAAGGCGCTGGCGCGCGGGGTAGACGTGCACTTCGAGGGGGCCGTCTGTGGCGGCATCCCCATCATCCGCACGCTGCGCGAGGCGCTGGCCTCGGACCGGGTGGAGTCGCTCACCGGCATCGTCAACGGCACCACCAACTTCATCCTCTCGGCCATGGCGAACGAGGGGGCCAGCTACGCGGATGCGCTCCGGCGCGCGCAGGAGCTCGGCTACGCGGAGGCGGACCCCACGCTGGACGTGAGCGGCATGGACGCGGCGCAGAAGCTGTGCCTGCTGGCCTCGCTGGCCTTCTCCGCGCGCGTGTCCCCCGAGTCCATCCTCGTGGAGGGGATTACGAGCCTCACCCCCACGGACATCTCCTACGGGCGCGAGGCGGGGTACGTGCTCAAGCTGCTCGCCACGGCGCGCCGGGCCTCGGATGGCCTGGACGTGCGCGTGCACCCGGCCTTCATCCCCGCGGCCAGCCCCCTGGCGGACGTGAGCAGTGCCTTCAACGCGGTGCTGCTCCAGTCCGCGGCCCTGGGGGCCTCGCTCTACTCGGGCCGGGGTGCCGGGGCCCTCCCCACGGGCAGCGCGGTGGTGTCCGACATCATCGACACCTGCCGCAACCTCCTGGCCGGTGTCTCCGGGCGTCTGCCCCTGCCGTGCCCGCCGCATGTACAGGACGTGCCCCTGCTGCCCTCCGGCGACCGTCGCGGGCCCGTCTACCTGCGCTTCTCCGTCAGCGACGAGCCCGGCGTGCTGGGGCGCATCGCCAGCGTGATGGGCGAGAAGGGGGTGAGCATCAACTCGGTGCTCCAGCGCCCCCCGCATCCCGAGGACGCGCACGCCACCATCGTCGTCTTCACCCACGACACCCGCGAGGTGGACGTGATGGCCGCGGTGAAGTGGATCGACTCCCTGCGCAGCACACGTGCACCTACCCAGGTCATCCGGATCGAGGAAGGCCCGGGAGTGTTGCTCGCCAGCCGTTAGGAGGGCAGGCAGGCATCCGAGCGAAGGTTCACCCCCCGGCGGAGCTGTTGAAAGCCGGGCCGCCGATCCCTACCCTGGGAGCCCTTTTTCCAGGGAGGTTCGCGGCATGGGTGTCAGCACCGAGCACGCCGAGCAGACGCAGCAGGAGATCATCCTCGGCTTCCTCGCGGACGGGCGGGATGAGTTCCTCTCGGGCGAGGCGCTCTCCGCCAAGCTGGGCCTGTCCCGCACCGCGGTGTGGAAGCACGTGCAGTCGCTGCGCGAGAAGGGCTACCGCATCGACGCCGTGCCCGCGCGGGGCTACCGGCTGGTGGACGTGCCGGACCGGCTCTCGCCGCTGGAGCTGGCGCCGCTGCTGTCCACGCATGACCTGGGGCAGAGCATCCACTTCCACGAGTCGCTGCCGTCCACCAACGAGGCCGCCTTCCGGCTGGCCCAGGACGGGGCCGAGCACGGCGAGGTGGTCATCACCGAGCAGCAGACGGCGGGCAGGGGCCGCCGGGGCCGTACCTGGGTGTCGCCCAAGGGGTTGAACCTGTACTTCTCCGCCATCCTCCGGCCGGAGCTGCCGCCCCAGCGCGCCCCGGAGCTCACCCTGGTGGCCGCGGTGGCCCTCGCCGAGGCGCTGCGCGAGGCCGACGCCGAGGCCCTCATCAAGTGGCCCAACGACGTGCAGATTGGCGGCCGCAAGGTGGCGGGCATCCTCACCGAGCTGTCCGCGGAGCCCGAGCGGGTGCACTTCGTGGTGCTGGGCATCGGCGTGAACCTCAACGCCGGCCCCGAGGACTTCCCGCCCGAGGTGGCCACCACCGCCACGTCGCTCTCCCAGGCGCTGGGCCGGCGCGTCAACCGCGCCCTCTTCACCGCCTCCCTCTGGGGCCGCCTGGAGGAGTGGTTGGACCTGCACCACGAGGTGGGCTTCGATCCGGTGCGCGAGCGCTGGAAGGAGCTGTCCGCCACGCTGCGCCAGGAGGTGCTGGTGCGTACCGACCGGTCGGAATTGCGCGGTGTGGCTGAAGACATCGACGCCTCGGGTGCACTGATGGTGCGGACGGCCGGGGGCTCGCTGGAAAGGGTACTCGCCGGGGATGTGGAGCAACTCCGGCCCCGCTAGACTGCGCGGCGAGCCATGCTTCTCGCCATCGACGTCGGCAACACCAATACGGTGCTTGGGGTGTACGAAGGCAAGCGCCTCCTGGACCACTGGCGTCTGGAGACGAGCGCCCGCCGCACCTCGGATGAGTACGGCATCCTGCTGCGCCAGCTCTTCCAGTCGAGCGGGATCGATCCGGACAAGGTGCGCGCGGTGGTGGTCTCCAGCGTGGTGCCGCCGCTGCAGTTCAACCTGGAGCGGATGAGCGAGCGCTACTTCAAGACGCGCCCCATGTTCGTCGGGCCCGGCGTGAAGACGGGCATGCCCATCCTCTACGACAACCCGCGCGAGGTGGGCGCCGACCGCATCGTCAACGCGGTGGCCGCTTACGACAAGCACCACCAGGGCCTCATCGTCGTGGACTTCGGCACCGCCACCACGCTCGACGCGGTGACGCCCAAGGGCGAGTACCTCGGCGGGGCCATCTGCCCCGGCATCAACATCTCCATGGAGGCGCTCTTCCAGAACGCCTCGAAGCTGCCGCGAGTCGAGCTCGCCCGGCCCCCGCACGTGGTGGGCCGCAACACGGTGCACTCCATCCAGTCCGGCCTCTTCTACGGCTACGTGGGCATGGTGGATGGCATCTGCGCCCGCATCCAGGCGGAGCTCGGCTTCGAGGCGCGGGTGGTGGCCACCGGTGGCCTGGCGCCCCTGGTGGCCAGCGAGTCCAAGCTCATTCACGAAGTCGACGAGTTCCTCACGCTCGAGGGTCTCCGCATCATCTACGGAAGGAATCACGCCTCATGAGCACCGCTCCCCAGCAGACCCCCGCGGCCCCGGCGGGTTGTCCCATCACCGCCGAATTCCTCCCGCCCAACATGCGCAAGCACGTGGACCCGGCCGCGCCCGTGCCCCTGCGGATGATGGCCGCCAAGGCCCTGGTGCCGCTGGCGCCCTCGGACATGCTCGGCGCCCTCTTCATGCTCACGTTCGATGCGGACGCGGCCGTGCGGGAGACGGCCACCAAGACGGCCGCGGCCCTGCCGGATCGCTTCTCCGCGGGCCTGCGCGACGAGGCCGTCGCGGCCCCCGTGCTGGGCTGGTTCCTCTCGCTGCTGTCTGGCAAGGACGCCCTGGCGGAGATGCTCGTGCTCAACCCCACCACGCCGGATGACGCCGTGGCCGAGGTGGCGCGCACCTGCAGCGCGAAGATCGCGGAGATCATCGGGCAGAACCAGCTGCGCGTCCTGCGCTCCGAGAACATCATCCGCGGCCTGTGCACCAACCCCAACGCCAGCCCGGCGTTGATCGACAACGTGTGCGACTTCGCGGTGCGCAGCGGCATGGCCGTGGTGGATGTGCCGCAGATGCAGGCCGCCCGCGTCCGCGTCTTCGGGCCCTCCGCCGCTCCCCCCGAGGCCGGTCCCACCGCCGAGGAGATCCTCAAGGAGCTCGAGGACGCCACGCCCAAGACCGCTGCCGCGGGTCCAGTGGAGGCCAAGGAGGGGGAGGATCCCACCGCCGCCATTCCCGAGGCCAAGAAGCTCAGCCTCACCCAGCGCATCATGAAGATGAGCATCGCCCAGAAGATCAAGCTGGCGACGCTGGGCAACAAGGAGGCGCGCAGCTTCCTCATCCGCGACACCAACAAGCTCGTCTGCACCGCCGTGATCCGCAGCCCTCGCATCACCGACGGCGAGGTCCTCAGCTGCGCCACCAACAAGGCCGTCAACGAGGAGGTGCTGCGCATCATCTACAGCAGCCGCGAGTTCACGAAGAACTACAAGATCAAGATGGCGCTGTTGAAGAACCCCAAGCTGCCGCTCTCGGTGGGCATGAAGTTCCTCAGCACCCTGCGCGAGAACGACGTCAAGGATCTCAGCCGGGACAAGAACGTCCCGTCCGCCCTCCAGGGCATCGCCAAGAAGATGATGGACAAGAAGAACGAGCCCAAGAAGGAAGAGAAGTAGGGCTCGTCCCGCGGGGCAGGGGGCCCGCTCGGGTTCGAACCCGGGGCCCTCGCTACCCTCACCCCGTCTCAGGCGACGGCTTCTTCGTCGTCCTCGCCCGCCGGCTGCTCCTCCAGGAGCTGCGTGGCGATGGCCAGCGCCTTCTTCGTCTTCTCGCGCAGCTTCTCGTCCGCCTTGATGCGCGTGTAGAGCCGGGCCACGCGATCCTCGTTGCGCGCCACCTGCTCCTCCATCTCGGTGATGCGCTTGCGCAGCTCGTCGGCTTCCTGGCCCGCCTGCGCCTTCACCGCCTCCAGCTCCTCGCGCCAGCTGTCGCCCTCGCTCCGCGCCGCCGCCAGCTCCGCGTCCAGTTGATCCGCCCGCGCCCTCAGCTCCTCCACCTCGCCCGACTGCGCCTGGTACTGCTCCACCTCGGCCTGCAGCGCCGCCGCGCGCGCCGTGGCCCCACGCGCCTCCTCCTTCGCCGCCGTCAGCTGCTGCTCCACCCGCCGACGCTCCGCCATCAGCTGATCCGCCTTCGTCTTCAGCGTCTTCAGCTCCGCGTCCCGCCGCGCGATCTCGTCCGTGGCCCCGCTGGCCTGCTGCTCCAGCGCCAACAGCCGATCCTGCTGCTCGACGATCTCCTGCTCCTTCTGGTTCAGCTCGCTCTTGAGGCGGAGGATCTCCCGATCCTTCCGGTTGGACGCCTCACGCAGCGCCAGCGTGGCCGAGTCGTTCTTGCCCACCGAGGCCTTCGCCGTCTCCAGCTCCGTGCTCTTGGTCTCGAGCTCCGCCTCCAGTTCCTGCACGCGCGTCTCCGCGGTGCTGGCCTGGTTCCGGACATCATCCAGCGCGCCTTCCAGCTCGAGCACCTTGGCGCGCAGGTTGCGCAGCTCGGCCGCGTCCGCCGCGGACATGGCCGGGGCCGCGGGCGTGGCCGCCGGCTTGGCCGTGGCCGCCGCGGGCGTGGCGCGCGGCGTGGCCGTCACGGGCGTGGCCGCGGGCTTGGGCGTGGCCACCGCGGGTGCCGGGGTGGGGCGGGCCGCCACCGGGGCCGGCGCGGGCTTCGGAGCCGGCGCGGGCGTGGGCGCGGGCGGCATGTAGCCCACCACCGTCTTGTCGCTGTCCATGCCCAGCGAATCGAGCGCGTTGTCGTCCTCGCCGCCGCCCAGGCCATCCAGCCCGGAGAAGTCGTCCTCGGGCGAGCTCAGCTCCGGCGGGGCCTCCACCGGCTCCTCGATGCTGCCCGTCACCGGCGGATCATCCGCGCTGTCCCCGAAGGGATTGTCGAGCAGGGCCAGCTCCTCGCCGTGGCTCTCCAGCGGCTCGCCCTCGATGGCCAGCTCCTCGCCCTGCACCGGCTCGTCGCCCAGCCCATCCAGCCCACCGTCCAGCCCGTCCAGCCCGCCCAGGCTCAGGCCGTCATCGACGACCTCGCCCGCGGGCAGCTCCGGGAAGCCGATCAGCCTGCCGGCGCACTCCACCAGGTCATCGGCGTTCACCGGCTTGGACACGTAGTCGTCCGCGTGCGCCTTCAGCTTGCGGTGCTGCGCGAAGCCGTCCGGGTTGCCGATGATGATGATGGGGATCGTCTTGAGATCGTCGTCCTTCTTCAGCTTGCCGCAGATCAGGTAGCCGTTCTGACCGGCCGACAGGTCCACCGCGAGGACCACCAGCTCGGGCCGGTCGCGGCGGATAAGCTCCACGCTGCCCTTGCCGTCGGTGGTCTCCTGCACCGCGAAGCCGCGGGCCTCCAGGGCCTGCCGCAGGTTCGCGGAGAGGGCGGTGTCACTTTCGACGATCAGGATGTTCTTGGACATGGAAGGGCTGCCGGACCAGGAAGGGCGTGCGCGTCGCTCGTCGGGGACGAGCAACGGCGGCTCTGGAAAAGTCGCTCGGGGAGGCTATCGGTGCCTACCGGGACCGTCAATCTTCGGTCCAGTCGGATTTCCAGGCAGTCCAGCTCGTGGGGCAGGCGAGCAGCCCGTGCGCGCGAGCTCGCGCGCGACTCAGGGCTGTAGCGCCACGGGCCGTGCGGCGACGTCCGGCGATACCGGGCGCGACGGCCTGCTCTTCGCGGCCGCCTGCTCGGCGACCATGCGGCGGATGTCCGATTCGTCCAGGTCGCTCACCAGCTCGTAGACGATCTCCCCATCGCGCCACACCGCTACGTTGTACCCGTGGCTGGAGCCCACCTGCACGGAGGGCAGGGGAGGGGCCTCCACCTCGCGCTTGGCGTCGTCGAAGACGAACAGGCCGATGCGCTTCGCGGGTGCGCCCTGCTTGTCCGCGTTGCGCTCGTAGCTGATGTACGCGGCGGGGCGATCCGTCACGTTGGAGATGCGCGCGCCGGACAGCTGCACATCGGGCAGCCGGGGCACGGAGACGCGGTGGTCCAACTTGCCGTCGAACCAGGCCTCCACGTGCTCGTGCGAGCCGCCCGCGACCTCCACCGGCAACTGCCGGGCATGCCGCCGCGCGGCGTCGTCCACGAAGCGCTGGCGCTGCTCGGGCCGTAGCGCCATCCACGCGCCGCCGGCCATCAGCACCACCACGGCCGCGGCGCTCGCGCGCATCCACCACAGCTGCGTGTCGCGGCGCTGCTCCTGCCGGACGCCCAGCTGGATGCGGTTGCGCAGGGCCTCGGGAGCCCGGGTGGTCTCCACCGCCTGACGCGCGGCCCGGCGCAGCGACTGCCGCATCCGGACCTCCATGTTCACCCGCTGCGAGCACTCGGCACAGCCGGTGAGATGCGCTTCAACGTCCAGCCGCTCCTCGGGCTGAAACTCACCGTCGAGAAACGGGTAGATGATGGAATCGAGTTCCTGGCAGGTCATGAGCGCTCAGGGCGGGAGATGGTAGAGGTCCCGGCGGAAATATCGTGAAGAAATATTTCCGCGGCCATCAACCTCGATCTACCCCACCTTCTTCCTGCGTCTGTAATCATCGAGGTTCGCCGGGGAGCCCGCGGCGGCCGTCCCATCCGCGTTCGCCGCCTCGCCCTCCGCCTCTTGACGCAGCACGCCAGAGCCCTGCGCGTACTCGCGCAGCGTCTTCTGCAGCAGCTTGCGTCCGCGGAACAGCCGGCTCATCACCGTGCCCACGGGGCACTCGAGGATCTCCGCGATCTCCTTGTAGGAGAACTCCTGCAGGTCCGCGAGGATGACCACCAGCCGGAAGTCGATGGGCAGCGCGTCGATGGCGCGCAGCACGTCATCCGACAGGAGGCGATCGAAGAAGTACTGCTCGGGGTTGGCCGCGAAGTCCGTGGCGTCCCGGCTGACGAAGCGCTCGTGCACCGCCTCGCGCTCCACGCCCTCCACCACGCTGCGCTCCTTCACCTTGCGCCGGTAGCGGTTGATGAAGGTGTTGGTGAGGATCTTGAAGAGCCAGGCCTTGATGTTGGTGCCGCGCTCGAACTTGTCGAAGAAGCGGTAGGCCCGCATGCAGGTGTCCTGCACAAGGTCCTCGGCGTCCCGCTCATTCTTCGTCAGCCTCAGGGCCGCGGAGTATAGCGGATCGAGGTGGGCCAGGGCCAGTTCCTCGAATTCCTGCTTCGTCCGGTTGTTCTGCCTGAAGTCCAGCATGCTCCCGCCTTCCAGAGGCCCGAAATTACAGGCAATTGAGTCGTTACCTACCCGGCAATGTATGCACGGGAACAGACTGGGCAACAACACAAAGCCCGCTGGCGCCGTTTGCACGGCTGCCCCAGCGGGCGGGAGACAACCGGCGGGAAGAATTATTCCCTGATTTCGGGAGCAATCCCCCCGCCGGGGTGTCGCAGTGTGGAGTACCGGAGACTACTACCGGCCCTTGGCGCCGATGGCGTCGAAGATGGACATGTAGGAGTAGCCGAGGTCCTTGGCGACGGCCTCGTAGGTGACCTGGCCGTTGTAGGTGTTGAGGCCGCGGGCCAGGGCCTTGTCGGCCTTGATGGCCTCGATGAGGCCCATGTCGGCGATCTTCCGGGCGTAGGGCCGGGTGGTGTTGGTGAGGGCGAAGGTGGACGTCTGGGGCACCGCGCCGGGCATGTTGGCCACGCAGTAGTGCACCACGCCGTGCTTCACGAAGGTGGGGTTGTCGTGGGTGGTGGGCACGCAGGTCTCGATGCAGCCGCCCTGGTCCACCGCCACGTCCACCACCACGGAGCCGGGGCTCATCTCGGCCACGAGGGCCTCGGAGACGAGCTTGGGGGCCGCGGCGCCGGGGATGAGCACGCCGCCGACGACGATGTCCGCCTCGCGCACGCTCTTGGCGATGCTCTCGGTGTCCGAGGCCAGCGTGGCCACGCGGCCGAGGAACACGTCATCCAGGTAGGTGAGCCGCTCGAGGTTGATGTCGATGATGGTGACCTCGGCGCCCATGCCCACGGCGACCTTGGCCGCGCAGGTGCCCACCACGCCACCGCCGATGATGGTGACGCGGCCACGGCGCACGCCGGGCACGCCGCCCAGCAGAATCCCCTTGCCCCCGTGCGCCTTCTCCAGGCACGCGGCGCCGACCTGGATGGCCATCTTGCCGGCCACCTCGGACATCGGCTTGAGCAGCGGCAGCGAGCCGTCATCCAGCTGGATGGTTTCGTACGCCACCGCGGACGCCTTCTTCTTCACCAGGGTGCGCGTGAGCTCGGGGTCCACGCCGGACAGGTGGAAGTAGGTGTAGATGATCTGCCCGTTCTGGATGCGCTCGTACTCGGGCGCGATGGGCTCCTTCACCTTGACGACCATCTCGGCGCGCTTCCAGACCTCGTCCGCGCTCTGGACGATCTGCGCGCCAACGCGCTGGTACTCCGAGTCGGGGATGCCGGAGCCAACGCCGGCGTTCGTCTCGACCAGAACCGTGTGGCCCGCGCTGGTGAGAGCGCGGACGCCCGCCGGAACCATGCCAACACGGTACTCGCGGGTCTTGATCTCTTTGGGGACTCCGACAATCACTTGAGCTGCCTCCGAAATGTCCGCAATAAGGGACGAAAATCGGGCGGACCCTAGGCAGGGGCCTGGAGGGAGTCAAGACGCGCACCGGCAAGGAGCCATACGGCTCGTGAATGCGCGGCGCGTCGAAAGGTCCACCCGCCAGTGATAGTTAACGAGGTCATGACTTTGGCACCGAAGCTGCTGTTCGCGGACCCGAAGGGACGGGTGATGGAGCATCCCTATCTGCTGGCCACCCTGCGCAGCGGGGAAGAGCTCGTTCCCCCGCAGGACAAGCCCATCCCCCTGCCGTCCGCTGGCCGGCTCGTCCACCTGCCGGGCCGGCTGCCCGTGGGGTTGGATCCCGAGACCGGGGAGTTGGAGCTGGTCCGCGAGATCAAGATGAACGGGAAGACCTTCGTGCCCAGCGCGGTGGGGGCCCTGCTTCCACCGGGCTACACGCGCACCTTCCTCCCTGGGGAGGTGAAGGCGGACGGCCCGGTGCTGCCGCAGTGGGCCTATACCGCCGCGGCCTGGGGCGAGGACGGCCCGGTGGCCTGGGCCATCCACACCGACAAGCGTTCGCACTGGGAGCCGGAGCGGTACTCCACCCCGGAGCTGAAGAAGATCGTGGACGCGCACCTGGCGCGCTTCCCGGACAACCGCGTGCTCAAGCAGCTCACCACGTGCGCGATGCTGTACCGGTGCTTCACCTCGCAGAACATCTTCTACGTGCGCGACGAGGGGGCCATCCCCGCCTCGGTGATGTGCAACGCGCGCTGCGTGGGGTGCATCTCGGATCAGCCGGCGGATGGGCCTCCCGCCTCGCACGAGCGCATGAATGACGGGCCCTCGGGCGAGGAGATGGGGGCGATCGGCCTGTACCACCTGGAGCACGCGCCGGGCCGCACCATGGTCAGCTTCGGCCAGGGCTGCGAGGGCGAGCCGCTCACCCGGTGGAAGTACATCGCCGAGGCCATCCGCTACATGCGCGAGCGCACCTCGCGCGGCTCCATCAACATCAACACCAACGCGAGCCTCACGAAGGGACTCGAGGCGCTCTTCGACGCGGGGCTGGACGCCATCCGCGTGTCGCTCAACTCGGCGTCGAAGGAACTCTACGAGGCCTACTACAAGCCGGTGAAGTACGGCTGGGAGGACGTGGAGGCCTCGATCGCCCTGGCGCGCCAGCGCGGCGCGTACCTCGCGCTCAACCTGCTGCTCTTCCCGGGCGTCACCGATCGCGAGGGCGAGGTGAAGGCCCTGGAGCGGCTGGTGAAGAAGTACAAGGTGGACCAGGTGCAGACGCGCTCGCTGTGCATCGACCCCATCCAGTACCTGGAGGTGGCGCGCGACAAGGGCGCGGGCGGCGAGCCCGTGGGCATCCGCACGCTGCTGCGCCGGCTCAAGGCGGCCCGGCCTGGGTTGATCATCGGCAACTTCGCGCGCGGGCTCGAGGAGCGGGAGAACGCGGCCAGCGCCCGGAGATAGCCGTGGGATGGGCCTCCCCCCTCCCGATGCGGCGGGAGAGGGGAGGGTGCTGGGCCCGACTCAGGGCTCGGACGGCTCGGACGGGTTGCAGGCCCGGCCGTCCACGTGCCGGCACTCGTGCAGGTTCTTGGGGACCACCATCCACGAGACATCCGGCGTCACGTTGGCCCGGGTGCGGAGCGTCTCGGTGGTGGGCTGCTCACCGGCGCCCGTCACCGCCACCTGGTAGCGGATGCCGCCCGTCTTGGACATCGAGATGACGCTCGCCGGCTCCGGGGGCGGAGCGAACACCGCGCGCGACTTGTTGGGCATGTACCCGAGCAGCGCGCCCTTGTCGTCGAGCAGCCGGAAGCCATCGGACTGATCCGGCAGGCCGGTGATGACGTCCGCCTGCCACGAGCGGCCGGTGTCTCCCGCGCCCCCCAGCTTGCAGGCCGACGTGGGGCTGGCCGTGGGCGGGTTGAAGCTCGGCCAGAAGACGACACCGCCCAGCACCGACGAGCCGGCGGCCGTCTTCTCCGTCAGCGAGTCGTACTGGATGAACCAGCCGGGACCCTCGGCGGTGCCCCGCGCGAGCGAGGCCAGCTTGCTCGCGGGCAGGTAGCGCCACGTCTTGCCGTCCGAACCCAGGAGGTTCGCATAGGCGCTGTCCGGGATGGTGACGTCCACGAGCGAGCACTGCACTCCCGGCTCGCACGTGAAGGGGATGTCCGTGACGCGCCGCTTGTCGAAGGCGATGGCCTCCGGCTCGCTCCTGAAGCTGCGTTTGGCGCCGCCATACGCGTGGAAGCCGTAGTAGCGGTTCCTCGGGACGAGGTCCGCGTCCGAGCCCAGCTTCAGGTCCCCGTGCGAGTCCGTGGAGAGCCGGGCCTGGCTGCAGGACCACATGGAGCCCGACCCGGAGCAGTCGGCATCCGTGGAGGCCGAGCCGACGGCCGGGTAGCGGTAGGTGCCGCTGCCCAGGGCCGTGGCGTTGTCGCACTGGATGGTGAGGCCGGTCAGCTCCATGCGCGCGGCGGAGCAGGCGTGCTGTCCCGTGATGGACAGCGAGCCGGTGTCCTCCACCAGCACGCCGTTGTCATACCGGAGCAGGGTGGTGCGCAGCTCCCCGTTGATAAGGGCCTGGTACTCGGCCCGCACGTCGCACTTCATCCGGACGCAGGCCAGCAGGTTGTCCGGGCCGCAGGAGGTGTCCTCCTTGTCGCGCAGGTTCTGCCGGTCTCCCGAGCCGAGGTAGCTGCGCAGCCAGCCCGTGTCCGGCTGACGCACGTTGGAGGCGATGTGGAAGAAGGGCGTCTTCTTCCAGGCGTTGCGGGGGGCGTCGAAGCCGGAGAGGTCCTCGCGGGCGATCTCCAGCGAGCGGGCGCCGTACCAGTTGGAGATGAGGCCGCCATTGCCGGGCGTGCCCGGCGTGTGGAAGCGGAACGTCCACACCTGGCCGCCCAGGTCGCCCACCACCATGGTGTCGAAGAAGCCATCCATGTCCATGCGGATGTCCTCGGCCTTGCCGAGGTCCACCAGCGCGGGGGCGGCCACGACGGGCATCATCCGGTGGATGACCTCGTCCTGGTAGTCCTTGCCCGTGGCGGCGGTGCCGCGCTTCGCTTCGGCGGACCACAGCTTCTGGCCCGTCCAGGCATCCACCATGTACACGCCGCGCCCGCGCGACAGGTCCGCGCTGTAGCCGCCGTTGAGCAGGGTGACCCACCGCTCGTCCCAGCCCCGAGCGTTGTCCGCCGCGACGCGCACCGGTCCGATGGGCGGCGGCTTGGGCGCGAAGTTGGCCCACGACTGGCCCATGGTGGAGGCCTCCGGCTCGCAGGCGTTGGGGAACATCCAGCGGAACGGCTTGCCATCCGGCTTCAACATCTCGAGCGGATCCGTCACGTCCAGCGCGAGGAAGCGCTGGCCGCCCGAGCGCTCGGAGATGATGGCGAGCGTGTGGTACTCCTCCGCCTCCTTGACGCCCGGCTGGCTCCCGTCTCCGTCCGCCCAGATGTCGCGGACCATGGGGGTGCCATCCACGAAGTACTCGTGGCCGTTCATCATCATGCCCAGCTTGGGCAGCAGATCCGGCGGGATGAAGGCCCACAGCTCCTGACCGGTGCCCAGGTCGAAGATGTCGTCCAGGGGTCCTTCCTTCGCCCGGCTCAGCGCTTTGCCGGCGTGGATGGCGTGCAGCATGCCGCCGTTGGAGCCCACCAGCACGACGCGCGGACGCGTGCGGGTCCGCTCCCGGAACTGATCATAGGCGCCGTACTTGTACCCGGGCGAGCCGAGCTTCGGCTCCATGGGCGTGGCCGCGTAGCACGGCTTGGGCGCGCCCGGCGCGGAGCACAACGCCTCGGAGGTCACCGTGGCGGAGAAGTCCTCGTAGAGCGTGGACACGCACTGCGTGCTCAGTCCCAGCGTGCACAGGAAGGGCTCGATGGGCTGCTCCACCAGCACCGGTGAGGAGTGGAAGATGTCCGCGAGCTTGCAGGACTTCTTGTCGTTGTCCGCGCAGGGCTGATCCTCGGTGCGGTTGTCATCCCCATCGAGGTCGAACACGTCCACGCCCCGCACGTAGCGGATGAGGGTGTCGACGCACTCGCCCTGCTGATCGGCCGAGCCCACCCAGGCCTTCTTCAGGCGGGCGAAGAGCGGCATGCAGAAGCCGTCGCCCGCGGCCAGCAGGTAGCTCTTGAGCTGGTCGCGCTGGGCCACCTCGAAGGGCACGGGCGGGTTGTCCTGGTTGTCGAAGCGGCCGTCCTTGTTCCGGTCGATGAGGGTGAAGACGCAGCGGCCTCCGGTAGCGCTGTCGGGGTTGCACGAGGCGCCCGCGCTGCGCTGGCCAAGCGTCTCGGCCACGTCCCAGAAGGGCTCCGCGGGCTTGCCGCCTTCCAGCCGCCCGTCCGCGTTGAGGGTGGCCGTGGACACCTTGACCCACCGGCCCTCGGTGTTCTCCTGGATGATGTTGGCCGCGCTGAAGCCGAACGCGTCCACGGACGGCACCGAGCCCGGTGTCACGGCCACGCCCGCGGGCTTGTCCAGGAAGAACGTGTCCTCGCAGTCCTTGTCCCCGTTGAGGTCGTGCTTGTCGCCGGCCGTGCTCCGCGCCCTGGCCGGCTCACAGCCCTGGGTGAACTCGTTGTAGAAGAAGAAGCGGTAGAGGTGGCCCTCGTAGGGCTGATCCCTGCGCGGGATGAAGCGCGGCACGTACACCGAGGACTGCATGCCACCGGTCTGCACGCCGGAGATGTTGGCCGAGCCGAACGAGGTGGACACCTCCTTGATGTTGTCGATGGCGGCCATCAGCGCGTCGCGCAGCTCGGTGGGGTTGTTCACGCGGTAGAACTCGCCCTTGCCCGCCATCGCGATGCTCTGGAGCATCGGGCTGTTGTCGCCGTAGCCGATGGTGTACGTGCGCACGGACTGCTCGCCCTCCATGTCGTCGCGCAGGTCCATGTGCGACAGGAAGAAGGCGACGTCGTCCATGAAGTTCTTGTTCGTGCGCGCGAAGCCCGTGGGCCAGTTGGCGTAGTCGCAGTCCTCCTTCGTGACGCCGAACTTGTCGCAGTAGTTCACGCCGCCCGGATTCGTGTTGGTGCGTGGATCGCTCGGGTCGAACGTGAGCAGCGTCCCGTCCGGGTGCGTCGCCTTGTTGGCGGTGAGGATCTCCATCATCCTCGTGACGGGCACCGAGTTGTCGAACTTGGGCGCGCCATCCGTGAGCACGATCACCGAGTTGGCCTGGCACGCGAAGCACACGGACTTCTGCTCGCCGCCCGCCTCCCAGGGCTGCCCCGTCTTGTGCCACTCGACGCTGTCGTAGCCCCAGCTGTTGCCCTCCATGAGGGTGATGGGATCCCGATCCGTGCCGCCGTTCCAGCCTCCCGGCCAGCCGAAGCCGGGCGAGATGGGGTTGGTGAACCACTTCGTCCACCGCGAATCCACCGCCTGCGACGAGTAGTAGCCGCCCAGGCCGAAGAGCGCCTCTCCGATGGAGCGCTCGTAGTGGTTGAAGACCACCTTGTTGATGGACTTCACCATCTCCGAGCGCTGGAGCGCCGACTCGACCAGGATGGGGTGCGACTCATTGCAGGCCGGCCGCAGGGGCTGGAGGATCTCCGGCGGATCGTACCAGCCGCGATCCTTGCCGAAGATGGCCACGCCCATGCGCAGGTTGTCCGCGGTGGAGATGACGTCCTTGAGCACCTTGCGCGCCACCACGAACTTGGGCGGGCGCACGTTGAGCACGCGGCCGCTGAGCAGCCACTTGCGCCGGGCCGCGTTGGGCAGCTTCGGATCCGACGGCTCGCTGTGCAGGTTGCCCCGCCACCACCCCTTCGTCAGCAGGCACTGCCTGCACTCCTTGTGGATGGCCGAGCTGGGATCCCACCCCGTGTGCGGGTAGCAGATGGAGTCCAGGTCCGAGGAGCCCACCGTGCTGCGGTAGTCCGACTCGAGCGTGTAGGGCCAGTCCCAGCCGTTGAGCGCCAGGCGCCAGCCGCGCGAGTTGTAGTACTTGTTCGGATCGAAGAACTGGACGTTCGTCGGGTGGAAGTCCGGATCCGGATCGATGGGCGTGGAGCCGTTGCGCTTGGGATCCGTGCTGGTGATGTCCACCCAGCTCATGGCCGCGACCAGCGCAGGATCCGAGCAGCCCGTCTTGGTGGTGTCTCCCACCTCGGGCAGGTACTCGGCGTACTCCTGCATCGACTCGTAGTTGCTCAGCAGGAAGATGGCGTTGGCCGGGCCCGAGGGCACGGCGAAGAAGTCCTTGTCGCCCCCGCTGGGCGGGTGGATCATCGCGTCGCCCACGGCCGTGGCGCTGGTGCAGCACGCGGCCTCGCCGGGCACGGGCACGTCGCCCGAGAGGCCTGGCCTGGCCAGGAGCCCCACGGCTCCGGCAGCCACCAGCCCCAGAAGAAGACCCAACCGGTGGCCGCTCAGCCGCCGGAGGGTGTGTTTGGTTGCGTCGAAGCGCAAGAGAAAGCCCCCTGTTTCCCCGTATGGACGGGTTCGGGGGCCTTATCCCGGAAAGCTGACCTGGGCTCCAATGATTTCGGAAAATTCCTGCCCGGATGAACTCTTCCAGTTGGCCAGTGCACGCTTGCACCGGGCGGGAGTCGAGGGAGGCGCCAGCGGGTGCGTCGCCTGGGCTCGACGCGGGCCTACTCCTGCGGGGTGACGGGGTTGAGCTCCTTGGCCACCAGATGGCCCAGCACGGCGTCCTTGGGCACGTAGCCGTCGGCACCGGCCTCGCGGCAGATGCGCTGCAGCTCCTCGACGTTCTCGCCGGAGCACAGCAGCACCTTGATGCCCTTGAAGAGGCTGTTGCTCTTGATGAACCGGCAGAACTGCTCGCCGTTCACGTTGGGCATGCGCACGTCCAGCAGGACCAGGTCCGGACGCGTCTGCTTCTTGAGGATGATCTTCGTCGCCTTGTCGGCGGAGTCGGCGATGTGCACCTCGAAGCCCTTGGTCACCAGGTCCGCTTCGATGATGCGCGCCGTCATCTCGCTGTCGTCGACGATGAGGATGCGAGGCTTCCTTCCGGCGGCCGCCGCCATCTTCGCGGCCGAGGGGAAGCCACCCGTCGCGGCCGGAGCGGGCGCGGCCGGAGCGGCCGCAGGAGCCGCGGGGGTAGGGGGGGCCGCGGGAGTCGGGGCGGGCGGGGGCGCCACGGCGACCGGAGCCGGGCCATGCGCGGCAGCGGGAGCCGGCTGGGCCGGAGCGGTATGGGCCGCTGGAGCCGTGGGATGCGACGCCACAGGAGTCGCGGGCCTCGTGGGTGCTGTCCCCGCGGGAGCGGCGTGCGCCGTGGCCGCCGGAGCGGTGGTGCGAGGCGCCGCCGCAGCGGGATGGGCTCCGGCCACGGGCGCCTGCGCCGGAGGACGGGGCTGGGCCACCTGTCCCGCGACGGGGGCACGAGGCGCGGCGGGGGCCGCCGGATGGGCTCCCGCGGCCGCAGCGGGATGGGCTCCGGCCACGGGCGCCTGCGCCGGAGGACGGGGCTGGGCCACCTGTCCCGCGACGGGGGCACGAGGCGCGGCGGGGGCCGCCGGATGGGCTCCCGCGGCCGCAGCGGGATGGGCTCCGGCCACGGGCGCCTGCGCCGGAGGACGGGGCTGGGCCACCTGTCCCGCGACGGGGGCACGGGGGCCGGGGATCGCCTGACCCGGAGCCGTGGCGGGGGCCACTCGGGGCGGGGTGGCGCCATTGGCCTGGGGAACTCCAGGACCGGTGGGCCGGGGAGCAGCCGCGGTGGCGGGCGGACGGGTCGCCGGAGCCACCGCGGGCGGGCGGGGTGCGGCCGCGGTTCCCGCCGGGCGGGCAGCCGGGGCAGCGGGCGCCGTCGCGGGCCGTGCGGGTGCGGCCGCACTGGCGGTGGGGGCGCCCAGGATGCGCATGATGCCGCCGATCACCGCCTCGATGCCGCCCCCCTTGAGGATGTAGGCATCCGCGCCCGAGTTCCGCGTCTTCGCCGCCAGCTCCTCCTCGGAGATGTCCGAGTAGAGCACCAGCTTGGAGGTGACCCGCTTCTGGGTGCGGAGGTACTCGACGACGTCGTCGCCGAACATCTCCGGCATGTTCACGTCCATGAGGATGAGCGCGAACGGTCCCTCGGTGAGCTTCTGGTCGAGGCTCGCCAGGTCGGTCGCTCCGGTGGCATGGTAGCCAGCAGCGGCGAGGGCCCGGACCGTGAGTTCCACCAGCATCGGGCTATCATCGATGACCAGTACGCGAGACATCTGCCTCCTCAAGGAATACAGCAGTCACCCTACACCGTTGAGTGGGCCCGGACCACGTGATTTCGGTCCACCCTTGACCCACTTCGCTAGCCTCCGGATACTTTGGCGCCTTGACCAACACTCCCCTTCAGCGTGCGCTGCGGATGGCACCCGACCGGGCCATCGCGGGCCAGGCCCGGCCGGAGCAGGAATTCTTCTGTTTCCGCGCGGGTGAGCTCCGCCTCGCGGTTCCCAGTGAGAATGTCCTCGAGGTCATCCGTACCGGCCTTCTCACGCCCCTTCCTCGAACTCCCTCCTTCCTCCTGGGTGTTACCGGCCATCGCGGCGAGGTACTCCCGGTGATGGATCTCCTGCGCTTCCTTGGCAAGGGGGAGGCCCGTGTCGGGGCCAGGACGCGGCTCTTCATCGGCACCAGCGGCAGCTACCGCGTCGGTGTGGTGGCGGACGCGGTGCTCGGGCTGCGGCGCATCCCGGTGGCCGACGTCCTTCCTCCTCCCCTGGGTGGGGATGCGGCCGTCGAGCACCTGCTTGGTGTCACCGGCGGCTCCACGCCCCAGGATGCGATCGCCTTGATCAACTTCACCAAGCTGCTCCAGAGCGCCCGGCAGCGCGCGGTGGTGCGATGATCTACGACGATCACTCGTCCACGGTGAACGATGTCGACGTCCTCTTCTTCGAGGTCGGCGGCGTCCTCTACGGCACCGATGCCCAGCAGGTGCTGCGCATCGACCGCTCGCACCCCGACGACATCGAGGTGCCGGGGCTCGGCCCGCTCAAGCGCGGCGGCCGCGCGCTCGTCTTCGACACCCCCGAGGGGGAGGGCCACCTGAAGGTGGACGCCATCCGCGGCGTGCGCCCCGTCCCCATCATGGATCTGCGGCGGTTGCCGGTCGTGGCCGGCGCCGCGCCCTACGCAGTCGGTGTGTTCCTCGACCAGGAGCGCCCCGTGATGCTCATCGATCTTGTTGAAACCTTGAATGCTCAAGGAAGGCACTGAAGGCAATGTCCCCCGCTGACACGAAGAACGAAGTGGTTTCGACGGAGGGCGCTGCTGCCCCTCGCTCCAAGAAGGCCGCCTCCCTCAAGCCCCTCACCGACACCGTGATCGCGGTGCTGGCGGGCAACCTCGAGGCGCGCGTTCCCAAGAACGCCGTGGAGGAAGATGCCGCCGACCTGGCCCAGCTCTTCAACCAGCTGCTGGACCGCCACGCCTCCTCCGAGCGCCGCAAGCAGGTGGCCGCCCAGGAGATCGATCAGGCCATCGACGCGCTCATCACCCTGGTGCGCGAGGGTGACCTGGCCCAGTGGAACACCTCCACCGAGGATGCCCAGCTCGGGCCCCTGCTCGAGGGCTTCGGCAAGGTGATCGAGACGCTGCGCACCTTCGTGCGGGAGATCAACGAGGCGGCCCTGCGCCTGTCCTCGTCCGCCAACCAGGTGCTCGCCGCCTCCACGCAGCACGAGACGAGCAGCACCGAGCAGGCCGCGGCCATCCACGAGACCACGGCCACGATGGAAGAGCTCAAGCACGCCTCGGCGCAGATCGCCGAGAACGCCGGCAGCGTGGCGCGCGTGGCCGAGGAGACCCTGGGTGCCGCTCGCGCGGGCCGGGGCGCCATCGGCGAGTTCATCCAGGCCATGCAGCAGATCCGCAGCGACGGCGTCGCCGTGGCCGACTCCATCACCAAGCTGTCCAAGCGCGTGGAGCGCATCGGCACCGTCGTCGAGGTCATCGACGAGATCGCCGACCGCTCGGACCTGCTCGCGCTCAACGCGGCCCTCGAGGGCAGCCGCGCCGGTGAGGCGGGCAAGGGCTTCTCCATCGTCGCGGCCGAGATGCGCCGCCTGGCGGAGAACGTCATGGAGTCCACCAAGGAGATCAAGAACCTGATCACCGAGATCCGCGAGGCCACGGCCGCCGCCGGCAGCGCCGCGGATGCCTCCAAGGAGGCCACGGAGTCCGGTGAGAAGCTGGGCGCGGTGGCCGCGCAGGCCGTCGAGGGCATCCTCGCCGGTGTGCAGGAGACGAGTGACGCCGCCCGCGTCATCAACCTCGCCACGCAGCAGCAGCGCACCGCCACCGAGCAGGTGGTGGCCTCCATGGCGGAGATCGAGGACGTGACGCGTCAGACCACCCAGGCCTCCAAGCAGGCCACGGGTGCCGCCGCCGAGCTCACGCAGCTCGCCGGCCGTCTGGCGGAGCTCATCAAGCGTTTCAAGGCCGACTAGTCAGGAGCGGGAGGGGCAACTCGGGGCGGATTTCCGTCCTGACGCCCTCTGGTCATGGACACCGAGTCCCTCAAGAGATCCCTCCTGTCGAAGTTCCAGGAGGTCAGCGCCGACCGTCTGCAGAAGATCCAGCTGGGCATTCTCGATCTCGAGAAGCCCACCGCGGATCAGGCGGCGGATGAGGTCGCGCGCGAGCTGCACACGATGAAGGGCGAGGCCCGCATGCTGGGCCTGGCCGCCATCGGCCAGCTCGCGCACGCGGCCGAGGACGTGCTGCGCGCCGAGCGAGACGGGAGGGCCGCCACCGAAGTGGCGACGGACCTCCTGCTGCGTGCGTGCGACACCATTTCGGACCTCCTGGAGGACACCGAGGGCGCCCAGTCGGGCACCCCGGCCTCGCAGGAGATGGTCGAGGCGCTCGTCGCGGCCTCCGGCCACACGCCTCCGGCCATCCCGGGGGCGAAGCCCGCCGCGGCCCCGGTGGTGCCCGCGGTCCCCGAGGTGGAGGCCACCTACGAGGAGCACGCGGAGCACGCCGCCGAGCCCGTGTATGTGCCTCCGCCCGCCGCGGCGGTGTCCGCTCCGCCTCCTGCTTCCGCCCGCGCCGCCAAGGCCGAGCACGCGCACGAGGAGGGGCACTCCCCCAAGGCGCTCGCCGATCGCAGCATCCGCGTGAACGTCGAGGTGCTCGACTCGCTCGGCCTGCTCGCGGGTGACTTGTTGGTGGAGAGCGCGCGCGGCCGGCTGCGCGCGTCCGAGGCCGAGGCGCTGCTGCAGCGCTTCTCGCGCCTGGGCGATCGCTTCCTCAAGCTGGCCGATCATCTCAACGTCCCCAACTCGCTGCGCAACGACCTGGAGCGCATCGAGGGCGACCTGCACATGCTGCGCGACGACGCGTTCCGCTTCGTGCGCCGCAACGGGGACGGCATCGAGACGCTGCACGGCAACCTGTCGATGATGGCGGACCACGTGGCCGAGGCCCGCCTCGTGCCGCTGTCCACCGTCTTCGACGCCTTCCCGCGCGCCGTGCGTGACATCGCCCGGACCCAGGGCAAGGAAGTGGACCTCGTCATCGAGAACGCCGACCTCGGCGTGGATCGCTCGATGCTGGCCGACGTGCGCGACGCCCTGGTGCACCTGCTGCGCAACGGCGTGGATCACGGCCTGGAGACGCCCGACGAGCGCCGCATGCTCGGCAAGCCCGCCGGGGGCCGCCTGCGCATCCGCGTGCGCGCCGACGGCGACATGCTCAGCATCGAGGTGGACGACGACGGCCGCGGCATGGACCCGCAGAAGCTGCGGGAAGTGGCCGTGCGCAAGGGCCTGCTGACCGAGTCCCAGGCCGCCGCCCTCTCCGAGCGCGAGGCCATCGAGCTCGTCTTCCGCGCGGGCTTCTCCACCCGCCAGGAGATCACCGACATCTCTGGCCGCGGCGTGGGCATGGACGTCGTGAAGAAGAAGGTGGAGTCGCTGGGTGGCTCGGTGGGCATCGTCAGCCGCCAGGGCCGTGGCAGCGCCATCACCTTGCGTCTGCCGCAGTCGCTGGCGCTCATGAAGGTGCTGCTGGTGCGCCTGGGCGACGACGTCTACGGCATGCCCGCCGCCGACGTGGTGGCGGTGATGCGCGTGAAGCCCGAGGACCGGATGGAGGTCTTCGGCACCCTGGCGGTGAAGCACCGGGGCAAGCCCACCGCGCTGGTGGGCCTGGGGCCCCTGCTGGGCGTCAACGGCGGCAACCGCTTCGACAAGCCGCCCGCCGTGGTGGTGCGTCACGGTGACGACCTGGCCGCCCTCGTGGTGGACGGCTTCGTGGACGAGCGCGAGGTGGCGGTGAAGCCTTGCGGTGGCGAGTTCCTCAAGGGCGCCGCCTTCATCGCCGGCACCGCCGCGCTGGAAGATGGCCGCATCGCCGTGCTCCTGCACGTGCCGGACATCATGACGGAGGTGCGCCGCATGGCACGGCCCGTCACCCAGGGCCAGGCCGCCAAGCGCCTCCGGGTGCTGCTGGTGGACGACTCGCCCATCGCCCGCGCCACCGAGTCCGCGCTCGTCAAGGCGCTGGGACACTCCGTGGACGAGGCCCAGGACGGCGAGGAGGGCTACCTCAAGGCCCAGTCCCAGTCGTACGATCTCATCCTCTCGGACGTGCAGATGCCCCGGCTGGATGGCTTCTCGCTCACACGGCGGCTCAAGTCCACCGTGGGGCTGGCCCGCATCCCGGTCATCATCCTGTCCTCGCTCGCGTCGCCGGAAGACAGGCGGCGCGGGGCCGAGGCGGGCGCGGATGCGTACCTGGTCAAGGGCGAGTTGGGCGTCGAGAGCCTGGCGCAGACCATCGATCGTCTGACCTGAAGCGAGGCAAGGGGGCAGCTTGGACGTCGGGTCGTCCGCATACCGGGTGTTGCTCGTGGGCGAGGTGCTTCGGAGCGCCTCGCGGGGGTTGTTCGACGGGGTGGTGCTCGCCCCGGCCGGCAACGTCTGCGAGTTCTCCGAGGCGCTGGAAGGCGTGCAGCGCTTGCACCCGGACGTCGTCGTCGTGGACCTGTCCGGCCAGGACGCCCTCAAGGCGATTCAACGGGTGATGGCGGAGCGGCCCGTGCCGGTGCTCGCCCTTCACCCCGGCACGCTCTCCGGCGCCGAGGCCTTCCAGGCCCTCGCCTTCGGCGCCGTGGACGTGGTGGACCGGCCGCACGAGCCCGGCCACGACTTCTGGCAGGCGGTGGGCCGCAAGTTGATGCTGCTCGCCGAGGTGCGCGTGTCGCGCCCCGTGCAGGCCCAGAAGCAGAACGTGCGCCCCGCCGTCACCGAGGCACCGTACCCCCTGTTGGCCATCGCCTCGTCGCTCGGCGGGCCCAAGGCACTCTCCGTGGTGCTCAAGATGTTGCCCAAGGACTTCCCTGCGCCGGTGTGCATCTGCCAGCACATCAGCCACGGCTTCACCGAGGGCCTGGCCCAGTGGCTCGGCTCCGAATCGCCCCTGCGCGTGGTGGAAGCCACCGATGGCGAGGAGATGGTGCCCGGCTCCGTCTACATCGCGCGCTCGGGCTCGCACCTGGTGGTGCGCCCCAAGGGGCGGCTGGCGTTGGATCCGAGCCCTCCGGTACGTGGCTTCCGGCCCTCGTGTGACGTGCTGCTGACGTCCGCGGCGGAGTCCTTCGGGACGCGCGTGATGGGAGTCATCCTCACCGGCATGGGCCGCGACGGCGCCCGCGGTCTCAAGGAGATCCGCGAGCGCGGCGGGCGCACCATCGCCCAGGACAAGGCGAGCTGCGCCGTGTACGGAATGCCCAAGGAGGCCGTGCGCCTCGGCGCCGCCGAGGAAGTACTGCCGCTCGATCAGATCGCACCAACCCTCATCCAGTGGGTCCAGACATGCTGACGGTGACCTCCAAGGCCCTCCAGCAGCTCTCTTCCCTCCTGCTGGAGCGGGCGGGGCTGAAGATCACTCCCGACGGCTATCACAGCCTCCGGCTGGCGCTGTCCACGCGCATGCCCGCGGTGGGCATCGTGAACGCCGAGGAGTACGTGAAGATGCTCCGCTCCGCGGAGGACGAGCTGCGGTCGCTGCTGCCGCTCGTCACGGTGGGACACACCGAGTTCTTCCGCGACCCCAAGCAGTTCCGGGCGCTGGAGAGCCGCATCCTCCCGGATGCCCTGTGGCGGGCGCGGCGGGAGAACCGCCGGGTGTCCATCTGGTCTGCGGGCTGTGCCACCGGCGAGGAGCCCTACAGCCTGGCCATGGTGCTGGCCGAGCAGGGCGCGCTCCCCATCGAGGTGGACCTCTGGGCCACGGACCTGAACCTCGCCGCGGTGGAGGCCGCCAAGCAGGGGCGCTTCTCGGCTCGCCGCGTGGCCGGCATGCACGGGGATCGCCGCACGCGCTTCTTCCGGCCGGTGGAGGATGGGTACGAGATCGTCTCCTCGCTCAAGGACTACGTGCGCTTCGACGGGCAGAACCTCGCCGTCCCCGTCTTCGAGAAGGTCAAGCCGGAGTCGTTGGATCTCATCCTCTGCCGCAACGTCATCATCTACTTCGATCTGCCCACCATCCGCGCGCTGATGGATCGCTTCCTCGCGGCGCTGCGGCCGGGGGCGCTGCTGCTGCTGGGCTACTCGGAGAGCCTCTTCAAGGTCTACGATCGCTTCGAGATGGTGGAGATGGAGGGCGCGTTCGTCTACCGGCGGCCCGTGAAGCCGCTGGCGCCGCGCACGCCGGGAAGCACCGGCAGCGCCAAGCCGTCCACCTCCTCCCCGCTGCTGCCGTCCACCCGGGCCCTCAAGACGACGCTCGATACGTCCGCCCGGGTTCCCACGGCACCGCGCAAGACGGAGGCGCCCGCGTCCAAGGCTCCCGAGGCTTCTCCGGCGGGCTCAACGGCCACCGCGTCCGAGCCGCCCCGGAAGTCGCTCGAGGCGTCCGCGGTGGGCGCCGAGGCCGGCCGTACACGCACGAGCGAGATGCCCGCGTGGTCGCTGATGCTGGCGCCGGGCGAGCGGCTGAACGCGGCCGTGCGGATGATCGAGCGCGGGGACTTCGTGTCCGCGGTGGCCACCGTGGAGCAGCTCCTGGCGGACGAGCCGGGCCACCTGGACGCCCTGCTCACCCTGGGCAACATCTACTCGCTGAGCGGGCGGGTGGTGGACGCGCGAGAGGCCTTCGCGCAGGCCATCAACCGCGAGCCGCTGTGCGTGGAGGCGCGGGTGTTCGGCGGACTGGCGGAGCTGCAGGCCGGAGAGCTCGCCGAGGCCCGCGCGGAGCTGGGCAAGGCGCTCTTCCTGGAGCCCTCGCTGGCCATCGGCCATTACCTGATGGCGCAGGTGCACGAGCGGCTGAAGGAGCACGAGGCGGCGCGGCGGCACTACCGCAACGCCATCTCGCAGCTGCGCTTCCCTCAGCGACAGCTGGCCGGCCACTACCCGGAGCTGCCGGACTCGGCCGAGGCCATCTCCCGCGCGGCGCGTTACGCGCTCGCCGCGCTGGAGGAGGGACCGCTGCTGTAGCCGGCTACGCCAGGCCCTTGTCGTCTTCGATGCCGCTCTTGCTCGGATCCAGGGCGGCACTGAACTTCTTCTGCAGGTAGGACTTGGCCTGGCCGCGCAGCAGCATGCCGGGGTCGGTGCCCTCGCCCTGGATGGCGCCGTCGGTGATGGTGAAGTTGGCATCGAGGTTGATGCCCATCACCTTGCCGATCACCTTCGCTCCATCCCCGGCCCAGTTGGCCTTCACCCCGTACTTCTCCGACCAGTACTTGAGGAGCTGCTCGACGCGCTTCCTGGCCTCGTCCTTCGGGAGGGAGTGGGGAACCTCGAACTTCATCGTGCCCATATGGCGCTCCTGGGTTCGTGATGGACCCGCCCGGTCTATGGATGCAGGACCGGGAGGGGAACCCGGGTCTCGCCGCCAGGAGCGCGGAAGTCAACATTGCCGTGCGCCTCTGTCCACCCCGTGAGATTCCGGCTGCATAGGCCGGGCATCGGCTGGGCGTTGGGGTTTGATGCCGCCGAGTCCGGACAAGGAGTGGTTCGAGTGTCCTCGCTGACCCGTTGGTTGTCCCTCACCGCCGTCCTGCTGCTCGCCGTGCCGGGGACGGCCCGCGCGCGGCACTCCTCCGATGCGCCGGTGCAGCCTCCGGACCCGGCCTCGCTGCGCACCGTGCCCCAGGCGCCGCTCACCCAGGAAGGACAGCTGCCTCCCGCCGCGGCTCCGGCCACCGGGGAGCCCGAGGCCAACGGGGCACTCCTCGACGGGCGCCCGCGCTACGGCGCGTTCCTCTCCGGGCCGGGCAGTCTCACCTTCCTCCTGCACCACTCCCTCATGGGCGGGCTGGGCGGCCTCTTCACCCAGGGCATCGCCCACCGCTTCAGCTTCGATCGCGGCTCCCGCGAGGCCATGCTGGCGGGCACGCTCCTCGGCGCGGGGCTCGGCTTTGGCTCGTCGGCGTGGTGGCAGTTCCACCACTGGGTCGACAAGCCGATGGGCTACCTGGGCATCGGCAACTCCGTCATGGGAGGCATGTTCGCCGCCGGCCTCGTGGACATCCTCACGCGCGATGCGACCGCGCTGGCCTGGGCCTCCTTCGTGGGCGCCGAGCTGGGCGCGTGGCTCACCGCGACGGTCGCTGGCGGCCAGCTGCCGCTCGATGACAGCCTGCTGGTGGCCTCGGGAGGAGGGTGGGGGCTGCTCTACGGCGCGCTGCTGCTGGCCGTCGTCCACTTCTCCGGCACGGAGATCAGCGGGAAGACGTGGACGGACACGCTGCTGATCGCCCCGGGCCTCGGCGCGTCGGCGCTCGCGCTGGCCACGATGAAATACAACCCCACCCCCACGCAGATCCTGAGGGCGGACCTCTTCGGCGTGGGCGTGGGCGCGGTGGTGCTGCTGCTGTCCGGGCTGGTGCTCGGCGGGTTCAATCAGCCCACCCCGTACGTGCTGTCCTTCCTCGGCTCGGCGGGCGCCATCGCCACCGTGAGCCTCCTGTGGGAGGAGGCCGCCGAGCGTCCCGGCCTGGCCCGCGGTGGCTCGGGACGCGCCAAGCCCTACCGCTGCGTGTGGTGGTAGCTCGCCTGCCGGGCGCACGAGAGGGCGTCGTGGCGGGTAGGGAAGCGGGTCCCCATTTTTTCCCATATGGCGCGCGTCCTACCGTTCTCTGCCCTGCTCCCCTCGCTCGAATCGCACCTGGCGGCCGATGACGATGGTTGTCCGTTCAACGCCCCTCCTCGCTCCGCGTTCATCCGCCCGCTGCTGGATCGGGTGGACCCCACGGCGGAGCTGGGACGGCTGAGACAGGCGGGCTCCGTCCTGCGAGACACCCGCCCGGCCCTGTACCTGGCGGAGGTGTACAGCTCGGCGGGGCGGCTCGGAGGGCCTCCGGTCCGCTTCCTCCTGTGTGGCCTGGCGCCGGACGCGGCCGAGCCGCTGGAGCACGAGCCCTACCGGCCCCGCTCGGCCCAGGTGGAGCCCACCGTCACCCTGGCGGCGGATGACCATGGGGTGCTCCGGGCCCTGCTCGCGGAGGCGGCCGAGCAGAGCAGCACCGTGTGGCAGGGCACGTTCGAGGATGCGCCGGTGTCCCTGCGGCGCATCGAGCCCTCGCCCCTGGCCCGGCGCATCCAGGCGGTGCTCGACGAGGCGCCCCTGCGTCCCCTGGCCGAGCTGGATGCGCGCAGGCCGAGTCTGGCGGCCATCGTGCCGCTGTCGGATCCCGGGCTGCACTTCGAGCCGGTGCACCGCGCCATCCAGGGACTGGAGACCTTCGAGGAGGAGACCTTCCTCGCGTTGGTGACGGCGTACGCGCGCATCTATGACCTGGAGGAGCCCCTGACGACGCCCCAGGGCGTGGCCCTGGCCAACGAGCAGTTGACCACGCTGGTGCGCGGACACCACGCGGTGCTGATGGTGCTGCCCGGGGGGCGGGGGAAGATCCTGCGCTTCCGGCAGGGGTTGGACCTGGCGCACCTGAAGGCCGCGCCGCGCAACCCGACGCTGCGCAGCCTGGACCTGGCGCTGCTCAACGCGCTGGTGCTGCGCACGGTGCTGGGCATCAAGGATCCCGAGGATCCGGGGCACCCGCAGGTGTTCGCGGTGCAGGGGCTGGACTCGCTGGTGCGAGGCGTCCACGGGGGCACGTTCCAGGTGGGCTTCGCGCTCAACCCGCCGCCCTTGTGGGAGGTGCGCGCGGTGATGGAGGCGGCGCAGTGCCTGCCGCACAAGACATTATGGGTGGAGCCCGCGCCACCCGCGGGGCTCCTGTTCCTGGATCCGGAGGCCTAGGGTCCCGAGTGGGCGCCCTGCTCACAGACGCGCTGGAGTGGCCTCAGCGCATGCCGCTCGAGCTCCGGCCCGGGGCCGGGGAGACGCTCGATTCCGTCTGTGGGGGTGAGGTGAAGGTGCTGCAGCGCCGCCGGGGCTACCGCTTCACGTTGGATCCGGTGCTGCTCACGCACTTCGCCGTCTTCGAGGCCGGGGCGGTACGGGGCCGGCTGATGGACCTGGGGACGGGCTGCGGCATCATCCCGCTCATCCTCGCGCGGCGGCTGGGCTGCGCGAGCATCACCGGGCTGGAGCTGCAGCCGCGCCTGTTCTCCCTGGCCGAGCGCAACGTGCACCTCAACCGCTGCGAGCGGGAGGTAACGCTGGTGCGGGGAGATCTGCGCTGCGTGGACCGGCTGTTCCCGAAGGCCAGCTTCTCCTACGTGCTGTGCAACCCGCCGTACCGGGCGCGGGAGCAGGGGAGGATCAGCACGGACATGGAGAAGGCGCTCGCGCGGCACGAGATCGCCTGCGAGCTGCAGGACGTGGCGCGCTCGGCGGCGTATCTGCTGAGGAGCCGCGGGAGCTTCTGCGTGGTGTACCCGGCCTCGCGGCTGTCCGAGCTGATGGCGGTGTTGAACGCGGCGAAGCTGGAGCCGAGGACCGCGCGCATGGTGCACTCCCGCGCGGGGCGCCCCGCGAAGCTCGTGTTGATGCACGCGGTGAAGGGCGCGCCCACCGGACTCACCGTGCTGCCCCCGCTCGTCATCCACGCCGATGACGAGCAGGCCTTCTCCCGCGAAGTCAGCGCGATGGTGGAGTAGGGCGGGCCGTCACGGCGTGGGAGTGGCCTCCTGCGGCTTCGCGTCCTGGGCGCCCTGCTGCTCGCGGCAGAAGGAGAGCTGCTGCTTGATGACGTCGAGCGGCACGGCCAGCTCCAGCTTGAACTCGTCGCCGTCTGGCTTCACCTTCGCGAAGTCCAGCAACTGCGCCAGCTCCTTCTCGCCCTCGGCCTGCGCCTTCATCCGCGCCAGCGACAGCGCACCCCCGAGCGACTTGCCCAGGTCCGTCACCTTGTCCGCGTTCGGCCCCTTCACCTGCGCCGTCATCGCGAAGTCCGAGCTCGCGTCCACGTGCAGCTCCACGTTCTCCGCCACCTCGGCCAGCCGCGCCGCCAGCTCCTGCTGCTCCTGCGGGAAGAGCTTCTTGAGCTGCTCCGTCGAGAGCACCCCGTACATCTCGCCGTACGTGCTGCCCTCGGAGATGACGGGCGGCTCGTCCGGGCCACGGCCTTCCACGCGGTCGATGACCTCCTTCACTCCCTCCGGCGTATCGCCGAACACCAGCATCTGGTTGTTCCACAGCCCCAGTGACGGCCTGAGCGGCTGGATCATCCGGGGACGGCCCTCCGGTGGGGGCGGCGGGGGCTTCGCCTCGAAGAGCCGCGCGCCGTCGCCGTAGTCGTAATCCGTCCCCCCCTCCCTGGCGAGCAGGTCCTTCAGCTTCCCGTCCCCGAAGTTCCCCGAGACGATCACCCCGTTGTCCGTGATGACCAGCCGGTCCAGGTCCTTCAACGGGTCCACGCCCGTCTCCTGCTTGAAGCGCTCCAGGCCCTTGCTGCCCCGGTTCATCAGGCACTCCAGCAGCAGCTCCCCGATGGGCGAGTGGCGGATGGCGTTGGCCTCGATGACCACCGCCGTCTTCCCCTTGCCCCGGGGCAGCGCCGCCAGCACTGGATCACTCGGCCGCAGCGGCTGCTGGGCCACCGTCCCCGCGTCCACCACCGGCGTCACATACGTGCGCCGCTTCTCCATGCGCTCGCGCTCCGCCGGCCGCAGCTTGTACGGGAACGCCACCTTCGGCGGGGGAGGGGTCTCCTCCTCGCCCTGTCCGGAGAGCATCAGCCACGCGGCCAGGCCGAACAGCACCACCGCGAACACCAGCCACAGCCCACGACGCCGCTGCATCAGTAATCCCTCCCCTCGAACCACCAGAAGCCCACGGCCAGTACGCCCAGGCCGAACACGAACACTCCCACCAGCAACATCGTCAGCGACTGCACCCCCAGCTGCGCCGAGGCCGCCAGGTCCATTCCCGCCCTCGCCAGCGCGGACAGCCGCGGCAGCACCAGCGTCACCCCCTTGAAGAGCTCCCGGCTCAGCCCGTCCTCGATGAAGGGCGCGATCTTCGTCCGGAAGCCCGCGATGATGCCGCCCACCAGGGTGATGCCCCCCAGCGCCGCGCACAGGGCCGCGCTGCGGATGAGCGTCGCCGTCGTCAGCATCACTGCGTACACCGCCGCGAAGCTCACGCACGCCAGCAGCGCGGAGATCACCGGCCCCGCCGTCCAGTACCCCGTCTTCACCCCGAAGATGAGCACCAGCCCCAGCGAGCCGTACAGCGACCCGAACAGCGCCAGCGTCATCACCCCGAGGAACGTGCCCGCCAGGATGTGCCAGCGGCGCAAGGGCAGGGCGAGCAGGTGCTCGATGCGGCCCGGCGACAGCAGGCTCGGCGCGAAGTCCGAGCACGAGACGATGCCGAACAGGATGCCCCCGTAGAAGACGATGGCCGCCGCCGCCATGAACACCGGCTTGAGCGCCACGTCCACCGCGCGGATGTCCACGTCCATCACCTCGCCGAACAGCCGCGAGGCCGCCAGCGCGCCGTCCACCACTTCAATCCGCAGGCTCAGCGACAGCGTCACCAGGATGCCCGTGACGCCCAGCAGGAAGGCCAGGATGAACTTGCGCGAGGCCGCCTCGCGCAACACGTAAGCCGCGATTCCCAGCACGCCGTTCATGCCGCCACCCCCATGGCCGAGGCCAGCACCGACTCCAGGTCCTGCCCGTCCCGCTTGAGCTCCACCAGCAGCGCTCCCGCCGCCCTCGCCTTGTCCAGCGCCGCGTTCAGCCCCGGCGCGTCCGCCGCCTCCACGTGGTACTGGCCCTCGGTGCCCGCCGCCGTGAAGCCCGCCGCGCCCAACGCGCCCGCGTCCGCTCCCGGGGCGAAGCGCACCACCCACCGCCCCCCGCCGCGCGCCAGCTCCTCCAGCCGCCCCTCGCGCAGCACCTTGCCGTTCCCGAGGATCGCCACCCGGTCGCACAGCCGCTCGGTCTCCGCCAGCAGGTGCGAGTTGAGGAAGAGCGTCGTGCCCCGCTGCACCTCCTCCTGGAGGATCCGCCGCACCTCCACCCGGCCGATCGGATCGATGCCGTCCGTCGGCTCGTCCAGGATGAGCAGGGCAGGGCTGCCCAGCATCGCCGCCGCCAACCCCAGCCGCTGCCGCATGCCCTTCGAGTACCCGCCGATGCGCCGGCCCAGCGCGTCTCCCAGCCCTACGCGCTCCAGCAGGCGCAGGTGGGCGGCCTTGTCCGGCTTCAGCCCCTTGAGGCTCGCCACCGTCCCCAGGAAGACCGGCGCCAGCCACGAGCCCGGCAGGTGCAGCCGCTCGGGCAGGTAGCCAATGCGGGCCCGGATCCTCGGATCCTCGGGCGAGCCGCCGAGCACCCGCACCGTCCCCTCCGTCGGCTGGACGATCCCCAGGATGCTCTTGATGAACGTCGTCTTCCCCGCGCCGTTGGGGCCGATCAGCCCGAACGCGCTTCCCTCTGGTACGGAGAGGTCCACACCCCGCAGAGCCTCGTGTCCGGCGCGGAACGCTCGCCGGTAGGTCTTACGGAGTCCGATGACTTCGATGGCTGGCACGATGCGCACTCTACGACGGAGGGCGCCCGCGATTGCCCTGCACGCCACACAAGCCACCGTCCGAGCCCGTGTCCCGGCCGCTCGCGCGAGCCGCTGCGCACCCGGGAAATGCGGTGCGCACCTTTTTTCCGGGTGCTTGGAGCTCCCAACTTTTCCGGCCTTCGTGGTTTCGCGCCCTTGCGGGGCGCCACTGCATGGCCCGGCGTATGCACAAGCCCAGAAGCACAGGAGGCAACACCCCATGTCCACGATCAAGCTGATGGAGCAGGAGCTGTACGCGGCGCGCCGGGAGCTGGCGGAGGCGGAGCGCGGTCTGCGCGAGAACACCGAGGCGGCCCGGACGCGCTATGCCCGCGCCGTCCACGAGGCCGAGCTGGCCGAACGCATGGCCGCTCGCATGTCCAGGCAGCGCAGCTGGCTCGACGAGAGCTGGCGCCTGGCTGGTGTCTGAGCGGCCCTGATTCGTCGATTTCCTTTCCGGGGCCCGCCAACGGTTTATACCGTCGGCACATGGCTTATCCGATCCATCGACCCCGCCGTCTGCGCCGCAACGCGGTGCTCCGTGAGATGGTGCGCGAGACCACGCTCGCGCCCTCGGACTTCATCTACCCGCTCTTCGTCGTCGAGGGCCGCGACATCCGCCGCCCCATCGGCTCCATGCCTGGCATCTCCAACCTCTCGGTGGAGCATGCCGTCGCCGAGGCGAAGCAGGCCCATGCCCTCGGCGTGCCCGCGGTGCTCCTCTTCGGCATCCCGAATCACAAGGACGCCCAGGGCTCCCAGGCCTACGCGCGCGAGGGCATCGTCCAGCGCGCCATCCGGGAGATCAAGAGCGCCCTCCCCGACATGCTCGTCGTCGCCGACGTGTGCCTGTGCGAGTACACCGACCACGGCCACTGCGGCATCATCGAGGGCGGTCACGTCGCCAATGACGCCACGCTGCCGCTGCTCTCGCAGATGGCGGTGACGTGCGCCCAGGCCGGCGCGGACATCATCGCCCCCTCGGACATGATGGACGGGCGCGTGGCCTCCATCCGCTCGGCGCTGGACGAGGTGAAGCTCACCGAGGTCCCCATCCTCTCCTACGCCGTGAAGTACGCCTCCGCCTTCTACGGGCCCTTCCGCGAGGCCGCTCAGAGCACGCCCCAGTTCGGCGACCGGCGCACTCACCAGATGGACCCCGGCAACGTGCGCGAGGCCCTCAAGGAGACCGACCTGGACATCGAGGAGGGCGCGGACATGATCATGGTCAAGCCCGCCCTGTCCTACCTGGACGTCATCCACCGGGTGCGCGAGCGCGTGGACGTGCCGGTGGTCGCCTACAACGTGTCCGCCGAGTACTCCATGGTGAAGGCCGCCGCGCAGAACGGGTGGATCGACGGAGATCGGCTGATGCTGGAGATTCTCACCTCCATCAAGCGCGCGGGTTCAGATCTCATCATCACGTACCACGCGCTGGAAGCCGCCAAGCTGCTCGGTTGACGGTGGGACGCGGCGCCTCTACACAATCCGCACATGGCCCCTCGTAAGAAGAAACGGCCCCCGCCTCGCAAGGCGGCACCCCCGGCGGCGACCCGGCGCACCCCCCGCGCTGGCAAGCGCCCGGGTGCCGCCCGCACCGCTGTGCCCGCCGCCACCGTGCGTCCCGCGGGCCCCCTGCAATACAAGGTCGTCGAGCTGTCCACCGTGGACGAGGGGACGCTCGAGCGCACCGCGAATGAGTGGAGCGCCCGGGGCTGGACCCTGGACGGGGTGCAGTTCGCCATGCGCGAGTCCTCCAAGCGCCCCGCCATGGCCTTCGTCTTCTTCACCCGCGAGGGAGAGCCCGCCGCCCAGGACGTGGAGGGCGCGCGCGGCCGGCTGCGGCAGATGTCCGAGACGGGCTCGCCCACGGCCCAGCTGGTGGCCTCGCCGGACTTCACCGGCAACGCCGCCGCCCCCTCCTCCGTGTACCAGCGGCCCCCGGGCATGGTGAGCGCCCATGAGCGGCTCGCCCAGCTCGCGGGCCTGGACGAGCCCGAGCGCCCCGAGCGGGGCCTCATCCTGGAGCCCGACGAGTGAGCCCCTCCCATCAAGTCTTCTCCCATCCCCGCCGGCCCGGCCTGCGCGTGGTCCATGACGGGGACGAGCAGACCGGCTCGCCCTATCCCAAGGCCTCGCTGTGGATGCGGCTGGGCGCGCGCATCGTGGATGTGGCCGTGGCCTGGGGCCTGTGCGTGGTGTGCGGCGCCGCCGGCGAGGTGGTGGCGCTGCTCTTCCTGCTGCTGGCCGACGGCATGCTCCAGGGCCAGAGCGTGGGCAAGCGCATCTTCGGCGTGAAGGTGATGCACCTGCCCACGCAGTCGGCCGCGCGCCACCGCGACAGCACCCTGCGCAACGCGCCCCTGGCCCTCATCGTCCTGCTGGGGATGATGCCGCCGCCCCTCGGGCTGGTGGCGGGCCTCGCGGGGCTGGTGGTGATCGGCGGCGTGGAGGCCCTGCGCGTGGTGAGGGATCCGCTCGGCTGGCGGCTGGGGGACACCTGGGCCCAGACGCAGGTGGTGGATGGGAAGGTCGTCGCCGGAGCAACGGTTGCAGCACGCACACCTGTGACGGCCGCTCGCGTCCCAGGCAGGTTCTTGTCCGCGGCCCGGCTTCGCCGGATCCGCCATTTCAAGAAGTCCAGAAGGGGAAAGCCTTGCGCATCGCGCTGACCTACAACCTCAGGTTGTCCGACTCGGAAGACGAGGCGGAGTTCGATACCCAGGAGACGGTGAACACGCTGGCCTCGGCCATCGAGCGGCTCGGTCACCGGCTGGAGCGGTTCGAGGTGAGCGGCCCGGCTTCCCGCACCGTCGCGCGGCTCGAGGCGTACAGCCCGGACCTCATCTTCAACATCGCCGAGGGCCGCCGCGGCCGCTTCCGCGAGGCCTTCTACCCGGCGCTCTTCGAGGAGCTGGGCTTCGCCTACACGGGCTCTGACGCGTACGGGCTGGCGGTGACGCTGGACAAGCAGCTCACCAAGCTGGTGCTCTCCAAGCACGGCATCCGCACCCCCGGCTGGCAGTTCGTCGAGAAGCTCAACGAGCTCAAGGCCGAGGAGCTGCGCTTCCCCGTCATCATCAAGCCCAACTTCGAGGGCTCCTCCAAGGGCATCACCCAGGACTCGGTGGCCGAGACGGTGGAGCAGGCCCGCGAGAAGGTGGCCCAGGCCCTGGCGCGCTACCCGGCCGGGGTGCTCGTCGAGGAGTTCATCAGCGGCTCGGACATCACCGTCCCGTACCTGGCGGCGGTGCAGAACGACCATGACGGCGTGCTCAGCCCGACGGAGTACGACATCGATCCGGCCGCCATCGCCGGCCGCAAGTACGCCATCTACGACTACGAGCTGAAGACGAAGAAGGACAGCGCCGTGAAGGTGCGCGCCCCGGCCAACATCCCCTCGAAGGTGGCCGAGGAGATGCGCACCATGTCCAAGAAGATCTTCCAGGCGCTCGACTGCCGCGACCTGGGGCGCATCGACTTCCGGCTGAGCGACGCGGGCGTGCCGTACTTCCTGGAGATCAACGCGCTGCCCAGCCTGGAGCCGGGCGCGGGCATCTACGCCGCCGCGGCCATGGAGGGCGTGCACCTGGACGGGGTGGTGGGCGCCATCATCCAGAGCGCGGCGCGGCGCTACAAGATCAAGGACGGCAAGCGCCAGGGCAAGCCGGCGCGCAAGTCGGGCCCGCTGCGCGTGGGCTTCACCTACAACGTCAAGCGGGTGAAGCCGGCGTTGGACGGCCAGGCGGTGGAGGACAGCGAGGCCGAGTACGACTCGCCCACCACGCTGCAGGCCATCCGCGAGGCCATTGCCTCGTGGGGCCACGAGGTGGTGGACCTGGAGGCCACGGCGGAGCTGCCCAGCGTGCTGGCCAGCACGCCCCTGGACATCGTCTTCAACATCGCCGAGGGCTTCAAGGGCCGCAACCGCGAGAGCCAGGTGCCGGCCATGCTGGAGCTGCTGGACATCCCGTACACGGGCTCGGATCCGGCCACGCTCTCCATCGCGCTGGACAAGGCGCTGGCGAAGAAGATCGTCCGCCAGGCGGGCATCCACACGCCCAACTTCCAGCTCATGCACACGGGCAAGGAGCGGCTCAACAAGGACTTCACCAGCTTCCCGCTGATGGTGAAGCCGGTGGCCGAGGGCTCCTCCAAGGGCGTGGTGAGCAAGAGCGTGTGCCACAACGAGGCGGAGCTGCGCGAGGTGGTGAAGGAGATCGTCACCAAGTACCAGCAGCCGGCGCTCATCGAGGAGTACATCGGCGGGCGTGAGTTCACGGTGGGCCTGCTGGGCGAGCGCCGCCCGCGCGTGCTGCCGCCGATGGAGATCGTCTTCCTGGACAAGGCGGACAAGACGCCCATCTACAGCTTCGAGCACAAGCTGGATTGGACGGATCGCATCCGCTACGACGCGCCGGCGAAGCTGGAGCCCGCGTTGTTGGAGAAGCTGAGGGCGGCGGCGCGTGGCTCGTTCATGGCGCTGGGGTGCCGCGACGTGGCGCGCATCGACTTCCGCATGGACGACAAGGGCCGCATCTACTTCATCGAGTGCAACCCGCTGCCGGGGCTCACGCCGGGGTGGAGCGATCTGGTGCTCATCGCCCAGGGCGCCGGCATGGACTACCGGGGGCTCATTGGCGAGATCATGGCCCCGGCCATCCGCCGCTACAAAGAGCGCGAGGCCCGCCGCGCCGCCGACGAGAGCGCGCTGATGAAGCTGGCCATGGAGAAGGCCTCCCTCGAGAAGGCCGCCATGGCCGAGGACAAGCCCGGGGCCGTGCCCGTGACGGGCTCCTCGGGCTCCGGCTCGTCCTCCTCGGGTGAGGGGCCCGTCCGCATGGACATGAAGGCCCACTGAGGCGGGACTGACCTTTGAGACCAGGGGCTCGGCATCCCGAGGGGAGACCTCGGGGCCGGGCCCTTCGTTCATCTGCCGCCTGCCGGGAGGGGAGTCCGGTGCCGCTCGGCCACGCGGTAGAGCCGGGTGAGGGAGAAGTCCAGCAGGGCCTGGCGCGAGCGCATGTAGTGGCGTGCGCGGACGAAGGGCATCCAGACGCGGTCGCCCACGAGCACCTGGGCCTCCTCGAGCTTCTCGCGCGGTATCCACCGGCCGCCCAGGTTGTGCACCAGCACCTCACCCAGGTAGGCGCCGATGGCGGGCACCGCGCGCTCGTCAATGACTTCGCGCAGGTACCTGGTGGGGAAGTCTTCGCGCCAGAAGTAGAAGTCGGCGTCGGTGAGGGACTCGGGCGTGGCGCCGAAGACGGAGGGCACCCGGGTGTGCAGCAGGGCCACGAGGAGCTCGGCGAGGTAGCTGTAGTGCTCGAGGGCGCGCTCCAGGTTCTCCACGTCCGGGGGCAGGGCGGAGCTGGCGGGGCGCCACTCCTCGGGCTCGGGCGGCTGCCACGCGTTGAATCCGGCGATCCTGCGCTGGCGCTCGTGACTGACGGTGTGGTCCGCCACGCGAGTGAGGAGCGGGGCCATATCCGGGTGGAAGTGGGGCTCCACGGGGGCGAGCACGGCGCTCCGCTCGCGGAGGGTGCGCAGCACGGTGGTGAAATCCAGGTCCGGCCGGAGGTGGCAGTGGGCGCGAGCCTGGGCCAGGCGCGCCTCCTCGCTGGCGAAGTCCGTGGCGGTGGGCCGCGTCACCAGGAGGACGCAGCCGTTGGGCAACTCCTCCACTCGCCAGGCTGGAGTGGACAGCATGCGCTCGCGGCCGACGGACTCCACCAGCTTCGGGCCGAAGACGTTGAGCCAGCAGACCTCGTAGATCTTGTCGAAGCCGTCTCTTCGTCGAGTCTCGTCGTCGCGGCCGAAGGAGGGGAAGTCCGCCAACGCCGTGTCATCGCTGCTGTGGGCGACGGCATGGGAGACCGGGTAGCGAGAGGCCCAGGCGCGCACCATCTCCACGAATTGGCGGCAGCGCTCCGCCTCCGCGAAGAAGGAGAGAGGCTTCGCCTTGAACCAGACCTCCAGCGTGGGAGGCCGGGGGGGGAAGCAGAGCCAGAGTGACATGTCCAACGCGGGCCACTTCGTCCGGTAGAGTCCGAGGGCCGTGCTGTTCCCATCGCGCCGCTCTTCCAGTGCCTTCCAGATGGCGGCACGGGCGTATTTGCGTCGCCGCTTGCCGTTGACGACATCCGGCATCCACCCGTCGGCGTACGCCTCGAGCGCTTGGAAGAAGGGCTCCAACTCGCTCTCGAGAGCCTCTCGTGAGTCAAAGGCGCCGTCGAAAGAAAGCCAGAGGTAGTCCTCGTCCTTCGAATCGTGAAACTCCACCACCTTCATTGGAACAGCACCTCCACTCCCGGAACCTCGCTCCTGGTTTTATCCACGGCTCTCTCCAAGGTCTTTACATCCCCGGGCTTGAGCACGCCCTCCTCGTAGACGAGGCGGACCCGCTGGACGGGCACCTGGCTGCCCTGACGCAGGAGAGGCTGGAGGGAGTCCCGGCGAATGTCGAGCGTCCCGCCGTACTTCTGGAGAGCTTCCCTCGCGTCCGCAACCATCTGAGCTGCCAATGCCTCGTATTTCAACTCCGAGAGGCTTCTGCTCTTGAAGCTGAACGTCTCGACACGAGGGGAACCTCCGGTGGCTCCCCCCTCCTCGATGACGAGCACATCCGCATAGCGCAGGCCGCTCTCCGGTGTCCTCACGCCCACGTACTTGTGAATGCGAGGTTGGATGAAGGCTCCCAGGAAGCGGCGTTGGGCTCGGGGCAGGGCGGCATCGGCTTCCAGCAACGCGACCATGAGGCGCTCGAAGGCCAACCCCCGGGTGAACCCCTCCCACATCTGTTCGTAGCGCACCCAGCGCAGAGGCGCCTGGGCGGCCTTGCCCTGTCTGATTTCTCCCAGGCGCTTCTCGTAATAGGCGACGTACTCTCTCCAGCGCGGGTTGCCCTCGGCTCCGGGTGGAGGAGCGTCCGGGGAGGGACGCTGTTTCTCCAGCACCGCCACATCCCGGGGCAGACGCGGGCCCGGGGCTTCCAACTCCACCAGCGCCAGCCGCGCCTCCACCACCTCCCGGGTGAGGCCGGCCCCCTCGTCCACCAGTGAAGCCAGGTCCCAAGGCTGCTCCGCGACGCCCACCACCTGCCCGGAGCCCGGGTGCTTCCCGCTCCTCGCCGTCGAGGAGCCGGTGGCCCCGGGTGTGGCCTTGGACATGAGTGCCTGCGCCCGGGCCACATCGCCCCGGGCCTCGCGCAGCGCCAGTGCCGCGTCCACTCCCCCCACGGCCACCAGGCGGCCCGCTTCCCGGCGAGCGCGGATGTCCCGGGCCAACTCCCTCATGCCTTCCAGGCCCAGCTTCCCCTCCACCTGCCGCGCCATCTCCTGGAGGACCCGCAGGCGCAACTCCAGGGCCTGGAGCCCGCCGAGGGCAGGCGTTCCGGCACCCGCCACCCCTCGGGCTTCGGACAGGGCTCGCAGGCCCTTGCCTCCCGCGTACAGCGTCCCCAGAAGCAACGCGGGCGCCAGCTCGCGCGTGGCCTGCTCGTACTTGCCCTGGGTGAGGGAGGAGGCCCCGTGGCCCGTGCCCGCCACCAGGTAGTAGAAGCCCAGCGGCACCCCAAACGTCATCGAGTCGAAGGTGCCCAGCGCCACACTGCCCGCCGAGAAGTGACGCACGCTCAGCGCCTGCTGCACCGCGTGGGCGGCCTGCTGGTAGGGCGGGGGCAACTGCGCCCACCGCCCGGTCATCTCCATGTAGCGCCCGCCGTCCACCATCGGGCTGGTGGAGAGCACGTCGCGTGCGGCGCGGCCCAGGCCTCGCATGACGTCGCTGGCCTGCTCGGTTCTCTCTGGATGGAGGGAGAGGGGGAGGCCCCGCGCCTCCAACTCCTGGCGCACGGTGGGCATGAGGGCCAGCGTCTGTCCGAGTCGCTTGTCTCTGGCCAGTAGCCGCAGCACCGCATCCACTTCGTCGTCGTAGGCCGAGTGCAGCACGAAGAGGGCGAACACTTCGGCGTGGAAGGGGCCGTAGCGCTCGGTGGCACTCACGAGGAATGCGGCGCGCTTGAGTTGCAGCAGGTGGGCGGCGTCCTCACGCACCGGCCCCAGGGCGCCCAGCCGCACCGCGCTCCAGTCGTCCAGGGCCTCCACCAACCGGCGCATGTCCACGTGCTGCTGCAATGCGACGAATTCGGCGGGCGAGGTGCAGGTGAGAAAGGGCGCCAGCAGTTCGTCCTCGTGGCCGGAGGACAGGTCGGGCCAACCCGGGGTCACGGCCCGGCCACCGCACGTGGCGGGGTTCTGGGGGCCAGTCCCCCCACTGGCCGCCGCGTACACGGCCGCCTCGCCCGCATCCACCCTGGTGTCCGAGCCCGGGCTTCGGGCGCCGAGGCGCCGGTGCAACCGCTGCGGCTCGCTTGTCTCGGGGGAGACGAGTGAGGAAGGTGTTGGGTATGAGCTCGAGAGGGCGCGCCGGCCGTGTATGCCGCTCGCCCCGGGAGGCGGTGTCAGCGAGGCGCAGCCGGTGAGGAGCAGGGCGGATCCCAGCAGCAGTAGCGCATGCCCTGCGATCGTTCGTCCGCTCACTTGGATTGGGGGACTTCCAGCGGGTGGGAGGACACGGATGTGACGGGTTGGGACGAGGGGCGCCTCAGTCGTTGGAGAAGACCTCGAACCGGCAGAGCGTCTCGAAGCCGAGGCGCTCCAGGAGCGGTGCGGAGGTGCTCGAGCGGGCGTGGGAAGTGGCGAAGGGGATGTCCTGCCCGGCGGCGTAACCGAGCCGCGCGTTGACGAGGGCCCGGTACAACCCTCGTTTGCGGAAGGCAGGGAGCACGACACCGCTGAGCAGGTACACGGAGCGCTCGAAGGTGACGAGCCCCGCCGTGCCCGCGGGCACACCCCGATACCGCGCCAGGAAGAGGCGGTGGCGGCGGCCGGGGTGCGTGAGAACGAGCCGGTTGAACGCGGTGATCGGCTCCGGGTCCATCTCCCAGCCCGCGGCCATGGTTCGCGAGAACTCCTCCACCGTGGACTCGTCCACCTGCTCCACGGTGACGTCGCTCGCGGCCTCGGCCGGTGCTGCGGCCGTCTCGCGGATCATCCCCAGCGTCTCGCTTCGGCGCAGGCCCCGGCGTGCGAGCCGCTCGGCCAGGTCCGCGGGCCGGCAGTCGGGTCCCACCGTCCAACGGAAGCGCAGCCCGAGGCGGCGGTAGGTCTCGAGCGTCTCGTCGATGACGGCGTCGGCCTCATTCTCGTCCAGGGCCGAGAAGGCCACCTCGTTGAGGCCGCCCTGACGCAGCGAGGGGGTGATGAGCTGCAGCCAGCCCGGACGCTCGACGACCTGCGTATCCGGGAGGGGGATGAAGGCCCGACGGGGAGTTTCGAGCACCTCACGCAGGCGCTCGCTCCCGGTCTCGAGATCACCGGTCGGCATGGGGCGACGTTAGCACGCCACTCAGAGCATCACGGTGTTGGCGTCCAGCCCGAGCAGGACGCTGCCGATGAGCTCCAGGGTGGAGGGAGCCACCATGGCGTGCTGGGTGGCCACGTGGATGTCGCGTAGGCAGCGCTGCAACGGGCTGGCGCGGTAGACGGCCGTGCCTCCCGCGGCCTCGTACATCCGGTCCACCACGCGCGCGGCGCTCCGCGTGGCGTGCGTGAAGGCCAGCCGCAGCTCCGCCCGATGCTTCACGGACACCTCTGCGCGCGTGCCGGCCTCGAACGTGGTGTTCACCGTCTCGAACAGGAAGGCGCGCGCGGCACGCAGGGTGGCCTCGGCGTCCGCCACCGCCTCCTGCACCGCGGGCCGCTTCGCCAGCAACTGGCCACCAGCGGCGATGAGCTTCTTCTGGTTCGCCAGGGCCGTCAGCTCGTCGATGGCGCGGCGGGCGATTCCGAGCGCGACGGCCGGGATGCCCACCCCCAGGAGCCCGAAGGCGGGGAAGCCGTAGAGGGGAGACGCGACACGCGGGCGCTCGGTGATGATCGACATGCTCCGCTCGGCGGGCACGAAGACGTCCCGCACCTCCATGTCGCCGCTGCCCGTGCCGCACAGGCCCGCCGCGTGCCAGGTGTCGTGCAGCGTCACGTCCGCGATGGGGAAGAAGAACAGGCGCACCTCGGGCATGGGCCCGCGCATCTGGGGGGCACCGTCCTTCGTCACCACCGCGCCTCCCAGCAACCAGCGGCAGTTCTGGCTGCCACTCGCCCACGGCCAGCGCCCGGTGACCCGGTAGCCCCCCTCGACGAGCTCGGCGCGGCCCATGGGGGCGGCCACTCCGCCGGTGATGACGTCCGGGGCGCCGTAGATGAGGCGTGCCTGCGGCTCGGGCAGCCAGCCCGAGCACATTGCCGTGACGGCGCCGATCATCACGCACCAGCCCGTCGAGCCATCCGCCCGCGCGAGCGTCTCGAGCGCCTCGATGACGAGGGCAGGGTGCATCTCGAAGCCGCCGTAGGCCTCGGGCACCACCATGCGGAAGAGGCCGGCCTGGGCCAGCTCCTGGGCGAGATCGGCTGGCAGCCGGCGGGCTGTTTCAATCTCCTCGGAGCGGGCGGCCGCCTTGGGCGCGAGTTGGCGGGCGGCGGCGAGCACCGGGTGCTCTCCGGCGGGCTTCAGGGCGACAGGGGGGGGGGTCGTCATGCCGGGAGCGTACGAGGAGCCGGACCCGCGTTGCCAGTGACGCTCCTACGCCCATGTGCCGAGCGGCTGCTTCCTCGCCCGTCGAGGGCATCACACCCCGCCCTCCGGGGCATCACGTCCTGTCCGGCCCATGTCCATCCTTGAAGTCGAAGACAAGCACCCGTCTTCCAGGGAGGCGCGCATGGTCCGCGGATTCGCCATTACCACGTCCACTTCCTCGATCCGGCTGGATGGCTCGGGCCGGGGAGAGCTCACCTTCACCGTCTCCAATGCGCTGGGGCGCCCCGTCCGGGGCCGTGCCGTCGTCGAGCCGGAAGGCGCGACCTCCCGGGACTGGTTGGCGCTCGAGGGCGAGTCCGAACGCGACTTCCCTCCCGATGGAACCCACCAGTACACCGTGAGGGTGAACGTTCCTCCGGGCACGCCCCAGGGGCAGCACGCGTTCCACCTGTCCATGGTGAACGTGGCCAATCCCGACGAGGAGTTTACCGTCGGGCCCTCGGCGAGCTTTCAGGTCCCTCTTCCCCAGGCGCCCGCGCCCAAGAAGAAGCTCCCTCTGGCGTGGATCGCGCTAGCCGCCGGCATCCTCGTCATCGCCCTGGGCACCTTCTTCGCGCTGCGCGGCCGGGGCGGAGAGCAAGCCGCCGAAGGCGTCGGTGGCGCGGGCCAGGCGGGACAGGCCCCCGCGAAGGAGGCGTTCCTGAGCCTCGATGGAAAGGGGGGCTACGTCGAGCTGGGCAACCCGAGGGAGCTGATCTTCTTCGGCCCCATCACGATCGAGGCGTGGGTCCGGCCGCGGTCCCTGAATGGCATCCGCAACATCGTGGTCCACGGTCACACCAACTCGCCTCCCGCCGAGGTCTACCTCCGCATCAACAACGGGAAGTACCAGGTCGGCTCCTTCAACGGGCAGGACTTCTCCACGAGCGCCGACGTCCCCTCCTCGGACGTGGGCCGGTGGGTCTACCTGGCCGGGGTCTACGACGGCGCCCGCTGGGTCCTCTACCGGGATGGGGAGTTGGCGTCTTCCACGCCCCAGACGCTCGGGGCCTTCTTCGTGGATGCGCCCTGGGCCATTGGCGCCAGGGGCGGCGGGCGCGAGCGCTTCTTCCAGGGCGACATCCGGGACGTGCGCATCTGGAACCTGCCCCGCGGCCAGCAGGAGGTCCGCGCGGACAAGGACCGGACCTTCACGGGCAACGAGCCGGGCCTCGTCGGCTACTGGCCCTTGAACGAGGGGCAGGACGTCGTGGCCCGGGATCTCTCCCCCAGCAAGAACGATGGGCTCATCCGCGATGGCACCTGGAGCTCGGAGTAGGCCTCCGCGGGGAGTGGGGTATTTGATGTAGGCAGTGGTTACATCTTGCGCGTGGAGGCCCGTTGAGCGAGGAGGGCGGCATGGCCATGCGCGGCACCCGGAAGAAGACGGCGGACAAGCCCCAGTACCACCATGGAGATCTGCGCCGGGCGCTGTTGGATGCCTCCCTGACCCTCATCTCCCAGGAGGGCTTCGGGGCGCTGACGCTCCGGGAGGTGGCCCGGCGGGCCGGGGTGACGCATGCGGCGCCCTACCGTCATTTCGAGGACAAGGAGGCGCTGCTGGTGGCGGTGGCCGAGGAGGGCTTCCGCGTCATGAAGGCCCGCATGCAGGAGCGCATGGCCCGGGAGACGACGCCCGAGGGCCGTCTGGTGGCCTGCGGCGTGGCCTACGTCCTCTTCGCCATGGAGCACCCCGCGCACTTCCGGGTGATGTTCGGCCCGCACTTCACCCAGCCGCCGCAGCTGGGGCCGCCCGGTGGGGACACCGACTCCTTCGGTCTGCTGATCGACTGCATCACCGAGGGCCAGCGGGCCGGCGTCATCCACGAGGGCGAGCCCCATGTGCTCGCGCTGACATGCTGGTCCCTGGTGCACGGGCTGGGCTCGCTGCTGGTGGACCGGAAGCTGGAGTTCGCGGGCGTCACCACCGTCCCCAAGGCCGAGGCGGTGGCCCTGGAGCAGACGCGTCTGTTGCTACGAGGGCTGACGCGCGCGACGAGCAATTGACCGGGAGAGCGCCTCGGCTAGGTTGGCGCCCCATGGCCAACCCACCCGAGAGCGAGCCCACCGAGAAGCGCGTCCGAGCCCGGGAGCTGGGCATCCCGTTGGGCCGTTTCAAGACTGGCAAGCACAACGCCATCACCGACGTGGAGGGCGTGCTCGTCGGGCACAGCACCATCATCCGGGGCGAGGGGCCGCTGCGGCCGGGCCATGGCCCCGTGCGCACGGGCGTCACCGCCATCCTGCCCAACCGGAGCAACATCTTCATGGAGCGCCTGAACGGGGGGGGCTTCGTGCTCAACGGCGCCGGCGAGGTGGCCGGCATGACGCAGCTCATGGAGTGGGGCCTGGTGGAGACGCCCATGCTCCTCACCAACACCATGTCCGTGGGCGCCGCCTCGGACGCCCTGGCCCGCCACATGGTGGAGAAGTACCCGGGCATCGGCGACGAGCACGACGTCATCATCCCCATCGTCGGCGAGTGCGACGACAGCTACCTCAACGACATCTCCGGCCGCCACGTGCGCGCCGAGCACGTCTTCGAGGCCATCCGCAACGCCTCGGAGGGCCCCGTCCCCGAGGGCAACGTGGGCGGCGGCACCGGCATGGTGACGTGCGACTTCAAGGGCGGCATCGGCACCTCCTCGCGCAAGCTCCCCGAGGCCCTGGGCGGCTACACCCTCGGCGTGCTCGTCATGAGCAATTTCGGCAAGATGCACAACCTGCGCGTGGGCGGCCTGCCCGTGGGCGAGGTGCTCGCCGAGAAGTTCAAGGACACGCCCCGGCGCGGGCAGACGTACGGCTCCATCATCGCCGTGGTGGCCACCGACGCCCCCCTGCTCAGCCATCAGATCAACCGCCTGTGCAAGCGCGTGTCGCTGGGCATCGGCCGGGTGGGCAGCTACGCGGCGCACGGCTCGGGGGAGATCGTCGTCGGCTTCTCCACCGCCAACATCATCCCCCGGCGCACCCAGAAGATGGTCTACAAGCTGAAGATCCTCCTGGATCAGCGCCTGGACCCCCTCTACGAGGCGGTCATGGAGGCCACCGAGGAGGCCATCCTCAACTCCATGTGCATGGCCACCTCCATGAAGGGGGTGAACGACAACTACGTCCCGGCGCTGCCGCTGGACGAGGTGCGGCGCTTCGTGCAGGCCTGCCGGCCCATCTTCGCCTCGGTGAAGAAGCGCCCCCAGCAGACGAGCGCCCCCGTGGGCCGGGACAAGCCGGCGGACGTGGACAAGGAGGGGGAGGTGACGGCCGGAGCGGTGCTCCCCACCGAGGTCCGGGGCGCCGAAGGCATCCCGTATCCCACCCGGCCGGCCCCGGACGATATCGAGGACTCCTCTTCTGGTGGATCTTCTGGTAGTTAGGCGCCCCTCGTTTGTCCTACCTCTTTCAGGAGACGCCTCCATGGCCCGCAGCAAGAGCAAGCACCGCCGCGTTCAGAACAAGATCAAGCAGAAGTGGAAGCGTCAGTTCAAGCGCAAGGCGGCCAAGGCGGCCGAGGGCGAGAAGAAGTAATCTCGCTCGGTTGTCTCGGACCCGCTCCGCGCGAGCACGCTCGCCTGCCTACTGGCGGGTCGCCGTGAAGGGGCGGGTCACCGAGCATCGCCGGGTGTTGCTGCCCGTGGTGCTCGAGTAGGTCCCCTGCCAGTCCCCCACCAGTCTGGGCACGCCGCCGTCCCCGATCGCGGGGATGTAGCGTCCGGACAGGATGGCCGAGTCGGGCCCCCGGGTCCCCCCATCCGTCGCCTGCCCCAGGCTGTCGCCCACCAGGCTGAAGTCGTATGTCTGGAAGAGCGTGCCGCGCAGCGTCATGCCGTCCAGCGTCGCGGCGACCTCGCTGCCCTGGCGGCTCACGTCCAGCGGCCCCTGGGGGAGCGCCACCGTTATACCCTCGCAGGCGGAGGGGAGCGTCCCCGGCTCCAGCTCCAGGCCGTAGAGGCCCTCCATGGGGGGGCAGTCGGTGCAGCCCCGCGAGGAGCCTCCGCACCCGGGGGCGAGCAGCAGCACTCCGGCCAACGTGAGGGCGGAGGTGGGGAATCGGAAGCGTCCAGAAGTCATGGATCGTCTACCTCACGAAACGCGCCCAGGCTTCCCGCTGGGAAGCGAAGTTCCTACGTTCTGTCGCGTGCTGGGCGGGGTGTCGTTGTTGGGGGTGGAGGGGTGGGCGTGACTGGGCTCGACACGAAGCGGTGGTCCAATCTTATCTTCGCCGGGCTCTTCGCCCTGGCGCTGATTCTCTTCTCGAGAATCCTGCTTCCTTTCCTGATGCCGGTGTTGTTGGGCGGCTTCCTGGTGGTGCTCTTCCGGCCCCTGCAGGATGTCCTGTTCCGGACCCGGCTGAGGGCCTATCCGGCGCTGTGCGCGGGTCTGTCCACGCTGGCCGTCTTCCTGCTCATCCTGGTGCCGCTGTCGGTGGTGGGGTGGCTGGTGGGGCGCGAGGTGCTGGCGCTGCTGGAGCATTCGCAGGCGTTCCTGGACGGGGTGGATCAGCAGCAGCTCGTCGCGAGCCTGCCGAGGGGGCTGCGGCGCTTCGTGCCGGCCAACCTGCACGGCTCGCGCACGGAGGAGGCGCTGCTGGGGGCGATGACCAACGGGGCCTCGGTGATCACGGACCTGCTGGGGGCCGGCACGGAGCTGATCATCGATCTCTTCCTGATGGCCGTGGCCATGTACTACTTCTTCCTGGACGGCCGCCGCCTCTGGGCCGAGTCCACGCAGCTGGTGCCGCTGGACAAGCGCTACATCCAGGCGTTCGCGCAGGAGTTCACGGACGTGGCGCACGCCATTGTCTACGGCAACACCATCACCGCCTTCGTGCAGGGGGCGATGGGGTTGGTGGGGCTGATGCTGGCGAAGGTGCCGCACGCGGGCGTGTGGGGCGCGGCCATGGTGCTGGTGTCGCTGGTGCCGGTGGGTGGCACGGCGCTCGTCTGGGGCCCCATCGGCGTGGTGCTGGTGATGGCGGGCAAGGTGAACGAGGGCGTCTTCCTGCTGGCCTGGGGCGCCTTCGTGGTGGGCAGCATCGACAATGTCATCCGGCCGAAGCTGTGCGGCTCGCGCATGGCGCTCCACCCGCTGCTCGTCTTCCTCTCCATGTTCGGCGGGCTGGCGGTGTTCGGGATGATGGGGCTGCTGGTGGGGCCGCTCATCGCCTCGCTCTTCATGGCCATGGTGCGCATCTACCGGCGTGACTTCCTGGGCCTCCAGCCCGTGGTGCTTCCGGCGGTGGCCCAGCCCGCGCCCGTGCCCATGGTGGTGCCGCAGCCGGTGGCCGCGCCGCAGACAGTGATCGCTCCTGGACCAACGGTGGCCGAGGTCTGACGCCCGGCTTGCGCGAGCCTGGACAACGGCCCGCGCGCTGGGTGAGTCTGCTGGCCATCCATGATGGCCTCTGGACGCTGGTTGTCTCGCTGGGGCGCGGTGCTGGCCCTGGCCCTGATGCTCACCTCGCAGGCCGCGCGCGCGGAGCGCGTGGCCGTGTCCGCGCTCGAAGGGGACAAGAACAACAAGCTGCGTGCCCAGGTGACGGGGCTGCTGCGCAAGACGCGCCAGGTGCAGGTGTTGCCGCCCGCGGCCTGGGCGATGGCCGCCGCGAAGCAGAAGCTGCGAGGCCCCGCCTCCGTTGATCGCCGGGTGGTGGCGCGTCTGGCGCCGACGCTGAAGGTGGATGCCGTGCTCACGGGCTCGGCGGGGCGGACCTACAGCACCTTCAGCGCCCGGCTCCTCGACGAGGAGGGCCAGGAGATCTGGACCGGGGAGTTCGTGCTGCAGCGCGGGCTGCTGCCGAAGTACGAGGCCCGGAAGTTCACCCAGGCGGTGATCGACGCGGTGAAGGCGTCGAACGCGCCCGCTGAGGCGCCCGAGTCCGAGCCGTCAGCGCCCGAGCCGCCGGAGTCGGTGGCCGGCTCGGCTCCCGTGCCCCAGCCGGCGCCCGCGGTGGAGCCGCCCGCGCCCGAGCCCCATGCGGTGGGCACGGGAGAGGCGGAGGCGGTGGAGCCGGCCCGTCCAGCGCAGCCCGAGCCGCCGCCCGCGCACCAGGGGACGGCTTCCGCTCCAAGGGCCGAGGCCACGCCCGGGGCGGCTCCGAAGCCGGTGCTCGTTCCGGAGTCGAAGCCCGTTCCCGCGTGGGAGGAGCTGGACGAGGAGTCGCACACGTACCTCACGGAGCTCGAGGGCAGTGGGGGAGGTTTTCCCGAGCAGGAGGAGGAAGACGGGGTGTTGGCCGGGGGCCGGATGCCCTCGCGGCTGAAGGTGTTGCTCGGGGCGGCGGTGACGTGGCGCCGCTACTGCGCGCGGCCGGGCGTGACGTCGTGCAGCGAGTACGACGCGCGGCCTCCGGAGCAGCAGGTGGGGGACATCTCGGACTTCACCTCCCAGGCGCCGTACGCGGGGATCGCCGCGGAGGCGGAGGTGTTTCCCCTTGCGCACTGGCCGACGTTGCTGCGCGGCGTGGGGCTCACGCTGGGCTACCAGCGCAGCTTCGCGCGCACGACGGTGCAGGTGTCCTCGCCGGTGGGCGAGACGCCCGAGCGCGAGGTGTACGCGACGGACACGGCCTATGGGGCGATGCTCGCCTACCGCTACTTCTTCGATCTGGGGACGCAGGCGACGCCGCTGTGGGGCCACGCCGGGGTGCGGCTGGGAGGGCTCGGCCGGGAGTTCGACGTGGGCGAGCGGATGGACGTGCCGCTGCCGGTGGTGCACCGCTTCTACCCGGCGGTGGGGTTGGACGTGTCGGTGCCGCTGATGCGCGCGGTGCGCATCGAGGGCTCGGGCCAGCTCTTCTTCCGGCCCAACCCCGGGCAGTCGCTCCTGCGGGACGAGGATGGCTCGCAGGTGGCCGAGGTGCGCGACTACGGCGAGTCGGTGTCGAGCCTGGGCTGGGCGGCGGAGCTGGGCGTGGCGGGAGACCTCTGGGGCCCGCTCGGCTACTCCGCGCGCTTCCGGCTGGAGTCCTACAAGGATCGCTACACGGGCGTGGGCACCCGGCGCGGCTGGACGGAGAGCGGCGTGGCCGAGGAGTCCTACTCGAGCATCGTCGCGGGGGTCACCGCCGCCTGGTGAGGCTCCGGGTAACCCCCAGGCCCGTCACACCGAGATGAGGCCCTTGCGGATGCCCTCGGTGACGGCCTCCACGCGGTTGGTGACCTCGAGCTTGCGGTAGATGTGCTCGAGGTGGGTGCGGATGGTGGCCTTGGAGAGGTTGAGCAGCCGGGCCGCCTCGCTGTTGGACACGCCCTTGGCGATGAGCTGGAGCAGCTCCGTCTCGCGGTTGGACAGCGGCTTGAGCAGGGGCTCGCTGGCCTCGGAGGCGGCGGGTGGGGCCTCGGGCGCGGCGGGCGCGGGCGGCGAGGCCACGGGCTCGGTGGGAACGGGGCTCGAGTCCGGCTCCACGCGGAAGTGGCGCAGCAGCCGGCGCGCGAGGCTCGGCTGGATGACGGTGCCGCCGGCGCGCACCTCCTTGATGGCCTCGATGATCTTGTCCGCGGGCGTGCCCTTGAGCAGGTAGCCCGAGGCCCCGGCCTTCACCGCCTCGAGGACTTTGTCCTCCTCGTCGAAGATGGTGAAGATGAGGATCTCCACCTCGGGCCAGCGGGCCTTGACCTCGCGGGTGACGTCGATGCCGCTCATGCGTGGCAGGCCCAGGTCCAGCAGGAGGACGTCCGGGGTGACCCGGGGCACCTCCTCGAGCGCGGCCTCGCCGGACAGCGCGGTGCCGACGATGGTGATGTCCTGGTTGCTCTCGAGCAGGCGGAGCTGGTTCTTGAGGATCTTGGTCTGATCCTCGACGACGAAGACGCGGATAGGGGAGGGCGCGATCGCTTCGGTCATGGGCTGGAGGGGAGGGAGAAGGATACGCGGGTGCCGTGACCCGGCGCCGAGTCGACGATGAGGGTAGCGCCGAGCTTCATGGCCCGCTCGCGCATGTTGAGCAGGCCGTAGTGGCCGCGAGGCGTCTGCTTGGGATCGAAGCCCTTGCCGTCGTCGCGGACGATGAGGTGCACCCGGTCCAGGTCGTAGTCGAGCTTCACCTGCACCTGCCTGGGCTGGGCGTGCTTGACGGCGTTGGAGAGGCACTCCTGGAGGATGCGGAAGAGGGCGAGCTGGGCATCCGGGGACAGCTTGCGCGGCAGGCCCGTGCGCTCGAAGCGCAGGTCCACCTGGGTGCGGTCGCCGAACGTCTTCACGTAGTCCTCGAGCCCCTGGGTCAGCTCGAAGTCCTCGCGCATCATCTGCAGGTTGCGCCGCAGCTCCTCGATGGACTCCTCGGCGGTGGCCTTGAGCTCCTGGATTTCCGAGCGCAGCGAGTCGTCCTTCGCCATGCCGAGGATGAACTCGGCCTGGATGATCATCGAGGAGAGCGAGGCGCCCAGGCCGTCGTGGATCTCCCGGGCCAGCCGGTTGCGCTCCTCCACCACGGCCATCTCCTTGAGATCGCCCTGCAGCTCCACCACCTCGCGGTGGGCGAGGGCATCACGCTCGGTGAGGTACACCAGCACGTAGATGATGGTGAAGTTGAGCGCTGAGTACCACAAGATGGTGAGCACCTCGACGGCGGTGACGTCGCGGTTGAGCAGCAGATCCAGCCGGGCGGTGATGGGCAGCGCCAGTAGGGGCGGGACGACCCCCAGCGGCTTGGGGAAGAGGATGGCGAAGAGGGTAGTGAAGACGAGCTGCGTGCCGAGCAGCGGGCTCTGCAGACCGCCGCCGACCTGGGGCTTGTTGATGAGCACCACGGTGATGAGCAGGTCGAAGCACAGGGTGATGTACGTCACCCAGCGGCCGGCCTTGGGGTGGTCGATGACCGTGAAGTTCGCGACGCTGTAGAGCAGCATCGCGAAGTAGCCGGCGAAGGCAAAGGTGCCCTGGAAGGCGAAGTAGGAGGACCACTCCGGCACCGCGAGGATGGCCATGCCCAGGGTGAGGAACATGAGGCGCGCGTAGTAGAGGGCGCGGGCCCGGGCCACGAAGCGATCCTGCTCCCACGAGGCCGCGGCCTGCTCGGCGGAGATGCTGTCGGTGAGCTTGCGACGCTCGAGCACCTCGCGCACGCGAGCACGCCGGTGCGAGTCGGGAGTGTCTTCTTCGAGCGTGAGGACGGGTTCCATCGAGCCGGCAGCTTAAGGGACCTGCCGGGTTTTCGGGAATACCACCACTCCGGACGCCTGCCTCCCTGGTGCTGGGAGGTGGCGGGGACTACTGCGCCTTCTGGGTGACGCAGGCCTTGCGGGCCTCGGGCTGGCGCTCGAAGACGTACTCGAGCCGGTCCCGGCTCTCACCGGTGGCCTCGTTGAAGAGCGGGGTGCCGCCCGCGTACATGGTGCCCTCGGCGTTGCCGTAGCGGTCCAGCTTGTGCTCCTGGAGCCAACGGTCCACGCAGGCCTCGACCGTGGCCTGATCGCCGCCCTGGCCCTTGGGGCCGCCCGCGTCGGGGGGAGCGGTGAGGGTGGACCCGGTGGTGCCGGTGGTCTGGCCGACGTTCTGTCCGGCATCATTGGCGGTGGGGTTGTCGGCGGGCTGGTTCTCCCCGGTCTTCTTGGGGCAGCCGGTGGCGAGCAGGGCGACGGCGAGGAGGGCGAGCGCGTGTCTCATGAGTCCTCTGGGTGGGAAGGCGGGGTGAAGGTGCTCCGCGACGGTGCGCGGGTGGGAGTGGCGACGGAGCGGGGCGGGAAGATATTCGTTCGGGTGCGGAGCGGGGCGGCTTTTCGCCGGGCGGGGTTGACGGCGGACGGGGGGCTCGGCGAGGGTCGCGCGCGTGGAACGAGTGGCTTCGGCACGGGTGCTGGTGGTGGGCGCGGGCGGATTGGGCTGTCCGGCCTCGCTGGCGCTCGCGCGCGCGGGCGTGGGGCACCTGACGCTGGTGGACCCGGACCGGGTGGACGTGACGAACCTCCACCGGCAACTGTGGCACCGCACCTCGGACGTGGGCCGGCCCAAGGTGGAGTCGGCGGCGGAGGGGTTGAGGCGGGCCTTCCCGGCCCTGCGCGTGGAGACGCTCACCGAGCGGGTGGACGATCGCAACGCCGCTTCCCTGTTCCAGGCCCATGACGCGGTGGTGGATGCCACCGACGGCACGTCCACCAAGCTCTTCCTGTCGGACATGGCGGTGGCGGCGGGCGTGCCGCTCGTCTACGGCGGGGTGCTGCGGATGCAGGGGCAGGCGATGCGCGTGGAGCCCGGCGGGCCGTGCCTGCGCTGCGTGTACGAGGAGCCGCCGTCGCCGGACGCGGTGCCCACGTGCGCCCAGGCGGGGGTGCTCGGCTCGATGGCGGGGCTGGTGGGGGCGCTGCAGGCCCTGTTGATTCTGGAGCGGCTGACGGGCGCGGCTCCGGCGGCGGACGGCACGGCCACCCTGCATGTGCTCGATGGGGCCACTCTGCGGGGCCGCCAGGTGCGCGTGCGCCGCGCTCCCGATTGCGAGGGCTGTTCCCGCCCGCGCCCGCCCGTCTTCACCGAGGAGAGCGCCCGATGCACGAGGTGACCCGGACGTTGGACATCACCCGTGAGGTCTGCCCCATGACCTACGTGCGCACCAAGCTGGCGCTGGAGGCGCTCGACGACGGCGCGGTGCTGGAGGTGGTGCTGCGGGGGGACGAGCCGTTGAAGAACGTCCCGCGCAACGCGCGCGAGGAGGGCCACGAGGTGCTGGAGCTGGAGCCTCGGGGCGATGGAACCCACCGGTTGTTGCTGCGCAAGCAGGGAGGAGCCTGAGAGATGGCCACGATTCGAATTCCCACCACCATGCGTGGCCTCACGGGCAACAAGGGCGAGGTGCGCGTCGCGGGCGCCACGGTGGGCGAGGTGCTGAAGAACCTGGAGCAGGCGCACCCGGGGATGGGCGCGCGCGTGTTCGACGACAAGGGCGCGGTGCGGCGCTACGTCAACGTGTTCCTCAACGACGAGGACATCCGCTTCCTGCAGGAGCTGTCCACGCCGGTGGCGGAGGGAGATCGCATCACCCTCATTCCGGCCATCGCGGGAGGGTAGGGGGATGGCACTGCGCGAGGAGCAGATCCTCCGCTACTCGAGGCAGATCCTCCTGCGCGAGGTGGGCGGGCGAGGGCAGGAGAAGCTGCTGGCGGGAGGCGTGCGGCTGAAGGCGGCAGGGACGGCGGGGCTGACGGCCGCGGCGTACGTGGCGGCCGGAGGCACGGCGGTGGAGGCGGGCCCCGAGCCCCTGGCGTCCGGAGCCGAGGGCTTCCTCGTCCAGGCGGAGGAGGTAGGCCGGCCGGGTGCGGAGGTGCTCGCGCGGGTGTTGCCGGACGTCAACGCGGATGCACTGCCCGCGCGCGGGACCGGGCGGCTGGCGGAACTGCCCGCGGTCTGGGACGGCGAGGGCCCCTGGGTGGCGCTGGGCGGTGATGGGACGCGGGGCGTGGCCGTCTTCCGGAGCGCCGCGGGGTGTGCCGGCTGCTTCGAGGCCACTACGGCCGCGCTGGCGGCTCCGCCCTCGGGGGCGCTCGGGGTGGGGCTGGGCGCGCTGGGGGCGTTGATCCTCCAGCGGCTGCTGCTCGGGATGGGGCCGGTGCTGGGGGCATGCGGCTGGGAGGCGCCGGGTGTGCTGACGGACCTGCCGATGCGGCGCTGTGCCCGGTGTGGCTGACTCGGGCCGGCGAGGGGCCGCCGCGGTTGTTTCAGGAGCCAGGGTGAGCCCCGCTCTTCCGGAAGACTTGTCGGACGTCATCCGACACCTGGTGTCCTCCTATCCCCGGGAGGGCTGTGGGGTGCTGCTACGGGCGGGGGAGTCCGGGCCCTGGCGGGTTCGCCCCCTGCGCAACGCCCAGGACGAGCTCCACGCCCGGGACCCTGTGCGTTTTCCTCGCACCTCCCGGACCGCCTACTCCTTTGATCCACGTGAATGGCTCGGCGTCCTGATGGAAGCGGAGGCCCGGGGCGAGCACGTGGCCTGTGTCTTCCACTCCCATGTGGACAGCGGTGCGGAATTCTCCGACGAGGACCGACGCCAGGCCGCCCCGGACGGACATCCGCTGCTTCCCGGCGTTTCCTACCTCGTGATCGCTCTCCACTCGGGGTGTGTCAGGGAGGCGAAAATTTTCTGGTGGGAGTGCGGATTTTTCCAGGGCCGTCAGGTTTTGCTTGACTTTGAGCCCGTCCAACCCTTGGAAATCCCTTGAGAAGGCGGGCACTTGGCTGGTTGCCCCCCCTACCTGCGGAAAGGTGGGTGCGAATTGTCAAACGATGCGTTTTTCGTCTATAACGCCCCGGACTTTTGATCTGCCGCGCTCTCGGGGGGCACGGATGTAACCCACTGGAGCCGCAGGGAGTTTGGGACCCGTTATGGCGCAGACGACTGGTTTTACCGTTTGGCTGACCGGCATGTCCGGGACCGGCAAGAGTACGATGGCTGCCTACATCGCGGCCCGGCTCAGGCAGGTGGATCGCAACGTGGAGATTCTCGACGAGAACGAGCTCCGGGACGATCTCTGGCAAGGACTGGGAGACAGCAAGGACGAGCGCAACACCATCGTCCGCCGGCTGGGGTATGTGGCCGGGCTGCTCACCCGTAACAACGTGGCGGTGCTGGTTCCCAGCGTGAGCCCGTACAAGGCGGGGCGCGAGGACAACCGCCGGACGATCGGCCGTTACATCGAAGTGTACGTGGACTGCCCGACGGAGAAGCTGATCGAGCGCGACAGCACGGGCCGCTACAAGAAGGCGCTGAGCGGGGAGATCCCCAACTTCATCGGCATCACCGAGCCGTATGAGCCGCCGGCCTCGGCCGAGGTGGTGATCCACTCGGACGTGGAGAGCGTGGAGGACGGCGCGGGGAAGATCTTCCAGTCGCTGCTGGACCTCGGGTACGTGACGGTCGAGGAGCTGAAGATCATCACCGGCAAGAAGATGAAGGCGCAGCCGCCGACGAAGACCGAGGTGACGCGGGTGTCGTCGGCCCCGAAGTCGGGCAAGGCGGCGCCGGCGGCCAAGGCTGCTGCACCGGCGGCCAAGCCGGCGGCGGCGGGCAAGGGCGCCAAGGCGCGTCCCGCGGCCCGGGCGGCGCGGGTGGCGAAGCCGGCGGCCAAGAAGGCGGCGGCTCCCAAGCGCAAGGCTCGCTAGCCGGGCGGCCCATCCCCCTCCTGGCGAGCGAGGGACGTGGGCCCGAGAGCATCGAGGACCCCCAGGTTGCGCGGGCAACCCGGGGGTTCTTCGTTTATAGAGGTGCCCCCATGCTGACTCCCGAGCGCATTCAGGCCCTGTGTGATTCCTCCCGCCCCAAGCTGGACGCGATGCGTGCGGCATTGCGCGCGCACGGCTCGGCGCTGGTGGCGTTCTCGGGAGGGGTGGACTCCACCTTCGTGCTGAAGATCGCGGTGGAGGAGCTGGGGGAGCGGGCGCTGGCGCTGACGGCGCTGTCGGCGTCGGTGGCCCCGGAGGAGGAGCGGGAGGCGCGGGAGCTGGCGGCGAAGCTGGGCGCGCGGCACATGGTGATGTCGAGCGACGAGCTGGCCAACCCGAGCTACGCGGCCAATCCGACCAACCGCTGCTACTTCTGCAAGACGGAGCTGTACGACATCTGCGAGGCGAAGCGGAAGGAGCTGGGGCTGGAGGTGGTGCTGGACGGCTTCAACGCGGACGACTTCAAGGATCACCGGCCGGGGCACCAGGCGGCGAAGGAGCACGCGGTGCAGTCGCCGCTGGCGAAGGCGGGGCTGACGAAGGAGGAGATCCGGGCGTGGAGCCACGCGCTGGGGCTGCCCACGTGGGACAAGCCGCAGATGGCGTGCCTGGCGTCGCGGATTCCGTACGGCACGTCGGTGACGCGCGAGCGGCTGTTCCAGATCGCCGGGGCGGAGTCGGAGCTGCGCAAGCGGGGCTTCCGGCAGTTCCGGGTGCGTTACCACGACGAGATCGCGCGCATCGAGCTGGCGGCGGAGGAGTACGAGCGCTTCCTGTCGGCGGAGGTGCGGCGCGAGGTGGACAAGGCGCTGAAGGCGCTGGGCTTCAAGTTCGTGGCGTTGGACCTCGAGCCGTTCCGTTCGGGGCGGATGAACGACGCGGCGGGGATCCAGCGGCCGGCGGACGCCCACCCGCTGCCGGTGGTGAGCTGATCCAACAGGTGATCCCGCGCTGATCCGCGGCTGATCCCAGCCTGATCCCCCATCTGATCCGTTCCTGATCCGCGCCAACCCCTCCCTCGCCCTCTGGGAGAGGGTCGGGGTGAGGGTATGTCGCACCCCGGATTCCCCTCTGGATGCGCAGCCGGGATTTGGATCCGCGCGCGGATCGGACGTAGAGCAGAGCGGCTGCGTGCGCGGGCCCCTCTGTGATCCGGTTCTGATCCCAGATGATCCCCAGGTGATCTGACGGGTGCGGGGATTTTCTTGCGATCCGATGCGTCTGTGAGACCTTGTGCGCACCTGTAGGAGATCACGCACATGGACATGAATCCTCGCCTCACCTCGGTGGTGTTCCGTCTCAGCCGCGAGAAGCTCGATGCGCTCAAGGAGCTGTCGCGCTCGACGAGGATCCGCCAGAGCGAGTACCTGCGGGAGGCGATCTCGGATCTGCTGACGAAGTACGAGGATCGCCTGGTCGACTAGGCGGCCGCGGAATCCGCTTCGTCCGGGAGGGAGAAGGGAGGCGCCAGGGGGAGACCCGGGGCGCGGGCCCGCTCCTCGGCGGGAAACGGATCCACGGCGGACGGGTAGAGCACCTCCCAGAGCAGCAGTCCCTGAGCCGGGGCCTTGAGGCCGGGGATGGAGGTGCCCTGCTCCAACGCGAGGCGGAAGAGCTCCTCGGAGAGGACGCCGGCGGCGGTGAGCAGCGCCGAGCCCACGAGGTAGCGCACCTGGTAGCGCCCGAAGCCATCTCCCCTCAGCCGGGCCTCGAAGAGACCATTGCCCAGCTCGTGCAGGGTGGCGGACTCGAGGGTGCGCGGCTTGCGCAGGCTGGAGTGCTCGTGGAAGGCGTAGAAGTCGCGGCAGCCCACGGCGGCGCCGAGCACCTCCGCCACCCGTTCGGGCTTCAACGCGCTGCCCTCCATCAACCGGGGCTCGGCGGCGGGCTCCATGACGAAGGGCCGCCACGCCTCGGAGACGGTGCCGCCGAGCTGGATGCGGTAGCGGTACTCCTTGCCGGCGGCGCTCCACTGGGCATGGAAGCCCTCGGGCGGGCGCCGGGCGACACACAGCCCGAGATCCGGCGGGAGGTGGGGGGGGAGCCGCTCGGACAGCATCTCCGAGGTGTAGCAGGGAGGGAGCCGGACACTGACCACCTGCATGCGGGCGTGGACGCCGCGGTCGGTGCGGCCGGCGGCCATGACGGTGTAGGGGACCCCGGCCTTGCGGAGCGAGGCCTCGAGGGTCTCCTGGACGGTGGGGCCTTCCGGCTGACGCTGGTAACCACGGAAGTGGGTGCCGCGGTACCAGATCCACAGGGCGGCGGGGGTTCTTTTCACGGAGGGTAGGGGGGAGCGAGCGGAAGGGAGTGGAGAGGGGCGTTGTGATGACCCGTGCGGCCTGGGATACTTCCCGGCCCATGTCGGCCGCACAAGACCTCCATGATCCCGAAAGGGAGCAGCTCGATTCCCAATGGCTCTACCGCCAGGGGGATCTCGTCCTCGGTCCCCTGACCGGCCACCAACTGGTGGAGAAGCTGTACGCCGGAGCGGTGACCGGGAAGACGGAGGTATCGGCCACCGGCCCGAGCGGCTTCCGCAAGCTCGAGGAGCTGGACGGCTTCCGGCTGCACGTGTCCAAGGCGGCGGCGAAGCAGCGGGTGGAGGCGGAGGCCCGGGCGCTGCGCTCGCGGCGGATGCGCCAGCGGCTGCTCGCGGGAGGCGTGGCGCTGATGGTGCTCGGCGGCCTGGGAGCGGGGGCGTGGCAGATCGCCCGCTACTCGTCGGTGTACCTGCCCGGGGTCAAGGGCGACGAGCTCTCCATCGAGATGTCCGTGCCGGTCATCACCGTGGCGAAGCGCTCCGGCTCCGAGGAGCTGTTCGAGTACCCGGGCGAGCCGAAGCAGCGCACGCCGGAGAAGACTCCGGGCAAGCCCACGGAGACGGTGCCGGAGAAGACGGACAAGCCGGAGAAGGTGGCCTCGGCGGCGCCGGTGGCGAAGCCGGATCGCCGTCCCACGGGCGGGCGCCCCTCGGGCAGGGTGACGACGGACCCGGATGGCATGTCCACGGAGGTCAACTACGACCAGGCGGCCATCAACCGGGTGGTGAAGCAGAGCCAGGCCACGCTCTACCGGTGCTTCAAGGAGGAGGCCGAGCGCCGTCCGGGCTTCGCGGCCAAGGTGCCGCTCGAGTTCACCATCGGCAACGACGGCCGGGTGGCGCAGCTGTGGGTGGACCATCCGCAGCTGAAGAAGGGACCGCTCTTCGACTGCCTGCTGGGCGAGATGAAGAAGTGGCCCTTCAAGCCCTACACGGGAGAGCGCGCCACGGTGAACCTGGCGTTCACCATCGGTAAGAAGTGAGGCGGTAGATAGAGGAGGCAGCGGGCCGCTTTTTTGCCCCCCCGGTTTTCCTGCCCGATACAGGGGGCATGGTGACCGCTGCTGAAATCGACATCGAGAAGAAGGCCGCCTCCGTGCCCCCGGGCACCTTCCGCCACACCGTCCTCGTGGCGGCCAAGCGCTTCAAGTCCACCTGGGCCGAGCTGGGCAAGCTGCTGGTGCAGGTCCGGGACGAGAACCTGTGGGAGCCCTGGGGCTACAACTCCTTCGAGGCCTACGCCCTGAAGGAGCTGCACATCAAGAAGCAGACGGCGCTGAAGCTCACGCGCTCGTTCAGCTTCCTGGCCAAGCACGAGGCCCCCGAGGAGGTGTCCCAGCCGGACTTCCCCCAGAAGGCGCCCCCCTTCGAGGTCATCGAGGTCCTGGCGGACGCGGAGGAGCGTGGACAGCTCTCGCCGCAGGAGTATCGTTCACTGCGTGACAGTATCTGGAACGCGGAGAAGCCGCCCAACGAGCTGAAGAAGGAGTTCGTGGAGCGCTTCCCCAAACCGCCCCCCGAGCCCCCCCCGGAGAGCCACCAGGTGAGGAAGCTGGCGCAGTTGGCCCGGAAGCTGGCCGCCGAGGTGTCCGGGTGCCGCCGGGTACCCCACGCCATTGCTGAGCGGGCGGGCGCCCTGGCCGAGGACCTGGAGGAGCTCGCTTCGGGCGTGAATGACGCCTGAACGAGTGTTACTCAACGCTGACCTCGTCCGGCGGTGCACAGCCCGCCGGTCGACACATCCTAGATGGGCTTCCTGCGGCTTCAGTCGGAGCCTATATTTTGTCGGACGGCTGTTCGAGACGTGGGCAGCCAGGCAACTAGGGTGTGGTGAGGGTGTCGGCTAGGTAGGCTCCGGGGAACCGGGGTCGGTGAACTCGGAGGCGGCAGTGAAGAAGGAGCACCACGTCAACCTGTCCTGCTCGTTCTGCGGCAAGTCGCAGCGCGAGGTCCGCAAACTCATCGCGGGCCCGACGGTCTACATCTGCGACGAGTGCATCAAGCTCTGTAACGACATCATCGCGGACGAGAATGAGCGCGAGGAGGGCAAGCCGCAGGTCAGCTTGCCGACGCCGATGGAGATCAAGGCGTTCCTCGACGATTACGTCATCGGACAGGACCAGGCCAAGAAGGTCCTCTCCGTTGCCGTCTACAACCACTACAAGCGCATCTATCAGAAGAAGCCGGCTGCGCGGCCGCGTCCGGGGATGAAGGCCTCGGGCTCGGATGATGTGGAGTTGAGCAAGAGCAACATCCTGCTCGTGGGTCCCACGGGAAGCGGCAAGACGCTGCTGGCGCAGTCGCTGGCGCGCTTCCTCAACGTTCCCTTCACGATCGCCGACGCCACCAGCCTCACCGAGGCCGGTTACGTGGGCGAGGATGTGGAGAACATCATCCAGAACCTGCTCCACAACGCCGACTACGACGTGGAGAAGGCGGCGCGGGGCATCGTCTACATCGACGAGATCGACAAGATCGCGCGCAAGGGTGACACGCCGAGCGCCACGCGGGACGTGGGCGGCGAGGGCGTGCAGCAGGCGCTCTTGAAGATCATCGAGGGAACGCGGGCGAATGTGACGCCGCGGGGTGGGAAGAAGTACAACCAGCAGGAGTACGTGCAGGTTGATACGACGAACATCCTGTTCATCTGCGGTGGCGCGTTCCACGGGATCGACGGAGTGATCAAGCGCCGGGTGGGCGAGAAGGGCCTGGGGTTCGGGGCGAAGATCACCCACCGGGAAGAGCGCAGCGTGGGCGAGCTGCTGGCGATGGTCGAGCCGGAGGACCTGATGAAGTTCGGGATGATTCCCGAGTTCATCGGCCGTCTGCCGGTGGTGGCGACGCTGAACGACCTGAAGGAAGAGGATCTGATCACGATCCTCACGCAGCCGAAGAACGCGCTGATCAAGCAGTACCAGAAGCTCTTCGAGATGGAGAAGGTGAAGCTGACCTTCACGAAGGAGGCGCTGAAGGCGATCGCCAAGGAGGCGATGCGGCGCAACTCCGGAGCGCGCGGCCTGCGCGCCATCCTCGAGGACGCGATGCTGGACATCATGTACGACGTCCCGTACCGGGATGGGGTGAAGGAGTGCAAGATCACCGAGACGGTGGTGACCAAGCACGAGCCCCCTCAGCTGGTGATGGAGAAGGAGAAGAAGTCGGCGTAGCCAGGCTTCTCCTCTCGTAGAAGAGCCCCCGTTGCCCACCGAGGCACGGGGGCTTTTCCAATTTCCCCTCTCCCCTCGGGAGAGGGACGGGGTGAGGGTGCGTGTACAGATCGTCCCACGGTGAACTGGATCGACTCGGGTTGCTGACCCTGTGCCGGCGGCTCCGAGCGGACACCACGGATGCCGAGTCCCTGCTGTGGAAACTGCTGCGGGCCCGTCGGCTGGTGGGAGTGAAGTTCCGGCGCCAGCACCAGTTCGGTCCGTACATCCTCGACTTCTACTCGCACGAGGCGAAGCTGGTGCTCGAGCTGGACGGGGATGGCCATGCACAGCCGGAGCAGCAGGTGCGGGATGCGGAGCGCACGGCGTTCCTGGAGGCCCACGGACTCACGGTGCTGCGGTTCTCGAATCGGGAGGTGCTGCAGGAGACGGAGGCCATGCTCACACGGATCTGGAACCAGATGAGCACGCACCCTCACCCCGTCCCTCTCCCGGAGGGCGAGGGGAAATAGGCACAGAGGGAGAACAGGCGCGCGAGGAAGTAGGTGGGCGCAGGAACACCAAGCGCCAGAAACGGGTCAGCTCACCCGCACCGTGGTCTTCATCTCGCGGCCGGTGGCGGGGTCCCTGGCGCGCATGGTGAGGATGCCTTCCACGTTGACGTCGAAGGTGATCTCCACCTGCACCGTGCCCGCACGGGCCGGGCGGATCCCCGAGAAGGTGAACTCGCCCAGCATGTCGTTCTTCGCGACCATCTCGTGGTCGCCCTGGAAGATGCGCATGGCCAGCTCGGTCTGGTTGTCCATGCTCGTGGTGGCCACCACCTGCTTGGCGTTCGGAATCGGCGCGTTGCGCGGGAACACCGTGTGGAACGCCCCGCCCGCGCGCTCCAGGCCGATCGCCATCGGAATCACGTCGAGCAGCTGCAGCTTCATGCTCGAGTTGTCCTCGAGCGACTTGGCGTACAGCGCCGCGCCCACGGCCACGGCCTCATCCGGGTGCACGCCCTTGCTGGGCGTCTTGCCGAAGAACTTCGTGAGCCGGTCCTGCACGACGGGCATGCGCGTCTGCCCACCCACCAGCAACACCTCGTCGATGTCCTTGGTGCTCAGCCCCGAGTCCACCAGCACCCGCGCAACCATCTGGAGCGTGCGATCCACCAGGTGGTTCGTCAGCTTCTCCAGCATCTTGCGCGAGAACTTCATCTCGATGTTCAACGGCTGGCCCTGCGCCGTCATCGTGATGAAGGGGATGTTGAACTGCACCTCGTCGCGCGCGGACAGATCGATCTTCGTGCGCTCGGCCAGGTCCTTGATGCGCTGCATGGCCACCGGATCCGTGGCCAGATCGATCCCCGTCTTCGACGCGAAGTCCGTCAGGACGTGGTGGATGATGGCGTTGTCGAAGTCGATGCCACCCAGGAAGACGTCACCGCCGGTGGCCTTCACCTCGAAGACGCGGTCGCGGATCTCGATGATGGAGACGTCGAAGGTGCCGCCGCCCAGGTCGTAGACGAGCACCTTCTTGTTCACGCCCTTGCCGGCGCCGTAGGCCAGCGCCGCGGCGGTGGGCTCGTTGATGATGCGGACCACCTCGAGGTCGATGAGCTTGCCCGCCTCCTTCACCGTCTGGCGCTGCCGGTCGTTGAAGTAGGCCGGCACCGTCACCACCGCGCGCTTGATGGGCGTCTTGAGGTAGTTGGCGGCGACGTCGCGGATCTTGTTGAGGATCTTGGCGCTGATCTCCTGGAGGGAGAACTCCTTCTTGCCCACGTCCAGGACGACATCGTTCTTCTTGCCGGGGCGCACCGAGTACGCCACGACCTTCTTCATGGAGTCGACGATGTCGCTCTTGTAGTGCCGCCCGACGAGGCGCTTGGAGCCGTAGATGGTGTTCTTCGGATTGAGCTGCCACTGGCGCTTGGCCTCGTAGCCGATCAGCTCGTTGCCCTTGTCGTCGATCGCGAAGATGGAGGGGATGGTGTACTCGCCGCCCTTGTAGGGGATGAGTTTCACGTTCCCACCGTCCTCGACGATCGCGGCGCACGAGTTGGTCGTGCCGAGGTCGATGCCGATGATGGGATCCTTGTGCATCTCGCGGGAACTCCGAAGAAGAGGGGGGGCTCGGCTTATCAACTCGCGAGGTTAGTGCAACTTCACTGGGGTCGCGAGCGGGAGTAGGCGTCCAGCACCCCCGGGAACTGGAGCAGGTTCACCCCGGGAGCGTCCAGGAGGCCCTCGGCCGATATCCCCGAGGACAGCCGCAGGGCCGCCACCTCCAGCGACACCCCGGGCTGTCCGGCGGGATCCGCGCCAGCCCCCGCGGGCGAGTCCGGCACCCGCACGGCCCCTCCGCTCGCCTCCAGCGCGAAGAACACCACGTGCCGGCCCTGGGCGCCCGTGAGCGTCACCCGGGCGAGCCCCGCGCCCGCTCCGGCCAGGGTGCTCCAGCTCGCCGGAGAGGGGGTGAGGGTGCGGCTCGCGGGCGTGTAGGCCGCGGTGGGCACGGGCAGGAAGGCGGGCACGGAGACGCGGGTGGGGAGCGAGGGCGCGCGGACGATGCTCCCGCTGACGGACGCCCCCGAGGCGGCGGACGTGGCGAGCACCCACACTCCGGGTGTGCCCACCTCGGCCCCTCCGTACGGCGCTCCACTGCGCAGCAGCACCGGCGGCACGGGCCGCGTCCCATCCGGCTGGGCCGCTCCGGCCGTCTGGGAGGCGAGCCCCAGGGGCATGAGTCCGGCCTCGGGGGAGAGCTCCACGGCGGCGACCACGGCGGTGTCGAGCCCGGAGGGGAGGTTGGGGATCACCACCTCGGTGCGGCGGAGCTGCTCGCGGCGGGGGCGGTGGGTGAGGCCGGTGAAGCGGCCGTAGTCCGGGAGATCCTCGCTGCCCACGCAGCGCGTGGTGTCCGAGCACAGGCCGTCCCCATCGAGGTCCGTCTCGTCCGGCACGTAGGGCAGGTGGGTGATGGAGGTGAAGGCCTGGAGCGAGTAGTCCATCGCGCCGGTGTAGGCGAGCAGGTCCGTGGGGCGAAGGCTCGTGGCCCGGGCGAGCGGCAGCTTGCCGGCGAAGGCCACGGCGGTGCGGCGCCCGGCCTGTCCCAGTCCGTACGAGCGCGTCTTGATCTCCGTATTACCCGCCAGCCCGAGGGACGCGTACGCGACGAGGCCACCGGGAGCGGGGACGCGCTGGGTGAGGCCGGGGAGGGGAACGAGGAAGGTCTCCCCGAAGAGGTTGGAGAGGTCCACCGCCGTCGGATCCCCGGCGGACAGCACCGAGACGCCGAGCGACAGCTCGCCGGAGGAATGCACCTCGTTGAAGCTGATGCCCGCGTTGAAGCCGGCGGCGCCGTGGACGGGGTTCTCCCCGAGCGGCAGCAGCACGTCGCGCGCGGGCGTGGAGACCACGGAGACGCGATCGTAGCGGGGGCGCCCGTCCGCTCGGAACTCGCCCGAGGCGGCGGAGAAGCTGGCGGTAGTCCCGGTGAAGCTGGGGAAGAGGGCCACGCCGAACATATCCGTCGTCACCGTGACGGGGGCGGGGCAGGGGCCGGAGGCGGAAGGCGCGTCACAGCCGAGCACCTCCACGCCGGCGAGCGAGCGCCGGGAGGCCGCGTCCACGACGATGATCCGCCGGCCGCTCTCCAGGGCGGGCAGCACGGTGAGGCTGGCCTCCTGGGGAGTCACCACCGAGCCCACGGGCCGGGCCTGCACACGCACCGTTCCGGAGGACACGGCCGTCACCAGGCCCGAGGACGACACCGTCACCGCGCCGCTCGCGTCCAGGGGCGAGAAACTGGCCTCCGAGAGGGGGAAGCTGGCTCCGTCCAGCGTGAAGGCCACCAGCGAGAGCTGCGCGGTATCCCCCACCACGAGCGTGAGCACCCGGGGGCTCAGGGCGATGGAGACGATGTTCCCCACCGTGGGCGCGGGGCGGCAGGCGCCATCGGTGCAGGCCTCGCCCGGGGCGCAGTCGGCGTGTCCCCGGCAACCGCCCGGCACGCACCGGCTCGCCACACAGGTGAAGCCCGAGGCGCACGCGCTGCTGTCCGTGCACGCGGCGCCGGGCTGGCAGTGCGAGTCCCGGCAGTACGCGGTGGCGGAGCACTCCGTGTCCAGCAGGCAGCGCGGCAGCTCCTGGCAGATCTTCGTCTCGCAGTCGAAGCCTGGAGGACAGGCGGCCGGGGTGAAGGCCCGGCACTCGGTGTTGGGGCCGCACTCCGCGGTGGAGTCGCAGGTCTGGTACTCGAGGCAGCGGCCCGCGGTGGCGCTGGTGCAGTACTGGCCCGAGGGGCAGTCCGCCTGCGTGGTGCACCCGGCGCGGACGCACGTCCCGGCCTCGCAGACGAAGCCCGCGCCGCAGAGCTGATCATTCAGGCACTGGCGCAGACAGTCGCCTCCCCGGCAGACGTACAGCAGCGAGGCCACACGCGGATCCACCCCGGGGGCGCAGTCCGTGGCCTGGGCACAGGGGGCCTGACACACGCCCTGGACCACCTCGCAGCGCTGTCCGGCCGGGCAATCAGCCGCCGAGGTGCACGCGGCGGCCGTCACACACCGGCCCTCGCGGCAGGACTGGTTGGCGGCACAAGCCGCGTCCGAGCCGCACTGGCAGCGGCCCTCCGTGCAGGCGAAGCCTTCGGCGCAGTCCGTGGCCTGGGTGCACTCGGGACGGGGAGCGCACGCTCCTCCCGCGCAGACCTGCCGGCTTCCGCACTCGGTGTCGTCCAGGCAGATCGGACCGCAGCCGCCCAGACGGCATCGGCCTTCGGGACAATCCGTGTCCGTGTCGCACGGCGTCGTCGAGGTAGGCGGGCAGGCGGAGAGCACTGCCAACAACACAACGGAAACAAGAGCCCTGGACATCCCGCTCTCCGAGGGGAAAGTTCCGGGGGGTCCGCGCGACGTGGCGGCGACCGTCCGGTGTGGTTAGTGGGTTCCTGAACTACAGCACAGAGGAGTCATCCCGTGGAAGCCAAGCGATACCTGCAGGAAGTGGGCGCCCAGGTGTCCGACGACTTCGTGAAGAATCGCTCCATCCTGTCCTTCGAGGAGTACGTCACGCTCTTCATGGGTGATCCACGGGGACAGTCGCGCAACGCCGCCCAATACCTGCGCGATGTGATGGACCATTACGGCACGGAGCTGGTGCCGCACCCCACGGGGAAGATCCGCCGCTTCAAGGTCTTCGATGTCCCCGCCGTCGACCGGGATGGCCGGGTCGGTGTCGCGGGCCAGGAAGAGGTGCAGAACGCCATCTACCGGCTGCTCGGCAACTTCACGCGCGCCGGCCGCATCAACAAGCTCATCATGCTGCACGGCCCCAACGGCAGCGCGAAGTCGACGCTCGTCAACTCGCTCAAGGCCGGCATGGAGGACTACTCGCGCCAGCCCCAGGGGGCGCTCTACCGCATCAGCTGGATCTTCCCCTCGGAGAAGCTCGTCAAGGGCTCCATCGGCTTCGGGGGCGAGCGCGCGGCGGTGGCCGCGGCGGCGGCGGGCGCGGCGGGAGAGCTGTCCTCCTATGCGCACCTGGACGCCGAGTCCATCGACGTGCGCATCCCCTGCGAGCTGCGCGATCACCCGCTCTTCGTCGTCCCCGCCACCGAGCGCCAGCGTCTGCTCGAGGGCGCGCTGAAGAAGAAGGGCCTGGGCAACGGGGACGGGCAGGGTGACAGCGACTTCGTGCTCTCCGACTACATGGTGCACGGGGAGCTGTGCCACAAGTGCCGCAGCATCTACACGGCGCTGCTGGCCAACTACAAGGGCGACTACCTCCAGGTGATGCGCCACGTGCGCGTGGAGCGCTTCTACATCTCGCGCCGCTACCAGGTGGGCACGGTGACGGTGGAGCCGCAGATGAGCGTGGACGCCATGTACCAGCAGGTGACGGCGGATCGCACCCAGCTCAACGTCCCCCCCGCGCTCCACAACGTGGCCCTCTTCGAGCCCCATGGCCCGCTGGTGCACGCCAACCGCGGCCTCATCGAGTACTCGGACCTCCTCAAGCGCCCGCTGGAGGCCTTCAAGTACCTGCTGGGCTTCAGCGAGACGTCCCAGGTGCCCCTGGAGCACTTCGTGCTGCAGCTCGACGAGGTGCTCATCGCCTCGTCCAACGAGAAGCACCTGGGCGCCTTCAAGGAGCTGCCGGACTTCGCCTCCTTCAAGGGCCGCATCGAGCTGGTGCGCGTGCCCTACCTGCGCCGCTTCAAGCTGGAGCAGCAGGTCTACGACGCGCAAATCACCCCCACCACCGTGGGCAAGCACGTGGCCCCGCACGCCACCGAGGTGGCCGCCATGTGGGCCGTGCTCACCCGGCTCAAGAAGCCCATCCCGGATCGCTACCCGCCCGAGGTGAAGGAGCTGGTGGATCAGGTGACGCCGGTGGAGAAGATGCACCTGTACGAGGAGGGCGTGGTGCCGGACCGGCTCAGCCTCTCCCACGGCAAGGAGCTGCGCAAGCTCCGCATGGACATGTACGAGGAGTCCGACGCGTACCCCAACTACGAGGGCCGCAGCGGCGCCAGCGCCCGGGAGATCAAGACGGCGCTCTTCAACGCCGCGCAGAACCCCGACTACAAGTGCCTCAACGGCCTGGCGGTGCTCGAGGAGCTCGAGGCCATCTGCAAGGACAAGAGCGTCTACGAGTTCCTCCTGCAGGAGGTGGTGGACGGCTACCACGACCATGAGGAGTTCGTGCGCGCGGTGGAGGCCGAGTACCTCGACCGGGTGGACGAGGAGGTGCGCGAGTCCATGGGGCTCGTCTCCGAGGGCCAGTACCGCGAGTTGGTGGAGCGCTACGTCTACAACGTGAGCCACTGGGTGAAGAACGAGAAGGTCCGCAACCGGATCACCGGGGCCATGGAGCGCCCGGACGAGCAGCGCATGGCGGAGCTGGAGGCCATCGTCATGCCGCGGGGCGAGGATCCGGGCGAGTACCGCCGCGGCCTCATCTCGCAGATCGGCGCGCACAAGCTGGACAACCCGGACGCGGACATGGACTACCCGCGCATCTTCCCGGACATGTTCCGCCGCCTGCGCGACCACTACTTCGAGGAGCGCAAGCGCGTGCTGCGCCGCAACAAGGAGAACGTCCTCAAGTACCTCTCCGAGGAGCGCGGCACGCTGTCCTCGCGTGAGCAGACGCAGGTGGAGAGCACCCTCAAGACGATGCACGAGCGCTACGGCTACTGCGAGCACTGCGCCAAGGACGCCATCCTCTTCCTCATGAAGAAGCGCTACGGGTGATGGCCCGGAAGCAGCCGGGCGTGCGGGCGCCCGGCGGCCGTGATGCTTCCCGAAATCGCGTTACAGCGGGGATGATGGGGACTCTTTAAGAGTAGAGGGATTTTAGTCCCTCCCTGCATCGGAGCGTCGATGACCCGTTTCTCCCTGGGCCTGCCCGCCCTCTTCGCCATGCTCTCCTGCGCCGCCGCCCCGACTCCGCCTCCGGCCTCCGAGGCGGCGGGCACCGGTGGGGCGGGCGGCTCGCCGGTGGTGATGCAGCAGGTGGGCGCCTTGACTCCCCGGCCCACGCGCAAGGAGCAGGTGAAACGGATCCTTCCGCACAACGTCCGGCTCGCCATCCTCGAGGACGGCAAGCCCCGGCGCACCGCCTCGGGCGTGGTCATCGGCAACGAGCAGACGCCCGAGGGGCTCGTCAGCTACGTCATCACCAACGCGCACGCGGTGGAGATGGACGACCTGAAGGACCCCCGCCTGGTGGCCATCGTGGATGATCGCGCCAACTCCACCGAGTACCAGGCGCACGTGGTGGCCACGGGCGTGGTGCCGGACATGGACCTGGCGCTGCTCAAGGTGCCCGGCCTGTCCCAGCGGCCGGCGCAGCTCGCCGCGGACGCGGAACTGGAGCTGGGCGATGACGTCGTGGTCGCCGCCTCGCCCTTCGGCCGGGCCCTCTCGCTCTCCGGCGGCATGGTGTCCCACGTGGAGTGGGACAAGGAGAGCAAGACGCCGCGCATGGTGAAGACGGACGCGGCCATCGGCTACGGGGCCTCGGGCGGCGGCATCTTCAGCCTCGAATCCGGCAAGCTGCTCGCCATCGTCGAGGGCTACCGCACCGCCAAGGTGGGCTTCGCCGTGGCCGAGCAGAACTTCAGCTTCGACGTGCCCATGCCGGGCGAGACCTTCGCCGCTCCCAGCTCCAAGGTGCGCCTGTTCCTCCAGCAGAAGGGCTTCGCCCGGTTGCTGGGCAACGGTGCGGTGGGGCCGGGCACGGGCGGCTCCTCGCAGACCGCGAGCCGCTAGCCCCGCCGCGAGCCTCCCTCGCGCTTCCGGCCGGAAATTCGACTGCGGGTCCCGCCACGGTACATCCGCCAGAGGCGGAGGGCACACGCATGGGCAACGACCGGAGCTCCTGGGATCAGTACTTCATGGACATCGCGCGTCAGGTGGCCAGCCGCGCCACCTGCGACAGGAAGCACGTGGGGGCCCTCCTGGTGCGCGACAGGACCATTCTCTCCACCGGGTACAACGGCTCCATCCGTGGCCTGCCGCACTGCAGCGACGTGGGCCACATGATGGAAAACGGACACTGTGTGGCCACCGTCCACGCCGAGGCCAACGCCATCATCCAGGCGGCCAAGAACGGCGTGCGGATCGACAGCGAGCGGGACAAGCCCACCACGCTCTACACCACCGCCAGCCCCTGCTGGCCGTGCTTCAAGCTGATCGCGAACGCGGGCGTGCACCGCATCGTCTACGGCGAGTTCTACCGGGATCCGCGCATCTTCGAGTACGCGGGCCGGCTGAACATCGAGCTCGTGGGGCCGGGCCCCGCTGAGCCGCCGAGCGGGCGCTGATCGCGCAACCCGCACTGTCGTCCGCTGCACGAACTGGGCGTGGACTCCAACTGCAGTACGAGTGAAGCGTCTACTCGGGGACATCTGGACAGCCGAGTGTCCGACGGTTCGTTGTGGGAATACCTCCCAGCCAGCAAGAATTACCGCCCCAGGGTTGACGGTACTTGGGCGGCTCCCTAAATCCTCGCAGCGACAGGGCGGCGGGTGTGCAGGGCGCCGGTCAATCTCTAGGAGCTTTCGTGATTACCTCCACGGCTGCGAACAGCAGTGCGCCCTCGGTGCGCGAAGGGGCGGATCCGGTGGTGGATGCCGCCCGTTATGGGGCGGTGCCCTCGCTGATGGATAGCCTGCTGCATGATGTGCGCAATCCCTTGAACGCGCTCTCCATCCACTTGGAAGTGCTGTCCGAGAAGCTCAAGGGCGAGACGGGCCAGGTGCCGCCTTCTCAGGAGAAGAACCTCAAGTCCATGCGCGATCAGATCCAGCGCGTGGACGGGATTCTCCGGCGCTTCGCCGAGTTCATCGTGAACCGGCCGGGCTCGCCCGGGGACGCGGACCTGTCGGAGACGGTGACGCGCGCCCTGGACGTCCTGGCGCACGAGAGCCGCAAGCGGCGCCTCCAGGTGCGTCAGTCCATCTCCGCCGGAGTGCGGGCGCGGCTGTCGGACACCGGCGAGCTGGGCTTCCTGGTGGTGCAGGCCCTGATGAGGGCCTACGGCCGCTCGGAGCAGGGCGCGGAGGTGCTGGTGGCGGTGCGCACCGAGGAGTCCCGGGCGGTGCTCGAGGTGGTGGATGCCACCCCGTCTCCGGTGGAGACCACCCCCGAGGCGGCCGCGGCCCTGGAGCTGCGGTGCGCGCAGCTCGGCGTGGAGCTGCAGCTGCGCGCGGGCATGTGCCGGCTTTCCTTCCCGCTCGTCTGATCCAACGAGCGGTGTTTGTCGCAACGTTTCCTTTATCTGGGTTGTTCTAGATGTCTGGAGGTATTCACGTGGGCAGCGCGCGAATTCTGGCCGTGGACGACGAGCGCGATACGTGTGAGGCGCTGGCGGAGATGTTGACCGCCTGGGGCCACAAGGTCGAGACCGCGTTCGACGCGCACGACGCTCTGCGCAAGGCGGGCGAGTTCCGGCCGGACGTGGTCCTGTCCGACCTGGCCATGCCGGAGACGGACGGTCTGGGCTTGCTGCGCGCGTTGCGCGACGAGCTGCCGGACTGCCCGGTGGTGCTCCTCACCGGCCATGGCACCATCACCGCCGCGGTGGAGGCCATCCGCGAGGGCGCTTATGACTTCATCGTCAAGCCGCTGGACACCGCGCGGCTGAAGGTCTGCATCGACCGGGCGCTGGAGAAGAAGGAGACGATGCGCGAGGTGCAGGGCCTGCGCCGGCGCCTCAAGCAGCTCGGCTCCTCGGACTTCATCGGCCAGTCGGCGAACATGCGCAAGGTGTTCGAGCTCATCGAGAAGGTGGCCCCCTCCAAGGCGAGCGTGGCCATCTCCGGTGAGTCCGGTACGGGCAAGGAGGTGGTGGCGCGCTCCATCCACAACCTCTCCCAGCGCCGCGACAAGCCCTTCGTCGCCATCAACTGCGCCTCCATCCCCGCCACCCTGATCGAGTCGGAGATCTTCGGCCACGAGAAGGGCGCCTTCACCGGCGCGGATCAGCGCCGGCCCGGCGTCTTCGAGCTGGCCCATGGCGGCACGCTCTTCCTGGACGAGCTCGGGGAGATCCCCATCGAGCTGCAGGCCAAGCTGCTGCGCGTGCTCGAGGAGAGCCGGCTGCGGCGGCTGGGCGGCAAGGTGGAGCTCGAGGTGGACGTGCGCGTGCTGTGCGCCACCAACCGCGATCTCAAGAAGGAGATCGAGGCCAAGCGCTTCCGCGAGGATCTCTACTTCCGCCTCAACGTCTTCCAGATCCAACTGCCGCCCCTGCGCGAGCGGCGCGATGACGTGCCCATCCTGGTGCAGCACTTCGTGGAGAAGTTCCGCGGGGACTCGGCCAAGCGCGTGACGGGCGTGCACCCGGACGCCATGGAGACCCTGAAGAACCACGAGTGGCCGGGCAACATCCGCGAGCTGCGCAATGCCGTGGAGCGCGCCGTCATCCTCTGCGACGGCGAGCTCATCATGCGCGAGCACCTGCCCCCCGACATGGCGGGCAAGAGCCCCGAGCGCCACACCTTCCGCCTGCCCTACGGGCTGTCGCTCGACGCGGTGGAGCGCGAGTACATCCTCGGCAGCCTCCAGCGCAACGGCAACAACAAGGCCCGCACGGCCGAGGTGCTCGGGGTGAGCGAGAAGACGCTCTACAACAAGCTCAACCGCTACGCGGCCGAGGCGCGCCAGCAGGGCGGCAAGGATTCCCAGGGCAACACCCTGTCGGGCCATGGCGGCCCCTCCCTGGGCAGCACTCCGGAAATCCGCTGATCGCCGTCCCACCGCGCCCTACCTACTTCGCCGGAGCCTGACCCGGAGCCCACCTGTGGGGTTGGCCCGGTCTTGCACTCCCGGTCCATGTCCAGATACCGGGAGAGCGGGCGCCAGGGCGCATGTCCCTCATGAGACCGAGGCATGACGCGGTGCGCGAAGCACAGGGTAGGATACCCCGTCTTCGCTTGACTCACAGGGTCACTGCGGGCGATCCTTCCGGTACACACACCCACGGGGTAGCCGGTGACACAGCTCCCTACTCAGGAGCACCTCCGGTGTGCCCTCTCCCCGGCTGTCCAGAACAGGACGGAGACCGGCCAGGCCCGTGGGCGTCAAGGAAGGCCACGTTTTCATGAGCGACGCGCGAGTTCTTCACTTCTTCGGCGGCAAGGGCGGGGTGGGCAAGACCACGCTCGCGGCGGCGTACGCGCTGCGGCTCGCGGATGAAGCGCCCAAGGAGAAGGTGCTGCTCGTCTCGTTGGATCCGGTGCGTTCGCTGTCGGATCTGCTGGAGAAGAAGCTGTCGGCGAAGCCGGTGAAGCTGGAGGAGGACGAGTCCGCGGCCGCCAAGGAGGCCAAGCCGGAGCCGAAGGGCAAGGGCAAGGCGGCGAAGGGCAAGGCGGACGGGGGCCTGTGGGCGATGGAGGTGGAGCCCGCCGCGCTGGCCAAGGGGTTCCTGGCGAAGTACGTGCCGGCGCTGCAGAAGGCGGCGGTGAAGGGCCAGCACCTGACGGAGGAGGACCTGGGCAAGCTGTACGGCCAGGCCACGCCGGGGCTGGAGGAGCTGCTGGGCCTGCTGCACGTGGTGGAGCTGGCCGAGAGCGGCGAGTTCGACCGGGTGGTGGTGGACACGGCGCCCACCAGCCACACGCTGCGCCTGTTCGACATGCCGGTGGGGCTGCGCAAGTTCCTGGGCATGGTGAAGGCGGGGGCGGAGCGGGCCGCGGGCAAGGGCAAGAAGGCGGCGGCGCCCTCGGAGGAGCAGCTGTTCCTCGAGGAGTTCGCGGGCAAGGCGGAGAAGCTGCTGGCGCTGCTGAAGGATCCGGCGCGCTCGGCCTTCCACCTGGTGACGCTGGGTGAGCCGGTGCCCGAGGCGCAGACGCGCATGTACTTCACGCAGCTGCGCGAGCGTGGGATTCCGGTGGTGGAGGTGGTGGTCAACCAGGTGGAGGACAAGGAAGGCTGTACGGCCTGCCAGGGCCGCCGCGGGTTGCAGGCGCCGCACGTGCGCAAGTACCAGGCGCTGGACAAGAACGTGCCGGTGCACCTGGTGCTCAAGCGCGAGGTGGCGCCGCGGGGCCTGGAGCTGCTCAAGCCCTTCGCCAAGGAGTGGGCGAGCGGCAAGGAGACCAAGACGCTGGAGTTCGCCGCGTCCGAGGGTCCTCCGGCGCTGGTGCGCGCGCCGTCCATGCCGCCCATCGCGGCGCCGCCGCTGCCTCCCACGCGGCTGATCTTCTTCGTGGGGCAGGGCGGGGTGGGCAAGAGCTCGTGCGCGGCGGCCGCGGCGGTGACGCTGACTGAGAAGGAGGGGCCGGTGCTCCTCATCTCGACGGATCCGGCGCACTCGCTGTCGGACGTGCTGCAGAGCCGGCTGACGGACGTGGAGACGCAGGTCAAGGGCACCAAGGGCCTGTACGCGCGCGAGCTGGACATGGCGGGCTGGTTCAGCAACCTGCGCAAGCGCTGGAAGGAGAAGGCGGAGAAGGCCTTCGAGGGCGCGCCGAAGACGGGCAACGAGGTGCCGGCGGATCTGCTGCTGTTCCGCAACATGCTGGACGCGGCGCCTCCGGGCATCGACGAGCTGGCGGCCATGTCGTGCCTGACGGACGCGCTGGTGCAGGAGCGCTTCAAGCGGATCGTGGTGGACGGGGCGCCCATGGTGAGCTCCATGCGCGTGGTGGAGCTGGCGGACACGGCCAAGGCCTGGTTCACGGCGCTGCACGGGGTGCTGTCCAAGTACAAGTCCAAGGGCCTGGGCGAGCTGGCTGACGACATGGCGGCGTTCCTCAAGCACATCAAGCGCTTCGAGGACGCGCTGGCCTCGCCCACCGAGTCGCGCTTCGTGGTGGTGACGCGGGGTGAGGATCTGGCGGCGGCGCGCAGCGAGCGGCTGGTGGAGTACCTGAAGGAGCGCAAGCTGCAGGTGGAGCGCGTGCTGGTGAACCGGGTGGGTCCGAAGGCGGACTGCCCGAAGTGCGAGAACCGGCGGAAGAACGAGCTCAACGCGGCGAAGGTGATCGAGAAGAAGATCGGCCTGCCGGTGACGGTGGCGCCGGCGCTGGGACGTCACCCGGCGGGTCTGCGCGAGCTGAAGGCGTTCCGGACGGCTTGGTACGCCCTGAGCGCCACGGCGAAGACGAAGGCGGCCTGAGCGTTCTCTGACCCGCGCCCCCATCCCCTCTCCCCCCCGGGAGAGGGACGGGGTGAGGGTGCCGGAAACCCCAGGTTGCGCCTGTGTCGACCCCCTCGGGTCACCAGGCTCCCAATCTGGGCATCCGCGGAAGCACCCTGGGCAACTGGTACTTGAGCCGCTCCGCGAGCTCCTGGGCCGGATGGAACCGTTCCTCGCGAGGCATCACGGTGCCGCGCTCGAGGCGCATGGCGAGCGCGGGCCCCGCGAGCAGCAGACACAGCGCGGGGATGATGCACAGCCCCAGCGGGACGATCGACGCGAACACGAGCCCGAGGGCGCGCCGGAGGGGCGAGGCATTGAGCCCGGGCGACTGGGCCAGGGTGCCGAGGCAGCCCGCGAACAGGGCGCCGCCCAGCAGCCCCAGGAGCGCGGCCAGCACCCAACTGGCGCCGCCGAGCGCCGTGCCGAGCACGGGCTCGACGAGGCCCGGAGAGGACGCCGCGAGCAGGAAGGCGAACAGGAACGGAGTGCTCGCCACCACGGCCACCAATCCCCACTGACGCCCCGCGAGTCGCACCATCCCCCGGCACCTCCTTGAGGGGAGGGTGAGCAGGGGGCGCTCGGCCGCCAAGTCCCCCGGGGCGGCTGCGGACGGGATCCGTCCTAGGCTTCGCACTCGGACGGAGAGTCCAGAAACGTCCCCAACTCCTCGAATTCGAGCACTCCGCGCTCGGTCATCCGGCCGGGGATCGGCTTGCGGCCCGGGAAGGTCAGGGTGAGGGTGCGGCCCTTGAGGGTGTACGTCCCGGTCTGCTCCTCGGTGCGGGTGGGGTCCTCGATGATCCGCCGCCACAGCACGACGCGCTTGCCATCGGGGAAGGAGAGCCTGCGGGTGGAGCCGTAGACGCCCTCGCCGGGGGAGAACCAGGTGACGCGGCGGAGGATCTCCGGGACATCTCCCTGGCGCGAGGGGGAGCGGCCCAGCAGCTTCTGCCAGCCGACGGTGTCGCGAATGGGGTCCAGGTCCGCGTCCTGTTTGGCCCGGGCGAGCCGGCGGGGATCCAACCGGACGGCGGTGTTGAGCCGCTCGAGGATCGTCTGCCGATGGGCGGAGTAGGGGCAGATCTGCCCCTGTTTGCGCAGCACGCCCAGGGTGGCGGCCACGTTGTAGTGGGCGAGGGCGAACTTGGGGTCGGCCTGGGCGGAGGCCTCGAACTTCTCCAGCGCTTCAGGGTACTTGCCGGCCTGGTAGAGGCGGAACCCCTCGGTATTGAGGGCGCGGGCCGACTGGGCGGACGAGGGGGCGGCCAGGACGAGGGCGAACAGGAGAAGCAGGCGGTGCATGACACTCCGACGGACGGAAGGGAAGGGGGATTCTACGCACCGCGTAACGGGTTGCGCGTTGTAAAGGCCCACGGGCAGGTGATAGGGGTCCGGCGCCATGGCGAACGGCATCAACTATCCACTCGATTTCGAGCGCCCGCTCATCGAGCTGGAGAAGAAGATTGACGAGCTCAAGGCCCTCTCGGCGAGCGGCTCGGTGGATTTCACCTCGGAAATCTCCAAGCTGGAGAAGAAGGCCAAGAAGCTGCAGACGGAGATCTTCAGTGATCTCTCCCGCTGGCAGGTGGTGCAGTTGTCGCGCCACAGCTCGCGTCCGTACTTCCTCGACTACGTGCAGCACCTGTTCCCGGACTTCATGGAGCTGGCGGGGGATCGCCGCTTCGGGGAGGACCCGTCCATCGTGGGCGGCTTCGCGCGCTTCGATGGCCGGACGGTGATGCTGATCGGCCACCAGAAGGGGCGCAACACGAAGGAGAACATGGCGCGCAACTTCGGCATGCCGCGCCCCGAGGGCTACCGCAAGGCGCTGCGGCTGATGGAGATGGCCGAGCGCTTCGACAAGCCCATCCTCACCTTCGTGGACACGCCGGGGGCCTACCCGGGCATCGGCGCCGAGGAGCGCGGCCAGGCCGAGGCCATCGCGGTGAACCTGGAGGTGATGAGCCGGCTGAAGGTGCCCATCATCGCCACGGTCATCGGCGAGGGCGGCTCCGGCGGCGCGCTGGCCATCGGCGTGGGCAACCGCGTGCTGATGCTGCAGAACAGCGTCTACTCGGTCATCTCCCCCGAGGGCTGCGCCTCCATCCTCTTCCGTGACGCCACCAAGGCGGACAAGGCGGCGGACGCGCTGAAGCTGACGGCCACGGATCTCATGGAGATGAACGTCATCGACGAGATCGTCCCCGAGCCGGCCGGCGGTGCGCACCGCGACTACGCCAAGGCCGCGGAGAACCTGGCCAAGGTGCTCCGCAAGAACCTGGCCGCGTTGTCCGAGCTGTCGGGCGACGAGCTGATCCAGGACCGCTACCAGAAATTCCGCGCGCTCGGCGTGTTCTCCGGGCGTTAGCCGTACCCACGAGGAAGCCAGAAGCCCATGAGACCGCTCGTCCCGCCGTACATCGAGACGCTCAAGCCCTATGTCCCGGGCAAACCCATCGAGGAGACGGAGCGGGAGTACGGGCTCACGGGCGTCATCAAGCTGGCTTCCAACGAGAACCCGCTGGGACCCTCGCCCAAGGCGATCGAGGCCATGCGGGTGGCCTCGCAGAAGGTGCACCTGTACCCGGACGCCAGCAGCTACTCGCTGGTGCGCCGGCTGGCCGAGCACCTGGGCGTGAAGCCCGAAGAGGTGGTGCTGGGCTGCGGCTCGAACGAGATCATCGAGCTGCTCATCCGCACCTTCACCACGCCCGAGGACGAGGTGCTGCTGTGCAAGGGCTCGTTCCCGGCGTACCGGATCTCCGTGCAGGCGCATGGCCGGCCCTTCGCGGAAGTGCCCATGCGCGAGGGGTACCGGTATGACCTGGAGGCGATGGCGAAGGCGATCAACCCGCGCACGCGGATGATCTTCATCGCCAACCCGGACAACCCCACGGGGACGACGTTCGGCCGCCAGGAGTGGGAGGCCTTCCTGGCGAAGGTGCCGGAGCAGGTGCTGGTGGTCCACGACGAGGCCTACTTCGAGTTCGTGGACTGGCCGGACTACTTCAGCGCGGTGGAGTACTTCCGCAAGCACCCGAACGTGGTGGCGCTGCGCACGTTCAGCAAGATCTACGGGCTGGCGGGGCTGCGGCTGGGCTACGGGGTGATGGACGCGCGGCTGGTGGCGTACCTGCAGCGCACGCGGATGCCCTTCAACCTGACGATTCCCGCGCAGATGGGCGGGCTGGCGGCGCTGGAGGACACGGAGCACGTGCGGCGCACGCGCGAGCTCAACAGCGACGGCCTGCGCTACTACCAGACGGAGCTGCCCAAGCTGGGGGCGAAGCTGGCGGAGAGCCACGCGAACTTCGTGCTGGCGGACTTCGGGCGGCCGGCGATGGAGCTGTACGAGAAGCTGCTGCGCAAGGGGGTGATCGTGCGGCCCATGGCGGGCAACGGCTACCCCACGTCGCTGCGCATCTCGGTGGGGACGCGCGAGGAGAACGTGCGCTGCGTGACGGCGCTGCGAGAGGTGCTCGCCTCATGAGCGCTCGCCCCTTCATCGTGGCGATCGACGGCCCGGCGGGCGCGGGCAAGTCGACGGTGTCGAAGGTGCTGGCGCGGCGGCTGGGCTTCGCGCTGGTGGACACGGGGGCCATCTACCGCAGCGTGGCGCTGAAGGCGCGGCGCGAGGGGCTCGCGTTCGACGACGACGAGAAGCTGGGCGAGCTGCTGAGCCGGGTGCACATCTCCTTCCAGGTGGTGGGCGAGGACAACCACGTGTTCCTGGATGGCGAGGACGTGTCGGGGGAGATCCGGACGCCGGAGAACTCGATGGCGGCCTCGCAGGTGTCGAGCCGTCCGGTGGTGCGCGCGGGGCTGCTGTCGCTGCAGCGGCGGCTGGCGCTGGGGGCTCCGAAGGGCGCCATCCTGGAGGGCCGCGACATCGGGACGGTGGTGTTCCCGGACGCGGACGCGAAGTTCTTCCTGGAGGCGGATCCGGACACCCGGGCGCGGCGCCGCTTCGAGGAGCTCTTCCAGAAGGGCGTGGAGCGCTCGCTGGAGGAGGTGCTGGCGGATCAGATCAAGCGGGACCAGGACGATGCGTCGCGAGCGGTGGCGCCGTTGAAGCCGGCGGAGGACGCGATGCGGCTCGACTCGACGAGCATGCCGCTGTCCGACGTGGTGCGGATCCTGGAGCAGACGATCCTGGACCGGATGTCCAAGCGCTGAGCAATTTCCCCTCTCCCCTCGGGAGAGGGACGGGGTGAGGGTATCGGAACCACTCGGGTTTCAACCCCTCGCCCCAACTCAAGTGCCCCTACTTCCGGCGCGAGAACCAGCCCATCAACTCTTCGAGCGCACGACGGTCCACGTCGTCGAAGGTGGCCTTGTGCTCGGAGTCGATGTCGAGCACGGCGATCAGCTCGCGGTTGGGCCCGAAGACGGGGACGACGATCTCCGAGGCGGAGCGGCCGTCACAGGTGATGTGGCCGGGGAAGGCGTGCACATCGGCGACGACGAGGGTCTCGCCCTTGGAGGCGGAGGTGCCGCAGACGCCCTTGCCGAAGCGGATCTCCAGGCAGCCGAGGGTTCCCTGGTAGGGGCCGACGCGCAGCAGCTTGCCGGGCTCCACCACGCGGTAGAAGCCGGTCCACAGGTGGCCGAAGGCGTGGTGGAGGAGGCAGCTCATGGTGGCCATGGCGGCCACGTCGTCGTTGATGCCCTCCAGGACAGCCTCGATGTGCTTCTTGAGCTCGGCGTAGGCCTCGGCCTTGGGCATGCCGCGCAGATCCAGGGTCTCTTCAGCCATGGTGTAATCCTCGAAACGGGAGCCGGCGGGGTGTCGCACCGGCGCGGGGCGCATGTTTAACCTGATCCGGATCCCGCCGCGATAGAACCCCACGCCCCCCCGGGTTGAACCCCAGGGCCCCGGGCTACTCGAAGATGGGGACGGAGTCGTCCTTGTCCTTGGTGTCCCGGCTCTGCTTCGCGGGGCGCGAGGGACGGGCGGGCTCCGCTACCGGCTCGGTCTTCACGGGCTCCAACGTCACGCTCACGGTCTCCGCGTCCGACAGCACGCCATTGAAGTCCAGCTTGCGCTTCTGGTCCTGGTGCCCCGCGAGCTGGAAGGTCAACTCCTGCATCTCGTCCCGGGGCAGTCGGCGCTCCAGCGGAGTGCTGCCAATCTGCCGATCGCCCACGAAGACGGTGGCGCCCTCGGGCGTGGAGCGGATGCGCACCAGGATCATGCTGTCCGCGGCGGGCGCCGCGGGCTTCGGTGCCTGCTTCACCTCGGCGACGGGAGGAGGCGGCTCGACCGGGGCGGCGGGGCGCACCACCACGAAGGCCGCCCCCGCGGCGATGAGCAGCAGCGGTACCGCCACGAGCGCGATCTTCTTGCCCGTGGACCCGCGCTGCGTGTCCTCGGTGAGCGAGTGGGTGTGGTGGGCAGCCGGAGCGGGAGCGGCGGCCTCGGGGCGCGGCGTGCGCTGACGGGCGGCGGAGGCGGACCCACTGGCCGCCCGGGCGGGAGGCGGGCTGGAAGGCTGGGAGCCGCGGGAGGCGGGCTGCGCGGCGCGGGCCGCGGAGGGCTGCGAACCGCCACGAGCCGCCGGAGCACCGGGCCGGGAGCGCGACTCACTCGGAGACGAGCGGCCCGGCTTCGACACGCTGCGCTGGCCCGGCTTGCTGCTGCTGCCCGCCCTGCTGCTCTTGCTGGCGTTGCCCGCCTCGGGGGCCGAGCCGGTGGGCATCGCATCGAGCACCTCGGGCGGCGCGTCAGCCACCGCATCCAGCATGGCGTCGATGAACTCCTGGGCGTTCTGGAAGCGGTCCTCCTTCTCGCGGGCGAGGGCCTTCTGGAAGAACTCCTCCACGGCCTTCGGAACGGGGGCGCCCTGGCGCTTGGCGGCCACGGTGGGCGCCGGCTGCGTCAGGGCGGCGGTGAGCGCCTTGCGCACCGTGTTGGCCCCGTAGGGCGAGGTGCCCGTGAGGCAGTAGTAGAAGACGCCGCCCATCGAGTAGAGGTCGGAGCGGTGATCCACGTGCTCGCCGCCGGCCTGCTCCGGAGGCATGTACTGGGGCGTGCCGAGCACCTGGCCGGTGGAGGTGAGCTGATGCTCGTCCTCGGCCTCGAGCGCCTTCACCAGGCCAAAGTCCAGCACCTTGACGAAGTCCCGCTTGTCGAGCTGCTGCACCATGATGTTGTGCGGCTTGATGTCGCGGTGGACGGCGCCCTGCTCGTGGGCATGGGCGAGGCCGCGGCAGGCCTGCTCGATGACGTCCACGGCGCGGCGCAGGGACATGGGGCCGTCGCGCTTGACGAGCTCGCGCAGGCTCTCGCCCTCCAGCAGCTCCATGACGTAGTAGCAGGTGCCGTCCTGGGCGCGGCCGAAGTCGTAGATGGTGATGACGTTGGGGTGGCGCAGGCGGCTGGCGATCTCCGCCTCGCGCCGGAAGCGCTCGAAGAACTGGGGCGCGGCCGCCAGCGAGGGGTTGAGCGTCTTGACGGCCACCGGGCGCTGCACGGACGTCTGGGTGGCGCTGAAGACCATGCCCATGCCGCCCTGGCCGAGCACGTCTTCAATCTTGTAGCGGCCATCGAGCACCTGGCCGATGAGGGCCATCTGGGAGGCGCTGCACAGGTGGTCGGAGCCGTCGGTGCTACCGCAGTGCGGGCAGGGAGAAGCCATCAGGGGGGCGAGTATAGACAGACCCGGGCATCGCCGGGCAGGGGTCCTGACGGGGGGCCGCCCCGGGGGGGAGGGAGCGGGCGGGCATCTCCGCCGTTCCCGGAAGGCCGCTGGACTGTTACACCCCCAGCCCCGCCATGAGTCTCGTCATCGCCCAGGACATCTGCCTCTCCTACGGGAAGAAGGTTCTCTTCGACAACGAAAGCTTCGCCCTCAGCCCCAAGGACCGCATCGGCCTGGTCGGGGCCAACGGGACGGGGAAGAGCTCGCTGATGAAGATCCTCGCCGGGGTTCAGAACCCGGACTCGGGGACGCTCACCTACCGGCGCAAGGCGCGGATCGGCTACCTGCCCCAGGAGCTGGCGGGCCTGCCCGAGGGCTCGGTGGTGGACGCGGTGATGAGCACGGTGCCCGGCCGTGACGCCCTGGAGGCGCGCCTGAGGGAGACCGAGGAGGCGCTCGGCAAGGCGGCCAACGAGGAGGAGCAGCTCGAGCTGGCCCAGACGCTGGCGGACCTGCACACGGAGCTGGACCACTTCGAGGAGCACTACGGCCGGCACCACGCCGAGCGCATCCTCAAGGGCCTGGGCTTCCGCGAGGCGGACCTGGCCAAGCCCACGGGGGCACTGAGCGGCGGCTGGCGCATGCGCGCGGCGCTGGCGGGCCTGCTGCTCCAGGACCCGGACCTGCTGCTGATGGACGAGCCCACCAACCACCTGGACGTGCCGACGCTGGCGTGGTTCGACGGCTTCCTCAAGCGCTCGAACAAGGCGGTGGTGCTCATCTCGCACGACCGCGACTTCCTCAACCGGCAGGTGGACCGCATCCTCTCGCTGGAGATGGAGGGGCTGCGCTCGTACGTGGGCAACTACGACACGTACAAGCGGCAGCGCGCCGAGGAGATGGAGCAGCTCAAGGCGCAGTCCGAGCGTGTCGAGGCGCGCAAGGCGGAGCTGCAGGCGTTCATCGATCGCTTCGGCGCGAAGGCCACCAAGGCCCGGCAGGCGCAGAGCCGCGCGAAGATGCTGGAGAAGATGGAGGACGTGCAGGTGCTCGAGGAGCGGGCCACCATGCGCTTCCGCTTCCCGGAGGTGGAGCGCTCGGGGCGTGACGTGGTGACGCTGGAGGGTATCCAGAAGCGCTACGGCGAGGCGGTGGTGTACTCGGGGCTGGACGCGCGGGTGGAGCGCGGGCAGCGCATCGCCGTGGTGGGCGCCAACGGCGCGGGCAAGACGACGCTCCTGAAGATCATCGCGGGCGAGCTGGTGCCGGATGGCGGCACGGTGAAGCTCGGACACAACGTGGTGATGGGGTATTACGCGCAGCATCACGGCGACAAGCTGAACAAGCAGAACAGCATCATCGAAGAGGTGCGGCCGCTGGCGGCGGACAAGCCGGAGAGCTTCGTGCGCGGGGTGCTCGGCGCGTTCATGTTCTCGGGTGACGACGTGGACAAGCCGGTGGGCGTGCTGAGCGGTGGTGAGCGGGCGCGCGTGGCGCTGGCAAAGCTGCTGCTGGTGCCCTCCAACCTGCTGCTGATGGACGAGCCGACGAACCACCTGGACCTGGACTCGACGGAGATGCTGATCGAGGCGCTGAAGGGGTACGGGGGGACGCTGGTATTCGTGTCGCACAACCGGAGCTTCGTGAACGGGCTGTCGACGCACGTCTGGGACGTGGTGGGTGGGAAGGTGGTGCCGCACCCGGGCAACCTGGACGACTACCTCTACCACCAGGAGCAGCAGCGGCTGGCGGCCGAGGCCGCGGGGTTGGGCGAGAAGGTAGGGGAGAAGGGCCCGGCGGCGGGGCTGACGGAGAAGGACCGCAAGCGGATGGAGGCCGAGGCGCGGCAGAAGCGCAGCGCGGTGGAGGGCCCCATCAAGAAGGAGATCGCGAAGCTGGAGGAGGCGATCTCCAAGCTGGAGGCGGCGCAGAAGGAGCGCGAGACGCAGCTGGCGGATCCGGTGCTCTACAACGACTTCGCGAAGGCCAAGCCGCTGATGGACACGCACCGCGAGGGCAAGGAGCAGCTGGAGCAGCTCTACGCGCAGTGGGAAACGGCCCAGGAGAAGCTGGCCGAGGCCTCCGCCTCCCTTTGAGTCAGACTCCCTCTCCCTCTGGGAGAGGGTTGGGGTGAGGGTCTACGGGTGATGACCGCCGCCCCGGTGACCGCCACCCCGATGGCCACCGCCCCGGCCGCCGTGATGGCCGCCCCGGTGGTGGTCACGGTAGGGGCTCGCGTCGTGGTAGCGGGGACGGTAAGGGCGGCCCCAGCCCCAGGGCCGGTTCCATTCGTGGCCGCGCATCACCGGGTAGCGCTGCCAGGTGTGAAAGAAGTAGTTGGGGTGCCCCCACCTCACGGCGATCCTCGCGTGGCGGTACTCCGGAACGACGATCCGCACCGAGCCACGGGGCGCCCAGCCCCCGTCGATGAAGATCCACGAGTGGCCGCGCCGGTGCCATCTCGGCGCGACGAAGACCAGATCCGGCTGGGGAGGCGCGACCCAGGTGCCCTCCACCCAGACGTACTGGGTACCGGACCAGTACCAGTAACCGGGTGCCCAGGTGAGGTCCGGGGCGGGCGCGGGCGGTGGAGTCTCCGCCTGGAGCTGGGGCGGCGGTTGGGACGTCGCGACCTCCTCGCTGCTCACGTCGATGGGGAGCTCCACGTCCGTCGAGCCGGGCCTCGCCCAGCCACCGGAGATCCACCGCCAGACGTCTCCATCCTGTTGCCAGTAGCCGTTGACGAACTGATAGCCCGGCATCCGAGCGACCCAGGCTCCGGGCTTGAATCGCCACTCGCCACCGTCCCAGTACCAATGCCCGGAGGTCCACACCGCGTCGGGGAAGGGCCGCGGCGTGGGCCGCTCCAAGGGGAGCGCCGGAGGCGGTGAGGGCGCCAGGGGCTCCAGGTCCATCTCCGATTCCTCGGCGAACCCGGACTCTGGCGCGGCGACCGGAGCGGTCTGCGCATGGACGGCCGGAGCCGCCAGACCAAGAACCAGACACATCAACCATCGAGGCGTCATGACATCGTCTCCACGGACTGCCGCGTCATGGGTGGGACGTTCACCGCCTCGATCTATTCACGCCCTCCGCGGGTTGTTGCTCCCCTGGCTGCTTGCTCGCCGGTGCGCTAAGCGGAGTGCCCATGAGACCGACCACCGCGATCCTCAGCCTCTTCCTGCTCGCCACCACCTCCTGCACCCATGGCTCGAACCGCCAGGAGACCCCGGCGAGCCCCGCGTCCACGGACCTCGCCGAGCGCAGCCGCGCGCTCGCCAGGCGCGTCATCATCGCGGATGGCCACGTCGACGTGCCCTACCGCCTTCACGAGAAGCTGGGGCCGGATGGCCAGCCCACCGAGGACGTCTCGCAGCGCACCGCCGAGGGCGACTTCGACTACCCGCGCGCCATGGAGGGCGGGTTCGACGTGGCCTTCATGTCCATCTACGTGCCCGCCGAGCTTCAGACGAAGCCCGGGGCCTCGAAGGCCCTCGCGGACTCGCTGATCGACATGATGGAGAAGCTCGCCCGCACGTCGCCCGACAAGTTCGCCATGGCCCACTCGGTCGAGCAGGCCCGGCGCAACACCCAGGAGGGCAAGGTGTCCTTCGCGATGGGCATCGAGAACGGCTCCGCCATCGAGGACTCGCTGGAGAACGTGGCGCACTTCCACCAGCGCGGCGTGCGCTACATCACCCTCACGCACTCCAGTGACAACCAGCTCAGCGATGCCTCCTTCAACAGGGGCAAGCGCACCTGGAACGGCCTCAGCCCCTTCGGCAAGCAGGTGGTGGCCGAGATGAACCGCGTAGGCATCATGGTGGACGTCTCGCACCTCTCGGATGACGCCATCCGCCAGGCGGTGGAGTTGAGCCAGGTGCCCGTCATCGCCTCGCACTCCTCGTGCCGCCACTTCACGCCCGGCTTCGAGCGCAACATCAGCGACGAGCTCATCCGCGCCCTGGCGGCGAAGGGTGGGGTGGTGATGATCAACTTCGGCTCCGTCTTCCTCACCCAGGCCGCCAACGACTACGAGCGACAGGTCGGCGAGGCGGTGGAGACCTTTGGCAAGGCGCGCGGCCTGACTCGGGGCAGCCCGGAGATCCGGACGTTCCTGGAGACCTACCGGCGTGAGCATCCCGCCCCGCTCGCCCGGGTGGAGGACGTGGCCGATCACATCGATCACGTGGTGAAGCTGGTGGGCATCGACCACGTGGGCCTCGGCTCGGACTTCGATGGCGTGGGCCCGACGCTCCCCATCGGGCTCAAGGACGTGTCCCAGTACCCCAACCTCTTCCGCGTCCTGCTCGAGCGAGGCTACAGCGAGGCGGACATCGAGAAGATCGCCTCGGGCAACGTCTTCCGCGTGTGGCAGCGGGTCGAGTCCCACGCCGCCAGCCACTGAGCACCGGAGCGCCGGGAGCTTAGAAGCTCCCGCTGCTCCCGCCTCCGGACGAGCCGCCGCCTCCGAAGCCGCCGCCGCCGCCGCCTCCTCCTCCAGAGAAGCCTCCACCGCCACCAAAGAAGCCTCCACCTCCCCAATAGGTGGTGGTCGGGGGCCGGGGCCTCCGTGGTCCACGGGAGTTCTTGTCCATCTTGAAGAGCGCCACGATCCCGGCGATGACGGCGGCGACGACGACGAACCCGAAGAAGGGAGACCCACCGGAGCCTCGTGAGGAGGTCTCCCCGCTGAGCTGATTCAGCACCGTGGAGCCGCCTCCCAGGGACATGCCTTTGGCCGGAGTGCCGCGGGGGGGATGCTGGGCCAGCAACGTGGTCAACCCGCGCGCGCCCTCGAGCACCCCGCTATCGGGATCCCCCTGCTTGAAGAGGGGGAGGATGCTCGCCATCACCGCATCGCTGCGCCCGACATCCTCGGCCGAGTCCACGCCATCCCCGAGGACGATCTCCACCTTGCGATCGTCCATCGCGACGAACAGGAGCGCTCCATCGTCCCGGTCCGCGTTCCCGATGCCCCAGAGGTTGAAGAGCTCGGTGGCGAAGGCGCGAGGCTGCCGTCCCTCCGTCGAGTCCACCATGACGATGGCGAGCTGCCCCTGGCCGGACGCGTTGACCTGCGTGCCGATCCGGTTCAGCTCCGCGAGGGTCTCGGCCCGTAGCCTGCCGGTGGTATCCACCGACCAGGTTCCCGGCTCGGGCATCGGAATGGATTTCACCGTCGCGCCCATCGCGGGAAGACCGACGAGCAACACCAACACACACCAGGCGAGCGCTCTCTTTCTGTCCTGCATGGCTTCTCCTCCTGCTCTATCTTTGGAGAAGGTGCGCAGGGGAGCCGCTGTTTCCAACGCGGCTGGATGAGAGCGGCTTTCGTGCGCTCGTCTCATCGCCCGGCCAGCGCGGACTACGCGGCCGGGCGGGCCTTGCGGCGCGCCAGGAGCGAGGGCGCGAGGAGCAGCACCGCGCTCAGCACCAGGGCGGTGGGGCCCAGCCAGTCACCCCAGGCCACCATCAGCGTGGGTACGCGGGGAGTCAGGGGGACCGTGACGGCGAGACTCGCGCGGTGAGAGTCTGGCACCTCGGCGAGCACCTCGCCCGTGGGGCTGATGAGGGCGGAGATGCCCGAGTTGGTGACGCGCACCTGCGGCAGCCGCGTCTCGATGCTGCGAAACGCCGCGTGCATCAGGTGCTGCTTCGGCGCTGGCGTCCCCGAGAACCACGAGTCATTGGACAGGGTGATGATGAGCTCGGCACCCCGGCGCGCCTCCTCGGCGACGTAGCTGGGGAAGATGGACTCGTAGCAGATGAGGGGCGCGACGGTGATGGCCCGGCCTCCGCCGAGCTGCAGCGCCAGCGTCTGCGGACCGGGCCCCCGCTTCCAGTAGCCCGTCCAGGGCATCTGCTCGCGCAGCCACTGTGAGTCGATCAGCTCGGGGACCCACTCCGTCAGCGGGAAGAGCATCGTCTTGCGGTAGGCCGAGCGCTCCAATGCTCCATTGCGCCCCGGGCCCAGGAACATGGCGGCGTTGTACTCGCGCTCCTGCTCCAGGTCGTACGTGCCGAAAAGCAGGGGCACCTCGGCGCGCGAGACGAACTCACGGATCTCCGCGTCGAACTCGGCGCCCGCGTCGCTCTTGGGCGTGCCGAAGGTCGTCGGATACACCGTCTCGGGCCAGACGAGCAGATCCAGCTTCCGGTTCTGGAGCAGCTCGGCCGAGAGCCGGTAGTGCGTGTCGAGGATCATCCGCACCACGTCGTACGTGCCCATCTCCGCCGCGAGCTTCTCGTACTTGGTGATGTTGGCCTGGACGACGCCGACCGTCAGCTCTTGCTTGGGCGCCTCGAGCGCGGTCACCTGCCGATAGCGGAACTGGCCGTACCCGAAGCAGGCCAGCACGAGCGCCGCCCCCACGGCCGCCGGAGCCAGCGCGCGTCGCGAGCCCTCGCGCACTCCGCGGGCCAGGAGGGCCCTGCCGGCCTCGAACACGCACACGTTGACGATGACGAGCACGAGCGTGAGCCCGTGCGTCCCGGCGAGGTCCGCGCCCTGGCGCAGGGACTCGGAAGCGATGAAGCCCTGCCCGAGCGTCACGGCGAAGAGCTTGGGGCTCACCCACTCGGTGCCCACGTACACGAGCGCGCCGGTGAGGGTGACGTACCAGAAGCCCCGAGGGTTCTCCTGGGCGGTGCGCCGCAGGTGGTAGCGGGTCAGCGCGAAGGTGATGAACTGCAGCTCCATGAAGGGCGACAGCACGAGGAAGGCGAGCCAACACACCGCCAGGGGCGCCCCGGAGTAGCTCTGCAGGGCCCCGGGGAACCACCCGAAGAGCGCCGCGTTGAAGGCACAGCCCATCGCCACGCCCGCGAGCACCGTCTCACGCCGGGAGGTGGCCCGGTCCAGCACCCAGAGCCAGGGCACGAGCGACACCCAGCCGGCCGAGACCCAGAGGGGCTCCTGGCTGCCGAACAACCACAGCAGACCCGCGGTGCCCGCGGCGCCGAGCAGCAGCAGCGCCAGGCGCCTCGCGCGTACGGCCATCGCGCTCATGGAATGGGCTCCACTCCTTCTGGCCCTTCGGGAAGCTCCAGGATCTCGATGGGCATGCCCTGGGGCGCCAGCTCGGGCGGGACGACCCGGTTGGAGGGCAGCTCGACCGGCGTCCCCTTGGAGTCCACCGGCTTGTAGTCCGGATGGAACATGAGGATCGGCTTGATGCCCTCACCGTTGTCGGTGGACTGGTAGTGGCGCACGTAGCCGGGAGGCAACTCGAAGCCCTCGGGGACGATGATGCCCTGCTTGAGGGGGCTGGTGCCCGGGCGGTACAGGTTGATTCCCTCCGCGGGTCCGGAGGGCGCCGCCTCCTGCGGCACGGGCTCCTCCTGGGGCGCGGGCTCGGAGGGTTGGGCCGCCGGGGTGTTCTGGGGCCGGGGGGCCGCCTTCGGGGCGGGGCGGGGCGGAGTGGGGGAGGGCGCGGGTGGACCCTGCGCGAGCCTCACGGGCTCGAGCTCGGGAGTGGCGGGCACGGGAGCCGGCGATGACACGAGCCAGGCACTCAAGAGCAGACACACGACGGTGAAGCCGAGCCCCAGCCCGACGATCCACGTGCCGCTACCGGTGCGCTTCCGCTGGATGCGCGTCACGCCATCGCTGTCGACGTGCCGCTCGTACTCGGGATGCTGCGAAGCCATTCTCGCCCCTGTTCTCCGGGACCCGTATGCTACGGGCCCCCTGCCGCCCGGGCAATCCGTTCCCCCCATGAGCCCCATGCATGCCGATGCACCCGTAGAGCCCTCCGCCAACGGCCAGGCCGAGGCCTCGCGCTTCCAGGTCCACGCCTACCCGCTCGCCCTGCGCATCACCGGTTCCGCGCTCCAGGTGCTGATGACGGCCGACCTCCTGTGCGCTTCGGTGCTCGTCGTCACCGGCACCTTCACGGGGGCGATGAACCCCAAGCCGCCGGCACTGGCGGGCTGGCTCGCCCTGCTCGCGCTGGGGCTGTTCGGCCTGACCCGGCTCATCCGGTGGCTCACCGCCGCCACCTTCTCCGTCGAGCCGTCACGGTTCGTGCTGCAGCGCCGCGGCGATCGGTTCGAGATCCCCGCCACCTCGGTGGAGTCCGCCCGGGTCTGGCGGCTGCCCATGCCGGGAGCGGGCGTGTCGTTGCGGATGAAGTCGGGGCGGGGCTTCCAGTACGGGCTGCGGGTGGCGGATCCACTGCCGGTGTTGGAGGCGATGGGGAAGGAGGCGCATCACCCGCTCACGGCGTTCGCGCACGCCCGGGCCACGGTCATCCGCCGGCGCTGGTCCCACGTGGCGCTCAAGTTCGTCCTGTTCCCGCTGGTGCCCACCGTCATCATGTTCCAGCTCAACCAGCGCATCACCTACGGTGGGCCGTTCGCGCAGTACCGCATGTACGGGCTGGGGCCGTACCTGCAGAGCTTCTTCACCTATTGGATCTACTTCACCGCGCTGCTGGTGCTGTTCGCCAGCCTCTGGCGCGTCCTGTCCGAGCTGGTGGCCTTCGCGGCGGCGTGGATCTCCCCGGGGCGAGCGAGGGGCGTGCGGCGGTTCGTGGAGGTCGCCAGCGCGGTGCTCTACTACGGGGGCTTCTGCTCGCTCGTGGCGTGGAGGTTCCTCCAGTAAGGCGTCAGCCGCTGGCGGAGCCGGGGAGCTGGCGTCCAAGTCGGATGGTCGACGTTGGGCGGGGGGCTGCGTTCTTGGGAAGGAAGGCAGTGCTTGGATGGTGGTGGCAGCATGAATGGACATGCTGCGGGCTATAGCCGTTGTGCTTCCTGCCTGGCCTACTGCACATCCAATGGTTTCTGGCCCGAAGCGATCTACACGTGGAATGGAGTAAGGCTGCCATGCCCAGGCCTTTGAACAAGGACGAAGAGGAGCGGCTGGGGCGCCTGGCGCAAGAGTGGGATCGCCTCTACCTCTCACTTCGAACTGCACCCGTCGCCAAGAAGATTCAGGCGTTCAGGCAGCTCGAAAAGCGCTTTCTGAAGGAGATGCGAACCGCGGCCGGGAAACGACAGGTGCAGAGGCGTCTCACCGGAGCCTTTCTCATGGAGACCTGTGCTGGTCCTTGGAGAAGGTTCTCGCCGTATCTGCGGCGGATGGAACGGCTCGGCTATTCCTCGATGGACGACCGCCTATTGGTGTGTGGCTGGGCAGCACAGGCCGCCAGAGGGTCTCCAGCGGGGCTGCGCAGGACAGCCGCGCTCATCGCTGACTTCGAGCGGCGGGCTCGCATCAAGCCGCCGCATCCGGCGGCGCGGGAGCAGGTCGAGTTCTCGCTCGCCCGAGCTAAGAGCCTCATCGGTCTTGACACCGAAGTCGCTGAATAGGGACCCGAACGCCGCAAGAAGCCCAAGACGCGCGCGCGCCATTCAGTCGAGTAGACGGCGTGCCCCGGTCCTCGGCGTCTCTGCCTCAGCCCGTGCGGCGTTTCTTGTCGCGCTTCGGCTTGCGCTCGGACTTGGGAGGAGGCGGAGTGCCCTCGGCGGGCCTCGTGGTGGGGAAGGGCGTTCCATCCATGAGGACCGGCTCCGGAGCCTGGACCGGATCGGACGCAGGGGCGGGCAGGCGGATGATGAACGTCGCGCCCTCGCCCGGCTTGCTCTGCACCGACAGCGTCCCGCCGTGGTTCTTCACGATGCGCTGGCTGATGGCCAGTCCCAGTCCCGTTCCCTTCTGCTTCGTCGTGTAGAAGGGCACGAAGACGTGCTGCTGCTGCTCCTGCGGAATCCCCGGGCCCGTGTCCGTCACGTGCAGCTCCACGAACGAGTCCCCCGCCGAGCGGAAGTCCGTGAAGCGATCCGGCCGCACCGTCTTCACGGTGATGGCGCCTCCGGTGTCCACCATCGCCTGCATCGCGTTCTGCACCAGGTTGATCAGCACCTGCTTGAGCTGCTCCGCGTCCGCCTCCACCCGCGGCAGGGCCTCCTCCTGCTCCACCTTGAGCTCGATGCCCTGGGGCATCTCGTTCTGGATGAGCCGCACCGTCCGCGTCACCACCTCGTTCAGGTCCGTGGGCCCGAAGGTCTGCTTCAGCGGGCGCGAATAATCGAGGAACGCCGACACCACCCCATTGAGGCGGTTCACCTCCTCGACGATGACCTCCAGGAACTCGCCCTCTTCCCCCGGCAGCCGCTTCGGATCCAGGCACTGTGCCGCGCCCTTGATGGCGCCCAGCGGGTTGCGGATCTCATGCGCCAGGCCCGCCGCCATCTCGCCCAGGGCCGCCAGGCGGTCCCGCTCGCGGATCTTCTCGTACAGCTTCGAGTTCTCCAGCGCCGTCGCCAGCCGCTCGGCCACCTCCAGGATGAGCGCGATCTCGTCCGAGGCGTATGCCTCCGGCACCCGCTCGTCCCACATGTTGAGGAAGCCGATGACGCGATCATTGCCCAGCAGCGGCACGGTGATGCCGCCCTTCATCTGCAACAGCGCCGCGCGTGTGTCGTTGAGCCGCTTGAGCTCGTCCCGGAAGCGCTTGCCCTCCACGGCCTGCTGCCGCAGCACCGCGATCCTCCGCTCCACGTTCTCCAGCAGCACCGCCTTCTGTCCCGAGGCCACCGCGAACAGCACGCCCCGCGCCGCGCCCGTGTCCAGGAAGCTCACCGGCGCCGGTCCCCGCGCGTCCAGCAGCCGGTAGCCCGGCCTGTCCTCGGCCAGCAGGTAGAGCGAGGCATGGGTGATGCGCCCCGACTCGTGCAGCGCGTCCAGCACCATGCGCGCCAGCTCGGAGATCTCGATGACGCCGGCCATCCTCGCCCGCGCGTTGCCCAGCACCCGCAGCAGCTCGAAGCGCTCGCGGAAGAAGATGGACACCACCTGCTCCTCCACCTTCACCCGCAGCGGCTCCAGCAGGATGAGCACCACGAAGGCCGCCACCACCGTGTTGAAGACGAAGAGCGAGGTGTTGTTCTGGTCCACCCAGACCGTCAGCACCGTGAAGACCGCGGCCAGGATGGTGGCCAGCACCGTCTGCGAGGCGATCTTCCCCAGCAGCTCGTGCAGGTCCATCAGCCGCAGCCGCAGCAGCGTCTGGGCCAGGAAGAACAGGTAGAGCGTGGTGAAGACCGGCCCCAGGGTGGGGAAGGGCAGCCCGTAGCGCTCGAGCATGTCCAGCGCCGTGAAGAGGATGGCCGCCCCGGCGCCGATGGCCAGGTACGTCAGGCGCAACCGTTCGATGCGCGACTCGGTGGTGCTGACTCGTCGGAGCAGCAACGAAACCGAGCCCAGCAGCGCACCGAGCACCCAGGCGCCCATGGCCAGCTTCGCCCAGCCATTGAGGGCCAGCGGGGACACCGCGACGGCCAGGCCGAACACGGCGGAGAGCACAGCGAGCCGCCTGCCGAGCAGATGTGTTCCCTTGCTGACCCCCAGGAATTCGAGGAAGAAGGCGACTGCCGCGCCAGGAACGAGCGAAGCCAGTAGAATGGTGGCACCCACCGCCACCCGCGACACCCACGGGTACTCCGCGCCCGCGAAGAGGCTGTGGAAGAAGCTGGAGAGGTAGTACCCGCCCACTGTCAACGCGAAGACGGAGTAGAGCGTGAGCACCCGTGGACGTCCCGCCCGCAACAACATGGAAACGCCCAGCGCCAGCCCGATGATGGATGCGAGGAGTGCGCTCTGTGTCCGGATGTCCATGCGTGGTGGCCAGTCTAACCTCCGTTCGTTCGCGGAAATTTTTTCCCTGCTTCCAGTTGTCTCCGTGGCTGCCCAGGCCCATCACCTGAGGGCCCATCCCGTATGAAAGCCTTCGTCCCCCTGCTCGCCGCCGCCGCCGCCGCCACCTCGTTGGCCTTTGCCCAGGCGCCGCTCACCGAGGAGCCCTCCGCGGCTCCCCAGGCTCTCACGGGCAATGCCCCGTCCGAGGCCCAGCTCTCCCCACCTCCCGACGCCGACAAGGTGCTCGTGTCTCCCGGGTATGTGGAGGTGCTCAACCCCGCCTTCCCGGATCCACCTCCGCCCGCGCCCGCGCAGCCCCGCATCTTCAAGGGCCGCGCCTACGGCCTGGACGACCTGGCGCCGTACTTCGCCCAGGGCAAGCTCCTGGAGGCCAAGCAGGCCTTCGACAAGGGCTTCTACGTCCGCGCCCGCGAGCTGCTGGAGAAGGAGGGCCACTCCCTGCCGGTGCGCTACCTGCGTGCCCTGAGCGCGGTGCGCGCCGGGGATGACAAGCGCGCCGCCGAGGAGATGACCGCCCTGGCCGGGGACTACCCCGCGCTGCGCGATCGCTGCCTCACCCATGCCGGCGTGGCGCTCGAGTCGCTCGGCCGCTTCGCCGACGCCGCCGTGCTGCTCGCCCAGGTGCCCGACAGCTCCCGGCTGTACGCCGATGCCCGCCTGGCGCTCGGCCGGGTGCTGCGCAAGGCCAAGGACACCGAGGCCGCGCTCGCCGCGCTCGCTCCCCTGTCCAGCCGCACCTCGCCCTCCTGGGGCCGCAACGTCGCCGCCGAGGCCCTCATGGCCAGCGCCGACATCGCCGCCGAGAAGAAGGACAAGACGCGCGAGCGTGAGTTCCTCTGGCGCCTGTGGGCCAACCACCCCCTCACGCCCCTGGCCCAGCAGGCCGAGAAGCGGCTCAAGGGCCAGCAGGCGCCCGTGGACATCAAGGTGGCGCGCGCCGAGCAGCTCATCGAGCTGCACCGCAACAAGCAGGGCCTCGACGTGCTCGAGCCGCTGCTGCCCAAGCTCAAGCTGCCGGACGCGCTCGCCTGCCGCGCGCACTTCGCCTTCGGCAAGGGCCTGCGCAAGGAGCGCCAGCACACCCGCGCCATCTCCACGCTCACCCCCGTGGTGGAGAAGTGCCAGGACCGCGATCTGCTGCCGCGTGCCATGTACGTGCTCGGCTCGTCGCGCTCCATCGTGGACCAGGTGCAGGGCCCGCAGACGTACGAGCGGCTCGCCCGCGAGTACCCGGATCACTCCTTCGCCGACGACGCCCTCTTCTACGCCGCGGACCTCTATACGAAGACGGGCCGTCTGGAGCTGGCCTCGCAGCGGCTCAAGGACGTGGTGAAGCTCTACCCCCAGGGGGACTTTCTCGGCGAGGCGCTCTTCAAGGACTTCTGGATCTCCCGCACGCTGAAGGCCGCGGACGGCGGGGTGCCCATGCTCCTGGAGATCGAGAAGCGCTTCGCCGACGCGGACGAGACGTACGACCTGGAGCGCGCGCAGTACTGGCGGGCGCGCACCCTGCAGGACAAGGGTGACAAGAAGACCGCGGCGGAGCTCTTCGAGACGATCGCGGTGGAGCACCCGGCCACCTACTACGGGCTGATGGCTCGCACGATGCTCGCCGAGCTGGAGCCCGCGCGCATGGAGCGCGTGGCGCCGCAGATCGACTTCACCCAGCAGGAGCGCCGCGGTCCCTGGCCGCTGCACGCGGGGGCGATGGAGAAGGATCCGCACTTCACCGCCGCCGTGGAGCTGATGCGCCTGGGCTTCCCCGAGGCCGTCTCCTCGGAGCTGCTCGCCGTCAACCGCACCAACCTGCCGTCGGAGAATGTCCGGCTGCTCGTCCAGCTGCTGTCGCTCTCGGGTGACGAGCGGGGTGCCCATGCGGTGGCCCGCGTGGCGCTGCGCCGCGACCTGAGCGGCCGCATCACCCCGGAGACGCGGCCGGTGTGGGAGGTGGCCTACCCCAACGCCTTCCGCGCGCTCATCGAGAAGCACACCGCCGCGGCTGGCGTGGAGCCGGATCTGCTCCAGGCGTTGATGCGCGAGGAGAGCGCGTTGGACCCCAAGGCGCTCTCCTGGGCGGGCGCGCTGGGCCTCACCCAGCTCATGCCCTCCACGGCGCAGGCGGTGGCGCGCCAGCTCAAGCTCAAGAAGGTGACGACCCAGGCGCTCCTGGAGCCGGACCTCAACATCCGGCTGGGCGCGCAGTACCTGGGCTCGCTCATCAAGCGCTTCTCCGGGCACACCCCGTATGCGGTGGGCAGCTACAACGCCGGCCCCAACGCCATCGACCGGTGGCGCGCGGACCGTCCGGGGGTGCCGCTGGACGCGTGGGTGGAGGAAGTGCCCATCGCGGAGACGCGCGGCTACATCAAGCGGGTGCTGCGCTCCTACAACACCTACCAGCTGCTCTACGGGCGGCCGGCCAAGGTGTCGGGTGTGCAGGCCGCCAGCCGGTAGCGTCCACTCCCGGACGTGAAGGGCAGGGGAGTTGGGTGGCGCGCGAGCCCCCGGCCCCTTACAATCCGGCTCGTGGGTGCACCCTCGACCGAGAACGGGGGGAAGAACGCTCTGCTGCGAGCGCTCCCCTCCATTGAGCAGCTCCTGCGCCGGCCCTCCCTGGAGGAGAGGCTGGCGGCGATTCCGCGTCCCCGAGCCGTGGCGGCGCTGCGGCTGGCGGTGGCGCGCGTGCGCGAGCGGCTGTTGCGCGGCGAGGCCCGTCCCTTCGAGGACGAGGACGTGGACGAGGCGCTGCGCGTGCTGGCCACGCCCAACCTGCGGCCCGTGCTCAACGCCACCGGGGTGGTGCTGCACACCAACCTGGGCCGCGCCCCGCTGGCCCCCGAGGCCGTGGCCCGCGTGGCCGAGGTGGCGCGCGGCTACTCCAACCTCGAGTACGACCTGGACGAGGGCGAGCGCGGCAGCCGCTATGCCCCCGTGGTGGAGCTGCTCACCCAGCTCACCGGTGCCGAGGACGCCCTGGTGGTGAACAACTGCGCGGGCGCGGCGCTGCTGGTGCTCGCCACGCTGGCGGCGGGCCACGAGGCCATCGTCTCGCGCGGGGAGCTGGTGGAGATCGGCGGCGGCTTCCGGGTGCCGGACGTGATGAAGCAGTCCGGGGCGCGCCTGGTGGAGGTGGGCACCACCAACCGCACCCGCCGCTCGGACTACGAGTCGGCCCTCACGCCGGACACCGGCGTGCTGATGAAGGTGCACCGCTCCAACTTCGCGGTGGTGGGCTTCACCGAGGAGGTGGAGGTGAAGGAGCTGTCCGCGCTCGGCCGCGCGCGCGGGGTGCCCGTGTTCGTGGACCTGGGCTCCGGGGCGCTGGTGCCGCTCACGGGCGAGGGCCTCACGGAGGAGCCCACCGTGCCCGCCACCGTGGCCGCGGGCGCCGACGTGGTGGCCTTCTCCGGGGACAAGCTGCTGGGAGGGCCGCAGGCCGGCATCATCGTGGGCCGCACCGAGTTGATCGCCCGCATCAAGAAGCACCCGCTCACCCGGGCGCTGCGCATCGACAAGATGACGGTGGCGGCCCTGGAGGCCACGCTGGAGCTGTACCGGGATGGCCGGCCGGAGGCCGTCCCCACCTACCGGATGCTCACCTGGCCCGTCGAGGAGCTCAAGGCTCGCGCCGAGCGCTTGCACGGCCTCCTGGTGTTGAAGGGACTCAAGGCCCGGGTGGCGCCCATCTCGGGACAGGTAGGCGGAGGAGCGATGCCCCTGGCCAGGTTGCCGTCCTATGCGTGCATCCTCACCGTTGGGGAGCCAGCAGCGTTCCTGGAATGTCTTCGCGGAGCGCGAGTTCCGGTGATTGGGCGGATCTCGGACGGCGAGGTGGTTATGGACGTCCGGTGTCTGGCGGAGGAGGACCTCGGGCCGGTCGCTGACGCCGTCGGTACGGCCTCACAGGGAAGGCATGCATGTTGAACAGCGCCGTTCTCGTCCTGAACCGTAACTATCAACCGGTGCACGTCACCTCGGTGAAGCGCGCCCTCTCGCTGCTCTACCTGGGCGTGGCCAAGGCCATCGACACCCAGTACCGCCTCTATGAGTTCGCGGACTGGGCGGCCCTGAGCGCCAGTGCCCCGCACGACAGCGTCAACACCATCGACCGGCGCATCCGCGTGCCCCGGGTGGTGGTGCTCTCCGCCTACGAGTACCTGCCCAAGGGCCGGGTGCGCTTCTCCCGCCTCAACATCTACGCGCGCGACCATGACACCTGCCAGTACTGCGCCCGGCAGTTGCCGCGCTCGGAGCTGAACCTGGACCATGTCGTGCCGCGCTCCCAGGGGGGCAAGACGAGCTGGGAGAACGTGGTGTGCTCGTGCGTGCCCTGCAACCTCCGCAAGGGCGGGCGCACGCCGGCGCAGGCGGGCATGAAGCTCCTCAAGGTGCCCATGCGGCCCCGCTGGACGCCCTTCTTCCGCGGCGCCTCCCGCCGCATCACCTACCGCGAGTGGCTGCCGTTCCTGAACCTCGCCGACGCCTCGTACTGGAACGTCGAGCTGCTCGACGACTAGCGGGGCCTGCACGCCACTGGAGTTTTCCAGGCGGCTTGTAGCGGGCCTTTGGCCGTGGCCGATGTAGGGCTTGTGGGGTCTCCCGCGAAGCGCGGATTCTGTCCTCGCTTCGACTTTCAGGGAGACATCCATGCAGAAGAATCGCTGGCTGGTGCTGAGCGCGCTCGCACTGGTCATGAGCATCGCGGGCTGTGACTGTGGCGGTGGGCCGCCGGGTACCAACGATGACGCAGGGGTCATCGACGACGGCGGAACCAACAATGGTGATGATGGTGGGGACGTCACCCCGGATGACGGCGGTCCCGGGACCCTCCCGGATGGCGGTGTGCCCCCGGCGTGCTTGAACGTGGGCGCTGCCTGCAGCCGTGCCGATGATGCGGGGACGGGGACCTTGTGCTGTAGCGGTGTGTGTGGTGCGGACAGCCGTTGTGCGGAGCCCGACACGCTCTGCCGGACCCCCGGCGAGGCCTGCACCTCCGGCATCAATTGCTGCACCAACGTGTGCCTGAGCAACGGCACGTGCGGCGCCACCCAGTGCCTCGACATCGGCGGCTCGTGCTCCACCAGCGAGCAGTGCTGCACCAAGACGTGCACCGGCGGCAAGTGCGCCCAGATTCCGAGCGACACCAGCTCGATGTGCAAGGTGATTGGCCAGGCGTGTGCGGGCGACGGCGACTGCTGCTCCACCAACTGCCAGGCCGGCATCTGCGCCCGTGCCTACTCCTGCCAGGGCTACGGCGACATCTGCACCAAGAACTCGGAGTGCTGCGGCAACGCGTGCTCGGCCCCGGACGGCGGCGTGGGCCGTTGCCAGTTGATCACCGGTGGTGGTGGTGGCGCCTGCGTTCAGGACGGCAACCCGTGCAGCAGCGGCTCCGGCTGCTGCTCGCGGACCTGCGTGGACCTCGGCTACGGCGCCACGGTCTGCCAGCCTGTGGGTGGTTGCAAGCTCACCGGAAACTTCTGCAACCAGGACAGCGACTGCTGCGGCGGTGGCAAGTTCCCCGACGGCGGGCCCATCAACCCCAACGGCACCGTGAAGTGCGTGGGCGGCCGCTGCGACAACGGGCAGGCCTGCAACGGCGTGGGCAACATCTGCGGCGCCGGGACGCTGCCGGACGGTGGCTCCGTCGACATCAACGCCTCCCAGAACTGCTGCGACGGCAAGAAGGAAGTGTGCCAGGTGGACTCCTCCGGCGTGCCGCGCTGCTTCGGCGGCGGTACCGGCCCGAGTGGCGCATGTCCCAGCGGCTACACCGGCGAGGCGCCCTGCTGCATCGCGCAGACCAACACCTGCCAGTTCTCCGAGCAGTGCTGCGATGGTGCCCTGTGCCTCCCGGCGGGTGATGGGACGGGCCGGCTGTCCTGCCAGAAGCCGACGTGCGCCCCGGTGGGGACGCCCTGCGGGACGGATGGCGGCGACTCGTGCTGCGCGGGCACCCAGTGCCTGCCCACCTCCGAGCTGACCAAGGCCTGCCAGGTGCCCTACACCCCGCCGCCTCCCTCGGACGGTGGCACCCCTGCGGACGCGGGCACGGGCGGCGCCTGCCAGGCCAACGGCACCACGTGCTCCTCCGCCAGCCAGTGCTGCTCGAGCATCTGCTCGGCGGGTAAGTGCGAGGCGCCCGCGGCCTGCCAGCCCATGAATGGGACGTGCACCTCCGGCTCGGACTGCTGCAGCGGCCTGCGCTGCGACGTCCCCGCGGGGGACACCACCGGCAGATGCCAGGACGGGGCTACCTGCTCGTCCAGCGGCCAAGCCTGCTCGCCGACCAGCCCGTGCTGCACGGGCTTGTCCTGCCGCACGTCGACCGGGCTGGCGTGCGATGGAACTTCGGCCTGCGTCTGCCGGATCCCCATCAACTAATTGGCCAGGGAGTCGACGCGGAGCGCGGGACAGGTTTTGATACGGATGCTTTGAGTCCACCCAGTCCCTCCTCCGCGTCGCAGCCCGCTCGTTCGTCCCCGCCCGCCCAGCCGTCCGCGGGCGCGGCCGTGCGCACGGACCCCGAGTCTCCGGGGATCCTCGCGCGCAACCGCCCCCACCGCATCATCGCGGTGGGAGGCGGCAAGGGCGGTATCGGCAAGTCGCTCGTCTCCGCCAACCTCGGCGTCGCGCTGGCCCTTCGAGGCCAACGCGTTCTGCTGGTGGACGCGGACCTGGGCGGCGCCAACCTCCACACCTGTCTGGGCGTTGCCCAACCCACGGCCACCCTGTCGGACTTCATGTTGCGCCCCAAGGCGCGGCTGGAGGACGTCATCGTGCCCACCGGCGTGACGAACCTGTCACTGATCGCCGGCGCGTTGGACGTGCTGGACGCCGCCAACATCAAGTACGCCCAGAAGCAGCGGCTGTTGCGCAGCCTGCAGACCCAGTCGGTGGACTACCTCATCATCGACCTGGGCGCGGGCTCCAGCTTCAACACGCTCGACTTCTTCATCATCGCCGACCACGGCGTGCTGGTGCTGCTGCCCGAGCCCACCTCGGTGGAGAACGCCTACCGCTTCATCAAGGCCGCCTTCTACCGCCGGCTCCAGCAGGTGGAGTCGCAGTACGGCATCGAACGGCTGGTGGAGCGGGCCCTGTCCACCCGCGAGGGGGCCGCGCGCACGCCCCATCAGATCATCCAGCACGTGCGGCAGCAGAACGCCGCGCTCGCCGAGCGGCTCGAGAAGGAGCTGGCCGCCTTCCGCGTGAAGCTGGTGCTCAACCAGGCGCGCTCCGATGGCGACCTGAACGTGGGCGCCGCGGTGGTCTCCGCGTGGAAGAAGTTCTTCGGCCTGGAGATGGATGACCTGGGCGCCATCCGCTACGACGACGAGGCTTGGCGGGCGGTGCGCAAGCGCAGGCCCATCGTCCTGGAGAAACCCGAGTCTCCTGCCGCCATTGGTATCCAGCGCATCGCCGACCGCCTGCTGGCGCTCGACGGGGTGACGGGGTGATGTCCGCCATGAAGCACTTCGAGCAACAGTCCTATTACGAGCTCCTGGAGGTGCCAGTCACCGCCTCGGAAGATCAGATCCTCGACGCCTACGCGCGCGCGATGGAGACGTACTCGCCCGACTCCATCGCCGTGTACACGCTGGCGGAGCCGGAGCAGCTCGAGTCCCTGCGCGAGCAGCTCACCCAGGCCATGGAGGTGCTCTGCGCGCTGGATCAGCGCCTCGAGTACGACCGGAAGATTGGCGTGACGCGCTCGCCCGAGGAGCTGGCCCGTCTGCGCGCCGAGTCGCTCAAGCGCGCCGCCGGGAACGAGTCCGCCAACGGGGCAGGGGCGCCGCAAGTCCCTCAGGCCGCCGCCGAGGTGACGCAGGAAGTCCAGGCCCCGCTCGCCGCCGAGGAGGAGCTGCCGGAGGCGGAGGTGGTAACGGGCGAGGTGGAGCTGGTGGCCGAGCCAGCGCCGGTGGCCGAGGACAAGCCCACCGCGAGCGAGCCCGTGTCCGAGCCGCCGGCCGCTGCCGCTGCCGTCGAGGCTCCCTCGGACGAGGCCGCTCCCTCCGCGCCTGGCGCCGCCCCAGCCGAGAACCCCCCGGTCCCCGCCGCGCCCACCCCCGGTGCCGTCCCGGTGGTGCCCAGGGCCGCGAAGCCGGGCCTGTCCCGGTCCCTCACTCCCGCGCCCGTCTCGGGGTTCAAGCCGGCCATTCATGCCCGGCCCATGGCTCCCGTGGCTCGTCACGGAGCGGCCGGAGCGGCCGTGCCGCCCCCGTTGCCGCCGCGCAATGGGGCCCGTGCCATCGTGCGTGCGGAGGCCGAGCCCACGCCTCCGGCTCCGGCCCCTCGCCCCGGCGACTCGCGCACCCGGCTCAAGTCGGTGCCCGACATCCCCCCGGATGCGGAGTTCAACGGGGAGCTGCTGCGCCAGGTCCGCGAGAGCCGCAACCTGTCGCTGCAGATGCTCGCGGACCGCACGCGCATCTCCTCCCGGCACGTGGAGAACATCGAGGCGGACCGCTACGACAGCCTGCCCACGTCCGTCTATCTGCGCGGCATGTTGATGAGCATCGCTCGCGAGCTGGGCCTGGATCCGCTCCGGGTGTCGCGGAGCTACATGGGTCTCGCAGGCGGTGAGAAAAAGAACCGCTGAACCTTCCCGGGCCGCTCGAGCGTCCCCCAGGTGTCCGCTGCCCTGTCAGCGAAGTTGACACCCTGGGGGGGGCTGCTTAGAAAGGTCCAGGATGACTGAAGAAGAAAAGATCAAGGCCATGCGGCTGGCCCGCGCGATTGCCTCGGATATCTCGCTCTACAACGAGCAGAAGATCATCAAGGGCATCGAGCAGGACAACCTCTTCGAGGTCCTCAAGGAGGAGCTCGAGGAGGGCCGGGAGCTCTACAAGAGCCGCGTCAGCCCGGAGATCTTCCAGAAGATGAATTTCTTCGAGCGGGCCATCAACGACATCGTCCTGCGCTCCAAGGCGCACGTGAAGTCGAAGATCTGGTGACCCCCGAGGCGCGAGAGCACCGTGCCCCGCCCGAGGCCCGTGGCGATCGGCTGGATCAGGTTCTCGCGCGCGCTTTTCCCGATCTGACGCGCTCGCGCATCCAGGGCCTCATCGAGGCCGGGCACGCGCGGATCGACGGCAAGCCCGCCAAGGTGGCCCAGCGGCTGCGCGGCGGCGAGCTGCTCTCCCTTCACATTCCCGCTCCCGTGCCGGCGGTGCCGGTGGCCGAGGAGCTGCCGATCTCGGTGCTGCACGAGGACCGGGAGCTCGTCGTGGTGGACAAGGCGGCGGGGATGGTGGTGCACCCGGGAGCGGGCCACGCCTCGGGGACGCTGGTCAACGCGCTGCTGCACCGGGTGAAGGATCTGGCCGGAGTGGGCGGCGAGCTGCGCCCGGGCATCGTGCACCGGTTGGACAAGGACACCACGGGCTGCCTGGTGGTGGCCAAGCACGAGTCGGCGCTGGTGGCGCTGCAGAAGGCCTTCAAGACGCGGGTGGTGGAGAAGACGTACTTGGCGCTCGTGCACGGGACGCCCAAGGCCGCCGAGGCGCGCATCGAGACGCTCTACGGCCGCCACCCGGTGAACCGCCAGCGCTTCACCGGCAAGGTGAAGGAGGGGAAGCCCGCCATCACCGTGTACCGCGTGCTCGAGGCGTTCGAGGACGCCGCGCTGGTGGAGGTGGATCTGCTCACCGGCCGCACGCATCAGATTCGCGCGCACCTGTCGGAGGCGGGCCACCCGCTGCTGTGCGACAGCCTGTATGGCGCGGGCCGCAAGGCGAAGGGGAGGGCGGCGGAGGCGCAGGAGGTGCTGGGCCGCCAGGCGCTGCACGCGTGGAAGCTGGCCTTCCCGCACCCGCGCACGGGCAAGGTGCTGCACGTGGAGGCGCCGCTGCCCGCGGATTTCACCGCCGCGCTGAAGGTGCTGCGCGAGAGCCCCGCGGCCCAGCCCAAGGCCCGGTCCCGGAAGAAGTGAGCCGGGCAGAGGGTTGTCCTGGACGCGAGCGGTGAGGCGAGGTTATGCCCCGCTCCGTCCGGCGGGCTCATTGGGGAGCGCGCCGGGCCCGGACGAGGTGCGCCGTACCCGGTCACGACAAGACGACGCCTGAGAAGGAGTGTGCGTCATGGCGTGGGTGCTGCTCGTCATCGCTGGGCTGCTCGAGATGTGCTGGGCCATCGGGCTCAAGTACACCGAGGGCTTCACCCGGCTCGTGCCTTCCGTGCTGACGGGGGGAGCCATCGTCGCCAGCATGGTGCTGCTGGGGGTGGCGGCCAAGACTCTGCCCATTGGCACTGCCTACGCCGTCTGGGTGGGCATCGGAGCCCTGGGCGCGGCCGTGCTGGGCATCGTCCTGTTCCACGAGCCTGTCACCCCCGGGCGCGTCTTCTTCCTCGCGCTGCTGCTGACGTCCATCATCGGCCTGAAGTTCACGAGCGGCGGGGAGCACTGACGCCTCGGGGGCAAGTCCCTTCAGGGGGGCGCTCACAGGAATGGGTGGGGCACCTTCCGGCCGCGCGGCGTGCCGACTGGTCCGACAGTAGGACCAGTTGCTCCCGAGCGCGGCCAGGACCTCCTGGGGACGAGCAGGAGGCGTGCGCCCGGCGGAGGCTGCCGTTAGTGGTGGGGCCGCCATGGCCTCTTCGCTCCCTCCGGACTCCTTCCGCCCTTCGCGCACCGTGACGCCCCCTCGGGTGGCCATCATCGGCGCGGGCCTCGCGGGGCTCACGCTGGCCCGATTCCTCACCGATACGGGCTTCCCGGTGAAGGTGTTCGACAAGGGCCGGGGCCCCGCGGGCCGCATGTCCACCCGCCGCCAGGACGGCGGCACCTTCGACCATGGGGCCCAGTACTTCACCGCGAGGGACCCGGGCTTCCAGCGCATGGTGGGCACGTGGGTGGAGCAGGGCCTCGTCGCCGAGTGGCGCGGGCGCTTCGGCTCGCTGGAGCACGGCACGGTGACTCCCGAGACGGACGGCCCCGTGCGCTACGTGGGCGTGCCCGGGATGAACGCCGTGGCGCAGCAGTTCGCCTCGGGCGTGGACCTGCGCTGTGGCGTGCGGGTGGAGCATGTCCGGCGGGAGCAGGGCGCCTGGGCGCTCACTTCCGAGTCGGGCGAGGCGCTGGGGGTTTTCGATGCCGTGGTGGCCGCCGTTCCCGCGCCGCAGGCCGTCCCGTTGCTCTCCGGGGCTCCCGAGCTGGCGGCTCGCGCGGCCGGGGTCCGCATGGAGCCCTGCTGGGCGGTGATGGCGAGCTTCGACGCCCTCGTGCCCCTGCCGCTCGATGGGGTGTTCATCCATGGATCGCCCTTGAGCTGGGCCGCGCGCGACAGCAACAAGCCCGGCCGGCCTCCGGGTGAGCGGTGGGTGCTCCACGCCTCTCCCGAGTTCACCCGCGAGCACCTGGAGGAAGCGCCCGAAGTCGTGGCGCCGCGGCTCGTCGAGGCGTTCGCACGTGCGGCCGGTGTGGAGCTTCGTCCGCGAGAGGCCGTGGCTCACCGCTGGCGTTATGCCCGCGCCGAGCCCGCGCTCACCGAGGGGGCTCTCTTCGATGAAAGCACGGGGCTCGGGGCCTGCGGCGACTGGTGCGCGGGCTCCCGCATCGAGGGCGCTTTCGTGAGCGCCGTGGCCCTGTCACGGAGGATCGCGGTCCTCACACGGTGACGGGCACCCTCACCCCGTCCCTCTCCCGGAGGGAGAGGGGTGCTTGGGGCATTGGGGGCAGGGGACTGCGAGGGGGCTTTTTTACACGCCTCCGAGCGTCATCGTCTGCTGGCGGCGGCTGAGCACCTTCACCGGCTGGATGGCCATGACGCGCATGAAGACCTGGAGCAGCTCCGGGTCGAACTTGTGGCGCATCTCCGTCCACATCAGCATCAGCGCCACCTCGGGGCCGTAGGCATCGCGGTAGGGCCGCCTCGACGTCAGCGCGTCGTAGGCGTCGCAGATGGCGAGGATCTTCGCGTACACCCCGAGGCTCGTCTTCGGGATGATCATCTCGATGTTGCCCCGGCCGTCCCGCACCGCCGTGCCGAAGTCCGCCTTGTGCTCGAACGTCGTCACCACGCGCAGCAGCGTCGAGCGCGTGAAGCCCTTCTCCATCAGGATGTTGCGGATGGAGACGAGCGGCGCCTTCTGGATGAGCGCCTTCTCCTCGGCACTCAGCGCGCCCTTCTTGGTGGACAGCTCCTCCGGCAGCGTCACCATGCCCGCATCGTGGAAGAGCGCGGTGTAGCCCAGGTCTCTCAGCTGCGCCTTGGTGAGCCCCAGCTCCATGCCGAACACGATGCTCATCAGGCACACGTTCACCTGATGGTAGACGAGGTAGTCCACCTCGCTCTTCTTCATCGTGGTCATCCCCAGGAAGTGCGTCTTCTGATCGAAGGAGATGTCCACGAAGTCCTGGACGATCCGCAGCGCCTTCGCCGTGTTCAGCGGCTTGCCGGCCTGCACCGACTCCAGGTACTTCGACAGGAAGAACACCGCGCGCGAGTACACCGTCATCGCGTACTTCTTGCGGTCCACCTTCTGATCATCCGGGTTGGCCAGCTCGTCCCGGTTGAGCTTCTCGCGCAGCTTGGAGAAGCGAGTGACCTTCATGTTGAGCAGCTTGCGGCCCGCCAGCCCCTCCTCTTCCGCCGACGCCGCCTGGTCCTTGCTGAAGATCCAGATGAAGTTCTTCAGGTCCGGCACCGTGACGGGCTTGTTCAGCGAGATGCCGCCCACGTCCTTGGACCGCATCTCCCCCAGCAGGTAGCGCTGGTTGTCGATGGAGTTCAGGTCCACCTTCACCAGCATGTTGTTGAGGTAGAAGGAGTCCTTGACGCCCACCAGCTCCAGCCGGCCTTCCTTGGAGATGATCTGGTTGACGATGCCCTGCAGCTGCAGCAGCGGCTTCTCGAAGACGGCGTTCTCCGGGTCGTACATCTTCACCGAGCGGATCAGCATGTACAGGCCCGACACCAGCCCGCGCGCCAGCGTCTGCAGCTTCTCCGAGTAGCCGCGGCCGAACTCGCCGACGTTCTCTTCCTGGCCCTGGGTGACCTTCACGGCATTGTCCATCATGGGGTTCAGGCCTCCTCGGTAGTGGACGTCTCGCCGAACAGCGTCTTCTTCGTCTGGTACATGGCCTTGCGCGCGGCGTTGAGCACCTCGATGGGCTGGCTCTTGTCCTCCACCACGCCCTGCAAGGCCTTGTACGAGGGGATGGAGCACGCGCCCGCCAGCCCGGCGATGGCCAGCAGCTTGTCCTCCAGCACCTTCTTCTTGTGGAGCATCGTGGGCTTCACCGCGATGATCTGCAGCAGCATCGAGATGGCCCCGGGCAGCCCCGTGGCCCCCAGCGCCGTGTAGATGGCCGTGCGCTCCTCGATGCTCTTCTTCTCGAAGTTCGCGTCCTTCATCAGCCGCACCAGGTCCACGTAGGCCTTGTCCCGGTCGAACTCCGGCAGCAGCCGGGCCGCCAGCATGCGCACCTGGGTGGCGGGATCGTTGAGCGCCTCGAGGATGAGCTTGCGCGCCTCGGCGGTGCGGCCCCGGGCGATGATGTTCATCACCTCCAGCTTCACCGCGAGGTTCTTGTTGAGCAGCACCAGGCCGAACATCTTCACCCGGTCCGGATGGTTGCTCTTCTCCAGGATGTAGACCATGTCGCGCACGGTCTGCGGCCGATCGGACTCCAACCGCTGCACGAAGGGCTGCGGATTCTCCTGCGCGAAGCGCGCCAGTGCGTCGCACACCAGCAGGCGGTTCTCCGGGATTTCAATCGTCTCCAGCGCGTTGAGCAGCGTGAACACGGTGGAGGCATCCAGCGCCTGCAGGTAGCGGGTGATGTCCACCGGCTGCCTCGGGCGCGTCGACTTGAGCATCTCCGCCAGCCGCATCACCCGCTGCTCCTCGCCCATCTTCAGGACGAAGTGCGACAGCAGCGAGCCGATGCTGCTCTCGGGCGCGCGCTGCGCCATGGAGCGCATCTTCAGGACGATCTGGTTGATGGTGCCGTAGTCATCCTGGATGAGCATGGCGTCCAAGAGCTGAACGAAGACCTCCTCGAGCAGCGCCGTGTCGTCCACGCCTCCTTCGATCACCTGGAAGATGGCGCTCATCAGCTTGGGGAAGAGCCGGGCGTTCTCCTCCTCGGAGATCTCCCGCTGGAGCCGGGCCTTGAGCTCGTCCGAGGCGTAGTTGCCGGCCACCACCAGGCCGCGCATCTGCTCCACGCCCTCCAGCTTGGAGTCCAGGTCCTCCGCGTTCACGCGGGCGAAGCGCAGGTAGTCGTCCGAGTTCGTCTTGAGGCGCGAGTAGAGGTAGCCGACCACCTTGTCGACCTCGACCTCGACCTCCTGCTCGGAGACCTCGTCCATCTTGAAGCCTTCGACGACCACGTACTCGACGTGCTCCAGGCCCGAGCGCCACAGCTGGGCCAGCACGTCCTCCGCACCACGCTCGGGCTCGGACAGGGCGATGAGCGTGAACGTCACCAGCTCCGACACCGTGAGGCCCGGCCGGAAGATGAGCTGGCGGATGCCGTCCCGGAAGAACTTGTAGGGCAGCGGCGTGTCCTCGGAGAAGGTCGGCTCGCCGTTGAGCATGAAGTTCTGCTGCTCGACCTTGAGGGACAGCGGGCCGTGCTTGTCCGTGTACGCGGCCAGCGCCTCCTGGGCCCGGGTGAGGAAGTCCGGGAAGCGCGCCTCGTTGTGCCGGTACATGCCGATCTGCTTGATGCCCTTGAGCAGATGGAAGGTGAAGTTGCGCGCGGCCTCCAGCTTCTCCTGGACGGCCGGGTCCGTCGTGGGATCCTGGGCGGTGCTGCTGGCGGGCTGTGCCTGGGGGGCCATGACGTCCTTGGATGGGCGGGCAGGGGAGAGGGGAGTTCAGTGTACCCCGTTTCTTCCCGTTTCGCCTCCCTGGAAATAGTCAGAAACACGGGGGGTTGCCCACCGCTGTGTCCAGTAAGGGTTACTCCGCGTGTAGGGTCTGTGCACCCCCCCTACACCCGGGGCGGAGGGGCCCGGGCAGGGCACTTTGAGGCGCTTCCGCGGTGTGGGAGCGTCTACCCGGCCGCTCCCGGGACGGGGCTTGGAGAAACATGCGGATGGGACGTAGGAGAGATGAGCCATGACAACCGCCGGAAACATCATGCGGAGCAGGGCTCTGCTGGTCAGCGAGAGCCTGCGCTACACGCCGGGAAGCGTGCAGGGCCACCGCGTCGTCTCGATGCAGGGGGACGGCTTCATCGGGGTGGCCGCGGCGCTGAGCGTCTCCGAGTATGTCGTCCTGCTGTTGCCGGGAGTGACCCTGCTGCGCGAGCGCAAGCCCGACACCAGCGTGGGCGAGGCCTTGTTCTGCGAGGCCCAGGTCCAGCGCAGCGCGGTGGTGCTCACCATCAACGTCGCCTGGCGCGAGTCCCCGGCCACCCCCCAGCAGTGGCGCGACACCTTCGCGGAGGACCTGGACCTCGAGCGGCAGTCGGCCGCGTTCCGGGACAAGCTGGAGTTCGTGGACGTGCCCGAGGCGTTCCAGCACCTGCCGGACCGTGTCGTCCGCCGCTACGTGCCCAAGGCCAACCCCGCGCGGCTGTTCCAGGATGTCTGGCTCGGAGCCTCCCGCATCAACTTCGAGGTGATGGCCTCCGTCGACATGCCCGAGGAGTCCGCGGCCCGGGGGCTGGATCCGCTCATCGAGCACGCCGAGGTCTTCGTGGACCGGGATCTCATCCGCTCCTGGCCGGGCGTCGAGGCAGGGCCCATGAAGGAGCCGTAGCGCTCACGCTTCACGGGGAGCCGCTGTTCTCCGTCAGACGCGTCGTGCAGGCTGCGCCCTCTTTTTTCCGAGGGGGTTCTCTTGCCACAGTGGATGTCGAAGACGCTTCTCTTCCTGGCCGCGGGGCTGTGGTTGGCCACCACGGGCTGCACCCCCGAGCCCACCACGGGCTCGGCGCGTGTGCTGGCCTCCTTCCAGCAGGCCGCCTCCGCCAGCGGCGTCACGCGCGTGACGTTGACCGTCACCGGGCCGGACATGGAGCCGCTCGGCCTGCCCCTGGAGAAGACGGATGACCTCTGGGGCGGCACGCTCAGCGGCATCCCCGCGGGAGCGGAGCGTGTCTTCACCGCCGAGGCCTTCGATGCCGCCGGGACGAAGCTCTTCGCGGGGATGGCCCCGGGCGTCACCATCACCGCGGGCGGGACGGCGCTGGTGGCCATCACGCTGCAGGAGCTCGAGCCGCCGCCTCCCTTCGAGAACTCGATTCCCTCCATCGACTCGCTCACCGCCTCGGCGAGCCGAGTCGAGCCTGGAGGCATGCTCACGCTGCAGGCCACCGCGCATGATCCCGATCCGGGCGACACCCTCACCGTCTCCTGGGAGACCTGGGCGGGCAGCTTTGGCTCGCCGGCCAGCCTCACCACCACGTGGACGGCGCCCACGTTCCCGGCGACCGTCACCCTGCGGTTGAAGGTGACGGACTCGCGCGGGGCCACCGCCACCCTCGATTTCAACGTGACCGTCACCTCGGGGACGGGCCTCGCCGATGTCTCCCTCACGCTCAATGCCTGGCCCCGCGTCTCGAGCATGAATGCCTCGCCCTACCGCGTGGACGTGGGCGAGACGCTGACGGCGGAGGCGGCCGTGACGGATGCGAACGGCGACACGCCCACCTACGCGTGGACCGCGGGCTGCGCCGGAACCTGGACGGAGGCCACCAGCCGCAGCGCGCGCTTCACGCCCACCACCCGCCCGGCCGGCTCGGGCTGCGGGAGCTGCCCCCTCACCGTCAGCGTCTCGGACGGGCGCGGTGGCCGGTCGACGGGCACCCTCCATGTCTGTGTGGGACCCCGCGTCGCCGCGCGTTTCGCACCGGATGTCGTTGGCACCTACCAGTCCGCGGACTCGCTGCCCGACGATGGCAACGTCGTCCTTCGCGTGTCCGCGGCGGATTCGCAGGGCAGCGCCCTGACGTTCGCGTGGACGGCCAGCGCCGGGGAGGTGAGCGCGCCGGTGAGCACCGCCACCTCGAGCGAGGTCGTCTGGACGGCGCCGGGTGGCCTGCCCGAGGGCTCCACCGCGACCCTCACGGCCTCGGTGACCAACGCCCTGGGGCTCTCCACCACGGCCACCTTCCGCATCACCGGAGCGGCGACCGGGCCCGGATCGTGGGCCTCCACGGGCAGTCTGGCCACGATTCGTGGCGATCACTCGGCGACATTGCTGCCCTCGGGCAAGGTGCTGGTGGCGGGAGGCTCCTATTTCAGCGGGGGCAAGAGCACCTATCTCTCCTCGGCGGAGCTGTATGACCCCACCACGGGGACCTGGTCTCCCACGGGCAGCATGGCGGTGGGCCGCCGCTACCATGCCGCGACGCTGCTGGCCTCCGGCAAGGTGCTGGTCGTGGGCGGGGAGGGCAGTACCGGCGCGCTCGGAAGCGCGGAGCTGTATGACCCGGCGACCGGCACCTGGACCTCCGCGGGCTCCATGGCCGTGTCCCGCCAGTACCACACCAGCGTGAAGCTGCCCTCGGGCAAGGTGCTGGTGTTGGGAGGGATCAGCGGCGGCGTCACGCAGAGCAGCGCGGAGCTGTATGACCCGGAGACCAGCACGTGGTCTTCCGCCGGGAAGATGTCCGCGGGCCGCGGCTATACCACCGCGACGCTGCTGCCCTCGGGCAAGGTGCTGGTCGCGGGTGGAATCGAGGGGGGAACGACGACCCACGCCAGCGCGGAGCTGTATGACCCGGCGACGGGCACCTGGAGTGCCACGGGGAGCATGCTGTCTGCCCGGCGCTTCCACTTCGCCGTGTTGTTGCCCTCGGGCAAGGTGCTGGTGGGCGGTGGTCACGGGTCAAGCTTCGAGCTCGCCGCCGCGGAGCTGTATGACCCGGCGACCGGCAAGTGGACCGCGACCGGCAGCATGAGCACCCGGCGAGCCGTCCAGGCTGCGGCGCTCCTGACCTCCGGCAAGGTGCTGGTCACGGGAGGGTCCAGCGACAGCTCCACGTACCTCACCACTGCGGAGCGGTATGACCCGGCGACCGGCACGTGGACCCCCGTTGGAAACATGGCGTCACCCCGGCGGTGGCACACCCTCACGCGCCTGGCCTCCGGCAAGGTGCTGGTGACGGCGGGCCTGTATCAGAGCGGCGGTTATCTCTCGAGCGCGGAGCTGTACACGCCTTGAGTGCGCGGGGGGCTACTCCTCCTCGTGCTTCCTGCCACGGCTGAGCCGTTCCATCCCCGCCTGTCTTTCCCGCGCCAGGTCATCGGCCAGGGTGAACGGGTAGACGGCTCGGTGGTTCACGTTCTTCCAATAGGCCGCCACATGGTGTTGGCCGCCGACGGTGATGAAGGCGTGTCTCGGCGGGTCGGAGAGGGCCGCGAGCCATGCCTCGGCCTGCTCGCGGGTGTCGAATGTGGCCACCACCGGTGGAAGACCTTTTTCCAACTGGTTTTCGATGAATTCGGCCACGACCGGATAGGGAACGAAAGGCCACTCCCTGTCTTCGCGAGTCGCGAATACCACGTGGTATTCACCACCAATCAACACCCTGGCCTTGTGGGGCGGAACGGGCTGGTGCTCCAACCAGCGCTCCGCGTCCTCGAGCGTCGCGAACGCGGCGATGACGGGTGGAAGCGTATGGCTTCGCCAGTAGTGGAGATACTCCTCGAGCCCCTCGTGCTGACCAGAAGCCTCGATGAAGACGAGTGCCTCACTGGCGCCCTGCAGGGTCTCCTTGTCTTCGGCGGACTGCACCCGGGCCCGCCGTTGCTCGAGGTAATGGATGACATCGGCGAAGGAGAGTGACCGCACCTGATTGGGCTGGATGCCCTTGCGGAAGTCCTCGAAACGGTAGAGCTGTCCGGTGTTGGAGAGAAACGCCACTGCGCCGCTGGCGATTTCCAGAAGCTTCCTCTCCTCGGCGGAACGGCTGTTGCGCCGGTATTCGAGGAGCAGCAGAACCGCGTCACCCAGAGGATTGTCGGAGTTCACTGAAACGCCTCCGCAGGATTGCGCTGGTGCTCATGCCGCGCGCGTGTAGGGCAAGCACCGCTTCACGGCCAGCGCAAACGGGAGAGGGCTCGTGCTCCTCCTGCGGTGTGCGCTACTTCGCGGGCCGGGCCTGCGCGCCGCTTTCGCCTCGCAGTCCCGTGAGGAGCAGCAGGACGGTGAGGCCGGTGAAGAAGCCCAGGCCCCACAGGTTGGACTCCTGCAGGAAGCGCGAGAAGGGCGTGTCGCCGAGCATCCCCGGAATGTCGATGGCGCGCGTCCAGGCTCCCTCGCTGGCGATCTCCAGGAAGGCGATGAGCACGCCCGCGATGGCGCCGCCGGCGATGTAGCCCGAGGAGAGCAGGGTACCGGGGGAGAACTCGGACTCGGCGGCCGAGCCCCCGCGCACCCTGTCCACCACGTAGCGCACCATGCCGCCCACGAAGATGGGCGCGCTGCTGGAGATGGGCAGGTACACGCCCACCGCGAAGGGCAGCGAGGACACGCCGCACAGCTCCAGCATCAGCGCGATGAAGACGCCCACCAGCACCAGGTCCCACGGCAGCTTCTGCGTGAGGATGCCGTCGATGATGAGCGCGAAGAGCTGCGCCTTGGGCGCGGGGTAGCGGGTGAGGGGAACGCCCTCGTAGCTGGTGATGCGGCCGCCGATGCCCGGGTCCACCACGTAGTGGATGGCCCCCGCCTCATCCACCAGATACGTGCCCGTGGGCACCGAAGTCTCCGCGCCCCGCACGTAGCCCACGCGCCAGGTGCGCTCGGGACCCGGCGTCACCATGCCGAGCTCCGACACCTTCACCGTCTGTCCCGACGTCAGCCGTACGTCCGTGCCCGCCACCCGCTCCACCGGCTGCGCGCTCCAGCTCCGCAGCTCGGGAGCACCACCCGGCCCCTGCGCCACCTCCAGCCCCTGCCTCCACAACGGACCCTTCAGCTCGGCGAGCTTCACGCCCCGCGCCGCCAGCGCCTGCTCCGATACGCCCCACGGGTACGTGTGCTGCGTGCGCGTCTGGTCTCCCATCACGCTCACCGTCTGGCCCGGGTGCGTCTCGGGGATAACGGTGGTGGCGCCCCGGTTGAGCACCACCAGCACCAGGCCGATGAGCAGCGAGCTGGTGAGCACTCCCACGAAGAGGGCGATCTGCTGCCGCCGGGGCGTGCCGCCCACCAGGAAGGCCGTCTTCAGGTCCTGCGCCGTGGTGCCGCCGTTGGAGGCCGCGATGCCCACGATGGCCGCCGTGGTGAGCGCCATGAAGCGATCCTCGGAGCTCGTCCACCCCAGCAGCAGGTACACGAGGCAGGTGAGCAGCAGCGTGGCCACCACCATGCCCGAGATGGGGTTGGACGAGGAGCCGATCTCCCCCGTAATCCGCGCGCTCACCGTCACGAAGAAGAAGCCGCACACCACGATGAGCACCGCGGACAGGAAGTTGACCTGCAGCGGCGGCGCCAGCCAGATGGCCAGCACGAGCAGCGCGCTGCCCGCCAGCACCACGGTGATGGGCAGATCCTGCTCGGTGCGCAGCAGCACCGGTGCCGCCTCCTTGCGCCGCGAGGCCAGCAGGGTGTCCAGCCCGCGCCGGAAAGCGCTGAGGATGGTGGGCAGCGAGCGGATGAGGCTGACGAGCCCTCCGGTGGCCACCGCGCCCGCGCCGATGTACAGCACGTACGCGTCCCGCACCGTGTCCGGATCCATGTTCCGGATGAGCGTGCCGTCCGGCTGCAGCAGCGGCTGCTCGAGCCCGCTGCCGAAGAAGGTGATGAGGGGAATCAGGATGAGGTAGCTGAGCACGCCTCCCGCGAAGGTGATGGACGCCACCTGGGGGCCGATGATGTAGCCCACGCCGAGCAGCTCCGGACTCACCTCCATGGACACCGAGGCGCCCGTGTAGCCCACCCGCTGCGCCACCCCGGCCGCCGTCGTCTTCACCCAGCCCAGCACCGTCCCCACCACCTCCTTGAAGAGGTGCAGGCCCGCGTAGGCGAACTTGTAGAGCCCTCCCACCGCGAAGCCGAGCACCACCGTGCGGGCGTTCGTCCCGCCCTCCTCGCCCACGACGAGCACGTCCGCCGCGGCGGTGCCCTCGGGGTAGGTGAGCTTGCCGTGCTCGTGGACGATGAGCCCCTCGCGCAGCGGAATCATCATCAGCACGCCCAGCACGCCGCCGAGCGACGCCACCAGGAAGGCGTGCATCAAGTCGATGTCGTAGCCCAGCAGCAGCAGGGCCGGCAGTGCCGCGGCCACCCCGAAGGCGAGCGACTCGCCGGCCGAGCCCACCGTCTGGACGATGGTGTTCTCCAGGATGTTGGAGCGGCCCAGCGCCCGGAAGATGGCGATGGACAGCACGGCCACCGGAATGGAGGCGGACACCGTCAGGCCCACCTTCACCGCCAGGTACACCGACGAGGCCCCGAAGACGATGCCCAGCACCGAGCCCAACGCGAGCCCGCGCAGCGTCAGCTCCGGGCGCGACTCGGTGGCCGGCACGTAGGGCTTGTGGACCCCAGGCTCGGCGGCCTGGGCGATGGGGACGCGATCCTCGGAGATCGGCGGTTGGCCGTGGGACAAGGGGGCGCTCCTCGCTGCGAGGGAGACGGCCCTTCTAGCAGACGGGCGAGCCCGTGGATCGACGCTCGCCACACATGTGCGGCCCTGGAAACACGAAGGCGCCCCCACCGCGAACAGTGGAGGCGCCTCGGGTGCTTCACCGGTGAGCCCGGCCGGGACTACTGCATGGACGCGGTGGCGTCCGGATCCACCTCGGCCATCAGCGCGGCCAGCTCGGCCTTGAGCTTGTCCTTGGCGCGGATCTCCAGCTGGCGGGCGCGCTCGCGCGAGAAGCCGAAGTGCTCGCCCAGCTCCTTGAGCGTCATGGGCCGCTCGTTCATCACGCGCTGCTCGATGATGAAGCGCTCGCGGGGATCCAGCCGCATCAGCGCCGTGCGCACCCGGGCGTTGATGAGGCCCGCCTCCTCCTTGTCCGCGAACTCGTCGTCCTGCGGCGCGCTCGCGCTCACCACGAAGTCCACGTGGCTGTTGCCGCCGTCCTCGCCCATCGGCGCGTCCAGCGACAGATCGCGCCCGCCCATGCGCTGCTCCATCTCGCGCACCTCGCCGGGCTTCACGTGCAGCCGCTTGGCGATCTCATCCACGTTCACCACCGAGCCGTCCGCGTCACCGAGCTTCTCCAGCTCGCGGCGGGTGCGGGCCAGACTGAAGAACAGCTTGCGCTGGGCCTGCGTGGTCCCGAGCTTCACCAGCGACCAGCTCTTGAGGATGTAGTTCTGGATGTACGCGCGGATCCACCAGACGGCGTAGGAGATGAGGCGGATGCCCTTGTCCGGATCGAACTTCTGCACCGCCTTCATCAGGCCGATGTTCCCCTCCTGGATGAGGTCGGACATCTTGATGCCGTAGGAGCGGTACTCATAGGCCACCTTGACCACGAAGCGCAGGTTGCTCGTCACCAGGCGGTGGCCCGCGGCGAGGTCGCCCTTGATGAACCGGCGGGCCAGGGCCTGCTCCTCTTCCACCGAGAGCAGGGCGTACTGGTTGATCTCCGACAGGTACATGGCCAGCGAGCCCGAGTTGGACGACTGCTCAGTAGAGAGCTGCATGGTTTCTCCCGAATGACCCCGTGTCGGGGCCGGTGAGAAGAGGTTTGGAACCGCGTGACAACCCGATGGAGGGTGGCTAGAGCAACGTGTGTGCCACGGTCTCACGCGGAATTTCACCAGTCGCAACGCATACTTGGCCGATGCGAGCGCATGGCGGTGGACGGAAGTCCGTAAGCGTTACAGCGCCGGTTCTGATCCACCGGGCGACGGGGGCTGTAAAGAATGCGCCTCTGTTCTCAAATGACCTCCAGGTGCCCCATCCGCAATTGAACTGTGGGGCGGGGGAGACGGGGGCCTGTCATCGCCCCCTTCATCCCATCGGGTAATAAGGGGGCCCCTTGTCCCTGGCCGGAGAAAGCCTCACGTCCCGCCGGAGGGCAGCCGGAGGGACGGGCGCTCAACGGGCCAGGGGCTCGCTCAGGCTCAGGAGGCGCGGGCCTTGGGGGCCTGCTGCTGCTTGTGCGCCTCGAGGGTCTGCTTCAGCTCCTTCAGGAGCCGGGCCGACTCGCCGGACTGCAGCGGACGCTGGCCGAAGCGGGCCTCCAGGTAGCGGCGCGTGAGCGGCGACACCGCCGGGGCCAGCGGGTGGGCCTCCCGCGTCAGCCGCGCCGACACGTCCTCGAGCGTCTCGCCGTCACCCGCGCGCACGCCCGCCAGCGCCAGCTGGCGCTCCACCGCGTCCACGAAGCGGGTCGCCTCGAGCGTGGGCTTCCGGGGCTTGCGCCGCGAGAGGTACTTCCACGTCCAGTACACGGCCAGGCCCACCAGCCCCGCCGTCAGCCAGGCGCGCAGCGGGGGCAGCTGGGTGCGCTCCTTGCCCGGCTCGTCGCGCGGCGGACGCGACAGATCCCTCATGAAGTTCATCTGGTCGCGGAACGAGTAGTCGACGACGGACGAGCGCCACGCCGACTCGATGGCCTCGTAGAAGGAGATGAGCGACTCGAGCAGCTGCAGCGACTGGTTGGCGCGGAACGCGGCGGGCGTGGCGTCCACCGTGACGAAGCCTCGCCCGGGCACCAGCACGTGCGTCCACGCATGGGCATCTCCGGCGCGCACGAGGTACTCGTCTCCCACGCGCTCGCCGCCGAAGAAGCCCGTGGCGAGCCGGGCCTCGAAGCCCTGGGTGCGCAGCATCAGCGTGAGCGCCGTGGCGAAGTGCTCGCAGTGGCCCGCCTTGCGCACGAAGAGGAACTCCATCAGCGGATCCGCCACGTCCCCGCCCAGCTCCAGCGTGTACGTGTACTCGCGCTGCAGCCAGGCCGACAGCTTCTGGGCCGCGGCCAGCGGATCCGTCTCGTTGCCGACGATCTGCTGTGCCAGCGCCTCGATGCGCGGATCGATGCCCTGGGGCAGGGCCAGGAGCTGATCCATCTCCGTCTGATCCAGCTTGCCTGGATCGGTGTCCGTGCCCGGCGGCACGCTGTACACCTCGTACGAGTAGCCGAGCGCCTCATCCACGAAGCGCAGCTCGTCGCCGCCCAGCTCCTGCAGCTGGATGCGCCGGTCGCCCGTGGGCGTATGCATCAGGGCGTTGCCCAGCTTGGCGGGCGTCTCCAGGGCGATCAGTGTGCGGCTGCCGTAGGCGGGCAGCAGCTCGATCCGCTGGTACACCTGCTTCTCCGCGCCCGGGCGCAGCGTCACGCGGGTGCGGTGGCGCTTGTTGGGCGCGCCGATCGTCGACCACTCCTGGCCGTCGAAGGTGTCGTAGGTACGGCCCAGCCAGTAGGCGTCGAGCCGCTCGTTGCCCGGATCCGGCGTCAGCTTCGCCCGCAGCACCACGCGGGGGTTGCTCTTGAGGGTGCCCGAGCCACCCAGGCGCACGGTGTCGGCGAAGCCGCTGGTGGCCGGACCGAGCCCCGGGGTCGCCCGGCGCACGCCCATGTTCCAGTTGAGGCGCGGGAAGAGGATGAAGAAGGCCACCGCGCCAGCCATCGCGATGACCACGCCCATGGACAGGGGGCGCATGACCTGGCGCACGGGCACCGGCTCGCCCGGGGGCACCGCGGCCTCCACCACCGCCAGTCCCAGGGACATGCTCGCCATCACCGCGAAGACGAGCAGGCACACGGCGAAGAGCAGCTCGCCGGAGAGCGCCGCGCCGCCGGCGATCATCAACAGGCCCGCCAGCAGCACCTGCCCGTCCGTGGCGGGGCTGGTCTCCGAGAGCAGCCGTTGCGAGGCGACGAGCCCCGCGAAGGAGCAGGCGGCCACCACGAGATCCATCTGCCCCGCGGCCACGGCCAGGTAGAGCGCGCCCGCCAGGGGCACCAGCAGCATCGCCGTCAGCCGGGGCGCGCGGGCGAAGGGCCGCCAGCCCAGCAGCGACACGAGCAGCGCCACGAGCACGAGCCCGAGCGCCCACGCGGGCACCTGGCCGGACACGGCCATGGAGGCGAAGGCCGCCCCGGTGCCCAGGTCTCTCAAGATGAGGCGCAGCCGGTTGGGCCGGTTCATGCCGCTTCCTCCCGCTGCTCCTCGAAGCCCAACCACGCCAGGGCCCGGAGGATGGCTCGCTCCTGCCCGCTGCCCGCGCCCGGACGCAGCCGCTGCTGGGGCAGCTCCAGCCCCACCTCGTGGCCCGCCTCGAGCAGCCGGTGGGCCTGCTCCGCCACCTCCTCGCAGCGCCGCTCCAGCGCGTCACCCGTCAGCCCGGCCTGCACGCCGAGGATGTACGTGCGGCGCTCCTCGCGCTCGCGCTCCACCTTGAGCAGCTTGCCCACCGAGGCGCTCTTCAGCCAATGCACGCGCCGCGCATCCTCGTGCTCGCCCAGCTCGCGCAGGCCCGCTACGTCTCCGGTGCCGTCCAGCCGGTGGGGGTTGTTGGCCTCGCCCACGTGCCCCACGGCCGCCTCGCCCGGATCCGCGCAGGCGAAGCCCCGCCGCGGGTAGACGAGCAGCGTGCCCTCCAGCGCGAAGACGCGCGTCTTGGCGAAGAGGCCCAGCGGCCACGTGGTGGTGATGCGCACGCCCGTCAGCTTCAGCGGACCCCGGCGAGGCGCGGTGAGATCGGCCCGCACCACGTGCTCGGCGCCCGCCGGCAGGTAGCCCACGCCGCCCTCGCCGGTGAGGGGCGAGTCCACCTCGGACAGGGTGAGCGCGAAGGCGTGTCCCTGGCGCCGCGTGAGCCCCCAGCGGAAGGCGAAGGGCTCGCCGGCGAAGGCCCCGTCCGTGCCCACGCGCCGTACCGTCAGGTCCTTGATGCAGCGCTCGGAGAGCACGCCGGAGAGGATGATGACGCTCAGCAACAACCCCAGCACCAGGTAGAGGAGGTTGTTGCCGGTGTTGAGCGCGCCCAGGCCCACGCCGAACGTCACCACGAGGTACGTGCGTCCCATGCGCGTCACCTTGAGGGTGCGCGGCGGGCGGAGGGCGGCCTTGAGGCGCTGCCAGACGGAGCGGGGCGGGGTGCTCACCGGGGCGCGACGACCTTCCGGGCGACCTCTTCGATGAGGTGCGTCGCCTCGTCACGGGTGTAGGCGCCCTGGTTGGCGCTGCGCAGGAGGAGCCGGTGGGCCCAGCACGGCGCGAGCACCGCCCGCACGTCGCCGGGCGTGACGAAGTCGCGCGACTCCCAGAGGGCGTAGGCCCGGGCGGCCATGCCCAGCGCGAGCACCGCGCGGGTGGAGGCGCCGCGCTCGATGTCGCCGTGGGCGCGCGTGGCCTGGGCCAGCCGGACGATGTACTCGGCCACGGTGTCGTCCAGGCGCTGCGCGGCCACCTGGGCGCGCAAGGCCGTCAGCTCCTCGGGAGACGTCACCGCCGCCAGCGCCTCCACGGGCGAGGAGGCATCGCGCGTGGTGAGCAGGCGCGCCTCCACCTCGGCGGAGGGGTGGCCCAGCGACAGGCGCATGAGGAAGCGGTCGAGCTGCGAGTCCGGCAGCGGATAGGTGCCGGAGAAGTCCACCGGGTTCTGCGTGGCCACCACGGTGAAGGGGCGGGGCAGCACGTGGGTGGCGCCGTCGAGCGACACCTGGCCCTGGGCCATGGCCTCGAGCAGCGCGGACTGGGTGCGGGGCGGCGCGCGGTTGAGCTCATCGGCCAGGACGAGCTGGCGGAAGAGGGGCCCGGGCCGGAAGGAGAAGGTGGCCGTCTGGGCGTGGAAGACCTGGGCGCCGAGGATGTCGGCCGGCATCAGGTCCGCGGTGAACTGCACGCGCGAGAAGGAGAGGGCGAAGGAGCGGGCGAGAGCTTCCACCAGCGTCGTCTTGCCCACGCCGGGGACGTCTTCCAGCAGCAGGTGCCCACCGGCCACGACGCAGGTGACGGCGAGGCGGACCTCCTTGTCCTTGCCCTGCACCGCCAGGGAGAGATTGGCGGCCACACGCTCCAGCGCGGTCCGCGCCGTGGCGGGGGAGGGAAGGGAACTGACGGCTCTGGCAGGGGAGTTCATTCCGGCCCGCACTCTATCGCAGCCGTGCCGCTCCAAAAGCCCGGGGTTGGAGATTACGGGGGAGGGCAGGCAGGCAGGCGTGTTGCCCCGCAAAAGGGAATCGCCACCCCCCCAGGCCGGGCGAGTGGCGATTCAAGACCCCAGGGCGCTGCCTTCCACGCGGGAAGCCCGCTAGGCGAGGACTTCTTCCGGCGTGTAGTACGCGCGCTGCGAGGCGATGGTGCCCGTGCTCAGGCCGAAGTAGCGGAACATCCGCTCGTGGTGGCCGGCCAGACCCCGGAACTGCACCTTGCGCTCCTCCATCCCGTGGGTGAGCACCGCCACGGCCGAGTCACGGAACTCCTTCAGGTGGGTGAAATCCACCACCACTTCCCGTGCACCCAGCTCCTCGAGGGAGCTGCGCAGCGTCTTGGCGGTGCGACCATCCAGCGTGCCCGTGAGACGCAGGGTCAACCGCCCCGCGAGTTCTTCTCGTTGAATCTCAAGCCCCGCTACCATGGTTCGTCTCTCTCCGTAGTGCCGCATGCGTCCACTGGGAACCGGGGGTGTCGGGACCCCCGGCCCGGGGTAGAACCTTCCACCCCGGCGCACATGACTGGCGGCGTACAGTGCGTCTGTTTTCTCGGGAAAGGCAGCCGCATCCCTGAAAAAACCGTCCCACTGTCGGGGATCAGGCGGGATGAGTGTTCTCCACCTATCACCCCGGTCCGCCAGACGTTTGCTTCTGCGCTTCTCGCTGGGACACCTCGCGGGCCTGCTGGGCCTTGAGGCGGCGGAACTCCTTCATCACCTTGGCCGGATAGCCCGCCATGAAGCGCTCGCGCTTGTCCCTCTTGGCGAGGATCTTCTTCGCCAGCCCCGGCCCCGCGTTGTAGGCCACCAGCGCCCGCTCCGGAGAGCCGAAGCGCTCGATGAGGTCCGCCAGGTAGGCCGTGCCCAGCTCCACGTTCAGTTCCGAATCGAACAGATTGGTGTGGCGCTGCAGCTTGAAGCCGGCCCGGTCCGCCAGGTAGCTGCCGGTGTCCGGCATCACCTGCATCAGTCCCATGGCCCCCACGTGGGACACCGCATAGTTGTTGAAGGAGCTCTCGCAGCGGATGACCGCCACCACCAGCATGGGGTCCACCTTGTTGCGCTTGGCCTCGCGGACGATCGCCATGGCCAGCCGCCGCTGCTGGCGCTCGGGCAGCCGTGAGGCCTCCACCGCCGCCACGATCCCCAGCGCCTCCGCCTCCTCATAGAGCGAGGCCTCCTCCTCGAGCCGTGCCAGGTGGGCCTCCTGCGCCGCCAGCTTCGCGCGCAGCTCCGCCACCTCCGGACTGCTCTCCCCTGGGAAGTAGGGCTGGAAAGCCCCCGCCTCCATCCCCACCAACATCCCCGCCGTCACCATCGCCACCGTCCACCCTCTCATTCACACCCTCCCCACGCGTTCCGTACCGGCCACGCGTCCGTGTGGCAGATGCCTGCCGCACAAAGCAGCGGGCGTGCCATCCGGCAAACGCCTGGAATCACGAGGACGGCGCCGGAAGTGGGAAGTGGGAGGCCGGAAAAAAAGTCCGATCTGGGAACCCAATTGCCCACCCTGAGACTGTCGAAAGGAGGGGTTGCGGCAACCCGGCGGGTGTCCCAGCTTTGCGCACGGTTCCGAGACCATCGGGAGAGGAGTGGGCGGCGTGTACTGGACGATGAGTGCGATCCTGTTCGTGCTGTGGGTGCTCGGGCTGATCAGCGGCTCGACCGAGGGCAGGTGGGTTCACCTCTTATTGATCTTCTCCATGGTGACGCTGATCCTCGCGCTGGCGCGGCGGGGACGGGGAGCGCTCGCATGAGGCGCTCGCCAGCGATCATCGATCTGGAGCTGCCGCGGGACGCGAGCGGCTTCGTGCGGCGCGAGTGCCCGCAGTGCCAGCGGGACTTCAAGACGCGGCCGTGCCGCCACGACGCGAGCATTCTCCAGCGCCGGCTGGCCTCGCTCTTCCCCTTCGAGAACGCGCACGAGAGCTTCGACGAGGTGCCCGACTGGTGGTGCCTCTATTGTGGCCACCGGGCCGCGGGGGACGAGTGGCTCACCCCCAGCCAGCAGGCGCACGTGGAGGCCGTGGCGCGTGCCTGGGCCAACCACGTGCGCTACGAGCAGCTGGCCTACGTGTCGCGCACCCTGTCGCTCAACCCCCGGCCCACCTTCGTCAGCGTGGAGCCGGAGGCCCTGCCCGGGCCCATGCCCCAGGACACGGATGATCTGCGGATCATCCCCCTGGTGTGCTGCGGCGAGGAGGTGAAGGCCCTCTGGGACTGGGAGGGCCCGCTCTTCTGCCCGCGCTGCGGCTCCCGGCACGGGGGCTTGAGTGGCCGGCAGCAGATCCACCTGGAATTCATCCAGGAGTAGACGGAAGCCAGCCCCCGGGGGCAGTCTCCGGGCCTGATGAGGCGGACGGCCCGGCTGGCGCTACCGCTTGCCCTCCTGGTGGTGGCCGGGAGCGCGAGCGCCCACGATGCGGACATTCTCTACGCGCAGCTCTGGCGCCCCGAGGCGGGGGGGCCGGAGGTGCGCGAGCGCCTCACGCTCACCGCGGGCACGCTCGCCCTGCTGATCCCCGCGGACGCGGATGGGGACGGGGTGCTCACCCAGGCGGATCTGGACGCGCGCGGGCCGGCGCTGGCGGTGGGCATCTGGGACGCCCTCCCCCTGAGCGCCGGGGGCCAGCCGTGTGCCCGCACCGCCACCAGCGCCCGGGTGCGCGAGTCCTTCGTGGAGCTCGGCGCCGCCTTCCAGTGCGCGCCCGGCGAGCTCCGCCAGCGCTTCTCCCTGCTGTCCGTGCTGCCGTCCCACTACAAGGTGGTGCTCGGCAGCTACATCCAGGGCGAGCAGGGGCAGCGCTTCGCGGATGCCTCCCAGCCCACCCTGGTGGTGTCCGAGCCTGGACAGCCCGAGCGCGCGCGCGTCTCGGGGCTGCTCGACTGGGTGGGCCTGGGGCTCGTCCACATCTTCGGGGGCATCGATCACCTGGCCTTCCTGCTGGCCCTGCTGCTGGTGGGGGGGAGCCTGAAGCGGGTGCTGCTGCTGGTGACGGCCTTCACCGTGGCGCATTCGTTGACGCTGGGCGCCACGGCGCTGGGCTTCATCCTCCTGGACGATGCGCGCACGCGCTGGGTGGAGGCGGCCATCGCCGCGTCCATCATCTGGGTGGCGCTGGAGAACCTGGTGCTGCGCGAGCACCGCCACCGGGCCCTGCTGACGTTCCTCTTCGGGCTGGTGCACGGCTTCGGCTTCGCCAGCGTGCTGGGGAGCTACGGCCTGGGCGACTCGGTGGTGACGGGACTGTTCGGCTTCAACCTCGGCGTGGAGCTGGGGCAGGCCGCCGTCGTCGCCGTGCTGCTGCCCCTCGTCCGGCTGGTGCAGCGCAGGCCCGTGTTGCACCAGCGGACAGTGCGTGCTCTGTCGCTCCTCATCCTCGCGGCCGGGGGATATTGGTTGATGGAGCGCGCACTGGGCCCGATCGGTTGAATCCTCGCGGATCCATCCCTAGTTTGCTCGCGGGATTGGGGGCAGCACCTGGGGAGGGCCGATGGGCGCAAGGCATACCCGCTTGGCTGCAGCACTGGCCGCGGCATGGGAGTCCGAGGTTGTTTCAGCACGTCGCATGACGATGCTGGCCGAGCGGCTCGGGGATAGCCGCGGGCGGGCGCGGCTGATGGTTCTCGCCGCTTTCTGCAGGGCGCACGCCTCGCGGCTGCTGGCCCGGCTGGCGGCGCTCGGCCGCGGGCCTCTGCCCGTGCCGCCCGAGGAGATCAACCTCGACGACGATACGGTGATGGAGCTGCGCCGGGAGGGGGCCTTCGCCCGCGCCTCGGCCGCCCGCTACGAATCCACCGCCGAACTGGCCCGCCAGCACGCGGACCTGTCCAGCGCCTGGGTCTGCGAGCTCAACCGCACCGAGGAACAGGATCGGGCCCGGGAGCTCTTCGCCCTGGCGGAGGGGGCCGCCCAGGCCGCCGCGGAGGCCAGCATGTCCTCGGCCGCCGCCGCTCCGGCTGATAGCTGACAGCTCGCTTGGCTTGGGCGTAAAACACGCCCATGGCCAAGGTGGAGAGCTACAACGATCTGATTTTCCAGCTCGGCGATCTCGCGAGAGACCGCCTGGCGGGCAAGCCCAACTGTCCTCGGACCATGGATCGCGTCTACCGGGCCGAGGCGGCCCTGGTGGCCCGCCGGGACGAGCTGGCCGCCCTCGAGCAGCAGATGAACGAGGAGGACGCGGCCTGGCAGGACTACCTCGCCCAGTACGAGGACAAGCGGGCGGCCGAGTACGAGATCGTCAAGAAGTGGAAGAAGGCGGTGGACGCCGTGGAGGGGCAGACGAAGACCCTCCGCAAGACGCTGTCCAACCGCCGGGCGGATCTCCGCTACGCCCAGGACGGGCTCAAGAAGCTGGAGAAGAAGCACTCCGACCTGGAGCTCGTCACCACGGACGAGTCCAAGCTCGGCCTCTCCCGCGACAACATCAAGAAGAACCGCATCCAGATGATGCGCCTGACGCGGGAGGTGGAGGACCTGGAGCGTCAGGTCGAGCTGGCGCTCACGCCCAAGCCCGGTCAGCCCGGCGCGGCGGGCATCCTGGCGCACAAGCGCATGCTGGACATGGAAGACGCCATGACCGCCCAGAAGGAGGCCGTCGATCAGGCGATGGCGGAGATCGACCGGGCGATCGCCGAGAAGGAGACCGAGGTCCAGGCGGCGGAGGATTATCTGGACCAGGCGTTGTTCCTCCTCGGCGAGGACGTCTACGCCCAGCGCATCCAGGACGCGCAGCTCGCGCCGTTCTACCCGCGGCTGGATCGCGCGCAGTGAAGCCCCGTCCTCCCTCCGTGCTTGACGGTAGGGGGCCAGCTGCTACATTGCGCCGCTTCCTGGCGTCCGGGGAACTGAAGTCGGACGCAAACTGCTGGATTCATTGATGTTTCCGCGCAAATCGCGCGAGTTGTGAGGACGACGTGAAGGGTCTCATCGGTAAGAAGATTGGAATGACCCAGGTGTTCAACGAGGAGGGTAACCTCGTTCCCGTGACGGTTGTCGACGTCACCACCTGCGTGATCGTGGGCAAGCGGACTCCGGAGAAGGACAAGTACTCGGCGGTGACGCTGGGCTACGGGGAGATCCGCGAGAAGAGCCTGAACAAGGCCAAGCTGGGCTTCTTCAAGAAGAGCGGCGCCGCGCTGCGCCGTCACCTGAAGGAGTTCCGCGTGTCCCCCGAGGAGGCCGCGGGCTTCAACGTGGGCGACGCCGTCAAGGCGGACCTGTTCACCAAGGGCCAGCTGGTGGACGTCACGGGCGTCACCAAGGGCCGCGGCTTCCAGGGCGTCATGAAGCGCTGGAAGTTCAAGGGCTCCCAGACGGCCACGCGCGGCACCCACGAGTACCGTCGTCACCCGGGCGCCATCGGTCAGCGTAAGACGCCCGGCCGCGTGTACCCCAACAAGAAGCTGCCCGGTCACTACGGCGTGGAGCAGGTCACCACCCAGAACCTGACCGTGGTGGACGTGGATGTGGAGAAGGGCCTGCTGCTCATCAAGGGCACCGTGGCCGGCCACAACGACGGCATCGTCATCGTTCGCCCGAGCATCAAGGTCGCGATGCGCGAGCAGCACAAGACGGCCCGCGGCGGCAAGTAAGCCGTCTCCCCTGTGTGTGCCCCCTCCCTCGATAAGGGGGTGGGCCGGACCATCGTCCTACCGAGACTCCAGGCACCGCCACAGGGTTCATCGACGCCCCGCTCCGGCTACCCACCGGGCGGGGCGTTCGTGTTTCCGGGCCCCGGAAACGTTGGCCAGCGTGCGTTGGCATGCCGTGTGTAGACGAATCCACACCTCGAGTGAGCCTGGTCCCTTGCTCTCGGGTGATCGCGTGCCCACATGTCCGAGCCACACGGCCATGAATGCACGCAACCTTCCCCGTTTCGTTTCGCTGGCACTGATGCTGACGGCGCTGTCCGCCTCGGCTCAGGAGCAGGTGCTGGACCCGGCCGCCGTGCGCCACCGGCTCTTCTCTCCAGGGGAGCGGCTGGAGGCGTCCTTCACGGTCGGGCTCCCAGCGCGCGAGTACCTCACCGCGCACTACAACCTGAACGTCGGCCTCGCCTACAACCTCTTCAACACGCTGGGCGTGGAGGGCCGCGCCGGTTACGCGCTCAGCCGCCACACGGGCCTGGCGCGCTCCATCTCCGAGAGCTTCCTCGCCCGTGAGGACAAGAAGATCACGGACGAGCTCGAGGACATGTGGGAGATGAATCTGCACGGCGTGGTGGGCGCGCGCTGGGCCCCCATCTACGGCAAGCTGTCGCTGCTGGCCGACGAGTCCGCCCACTTCCAGGCCTACCTCTGGGCCGGTGGCGGGCTGGCCTCGCTGCGGCGCCAGTCCGTCATCCAGTGCACCAACGTGGTGAACCGCGATCTGGGCATCTGCGACAACCGCACGAACCCGGAGGACAGCACCACCGCGACGCAGTCCTTCTGGCGCGTGGAGACGCGCGTGGCGCCGGTGGCCACCGGAGCGGTGGGCTTCCGCTTCTTCATGTCCAACGGGCATGCGCTGCGCTTCGAGCTGCGCGACTGGGTCTTCGCGGACCAGTACCGCGTGAACGTGCAGCGCGAGGACTGGGAGGCGGGGCGGGAGAGTGGTGAGCCCGCGCCCAACCCGGGCCTCACGCACCTGGTGCAGTTCGATATCGGCTACTCCTTCATCTTCTGAGGCTGACGTCCCGCATGCGACCGACCTCGTTCTTCGCCGTGCTCCTGTCCGCCACCCTGGCGTCCGCACAGGAGGAGACCCCGGCGCCGCCCTCGGAGACGGCGCCCATTCCCGTGAAGCCGGAGCCCCGGCCCCCGGCGCCCGACGCTCCCGCGCCGCCCGCGCCCGAGCCCCTGGACACCCAGGCGCCCGTGGCCCCGGAGGACGCGCCGCTGGCCTCGGCCGGCGAGCCCGAGCTGCAGCCGGTGACGGATCCGAATGAGCAGCGCCTGGTGAACGGGGCGCCGCTGCACAACCCGAACGTGGCCGTCCACGTGGTGCAGAAGAAGCGCTTCGCGGACGAGGGCCGTCACGAGCTCTCGCTCTACCCGGTGGTGGGGCAGGTGAATGGCCGCTTCACCGAGCACGCGGGCAGCGCGCTGCACTACACCTACCACCTGCAGGAGAACTTCGGCCTGCAGGTGTCCACCACCTACAACTGGTACTCCAACGAGAGCCTCTTCAACCTGGAGCTCATCGACAAGGTGCGTGAGCAGGCCCAGGCCGCCTCGGCGCTGCTGCTGGTGTGGGGCGCGCAGGCGGGCGTGGAGGTGACGCCGCTCTACGGCAAGTTCGCCTTCTACGACAACCACCTGCTGCAGTTCAGCCTCGTCATCAACGGCGGCGCGGGCATCGGCTCCACGCGCGTGCTCGTCCGCCCCGAGGTCTCCAACCAGGTGGACGGGGAGAACTTCACCGTGCCGGCGCGCTTCGCGGACACGGGGACGAAGTTCCTCGGCTCGGTGGGCGGCGGCTTCCGCGTGCAGTTCGGCGACTCCATGGCGCTGCGCCTGGAGATGAGGGATCTCGTCTACACCGCCCGCGTGGACCGGGTGGACGGCTGCAACCTGCAGGACTTCCAGAAGCTGGAGGACGCGCGGGGCAGCGGCCAGCCCTTCTCGGAGCTGGGACTGACGGGCAGCTGCCAGTTCCAGAAGTTCGACGGGGTGGATCCGAAGACGCGCAAGAACTACCGCGAGGACATCGTCCTGGGGAAGGACCTGGTCGGCAATCCCTCCTCGGACGTGCTCAACAACCTCAGCTTCTACGCCGGCTTCTCCCTCCTCTTCTGACGCCCGCGCCATGCACCGACTGATACTCGCCACCTTCCTGGTCCTCGCGCCGCTGGCTGGCTCCGCGCAGGACATGAACGCCTACAACCAGGCGCTCGCGGCCTTCAACGCGGGCAAGCTGGATGCCGCGGCCCCGCTCTTCTTCGAGCTGGCCGCCAACGCGATGGACACCGACGTGCGCGCCCGCTCCGAGTACTACCTGGCGCAGACGTACGCCCGGAAGGGCTTGCCCATCACCGCGCTCGTCACCTACGCGGCCATCGTCAACGCCGGCCACCAGCACCCCTCCTACCTCCAGGCGCTGGAGGGACTGGTGGACGTGCAGCAGCAGCTCAACGAGCAGAACCTCGTGCCCAACATCCTCGACAAGGCCTACACGCCCGAGGTGCAGGACAAGTGGGTGAGGCTGCCCCGCGAGGTGCTGGCGCGCGTCCACTACCAGGTGGCCACCATCCGCCAGCGCCGCGGCCGCTTCGAGGAGGCTCGTGCGCTGCTCGAGGCCGTGCCGCCCGACAGCCGCGTCTACGCCCGCGCCCGCTACCTGCTGGGCGTGGTGCTCGCCGATCCCCACTTCCCGGGCCGTCCCGCCGAGGCGGATGCGCTGGATGCCGCCGCCCTGGCCGCCTTCAAGGGCGCGCTGGAGGCCAAGGCCCCGCAGATCGCCCATGACGAGATGAAGCAGCTCTCGCTGCTGGGCATCGGCCGCCTGCACTACGGCCGCCACGAGTACCCCCAGGCCGTGAAGGCCTACGAGGACGTGCCGCGCTACACCCGCTTCTGGGATCAGGCCCTCTTCGAGAACGGCTTCGCCCGCTTCCAGAACGAGGACTTCGGCGGGGCGCTCGGCAGCCTCCAGGCGCTGCATGCCCCCCAGTTCGAGGGGGCCTTCCAGCCCGAGTCCTGGGTGCTCAAGGCGACCGTCTACTACTACAGCTGCCTCTTCGATGAGGTGAAGACCACGCTGACGGCCTACGAGCAGCTCTACGAGCCCATGGCGAAGCAGCTGGAGCCCTTCGCCGGCGAGGAGCTGGATCTCCTGAGCGCCTACAACCTGGTGGCGGCGGAGAACCGGCGGCTTCCACGCCCCATCTACCTGTGGATCCGCGGCAACGAGCGCATCCAGGACGTGATGCGGATGATCGAGCAGGTGGACCTGGAGAAGCGCGAGGTGGCTGCCCTGGGTGCCTGGGAGGGCACGGGCATGGTGCCGGAGATCGTCTCCTCGCTCGAGGAGGTGCGCGGCACGCTGGTGCAGATCGGCGGCCGCTTCGCCAAGAGCCGCCTGCAGGAGGCCGCCCAGAACCTGCGCACCTTCGCGGACCAGGCGGAGATCATCCGCGTGCAGACGGCGCTCGACGAGAAGGATCTGCTCCTGGCGGGCGTGGATCAGAAGGCCGTCCTGAAGACCCAGTCCATCTACCGGCCGAAGATGCCGGGCGCCGCGTGGAACTACTGGAAGTTCCAGGGGGAGTTCTGGCGCGACGAGATTGGCTACTACCAGTACACGCTGAAGCGCGGCTGTCCGGCGAAGCTTCAGCAAAAGTAAGTCCTCTACGGGGGTGGAGGACGCGAGGGGGCGGGCCCGTGCGCATGCGCGCGGGTGCCGCCCCTTCGTCTTTGTTCACCCACGGATCTTCCGTGGTGGAGCACTTCTCATTCCAACCCTGCATTTCTACTTTCCCTCGTCCCTTTCGGTAGGTGGTGAGGGAGGCGATGGGGGCGGCCCGGCTTCTCGTGGAGCTCGGTGCGGGTGGGACGCACACGGTGCGGCTCGTCCGCCGGGAGCCCTCTTTTTCCTCGCACCCACCACAGGAGCTCGCATGAAGGCGGTCCTTCGTTTCGGTGCGCTGGCAGTGGGCATGGCGCTCACCGCGGGCGGAGCAGGGGAGGCGGCACAGCCCTCGGGTAAGCCCTCCCAGGCGGCGGAGTCGCGCAAGGGGGCCGCTCGCAAGGCGGCCTCGTCCAAGGCGGCCTCGTCCAAGCAGAGCCCTCCCAAGGAGGCGGCTTCCAAGGAGGCTGCTCCCAAGGAGGCGGCTTCCAAGGATTCCGAGCGTCAGACGGCCCAGGAGCGGGAGCCCGAGCGCCAGGGGCCGGCCCGCATGGGCCCCGCGCGCATGGGTCCGGGATCGGACAACACGCCGCGCATCGCCGATGCCCAGAAGGACGGGCTGGCGGACCGCAAGCGCGACGAGGCCATCGAGGGCTTCAAGCGCCTCATCCCCAAGCTGCAGGAGGGCTCGCACCGCCGGGCGGACATGCTCTACCGCCTCGCCGAGCTCTACTGGGAGAAGTCCAAGTACCTCTACCAGCACGAGATGAGCCGCCACCTCGAGGCGGAGAAGGCCTATGACGCGGCCACCGCCCGCGGCGAGCAGCGCGAGGCGCCCAAGGAGGATCACCGCGAGAGCGAGCGCTTCCGCTCCGAGACGATGCGCATCTACGAGGAGCTGCTGAGCGGCTACGTGGACTGGCCCCAGCGCGACGAGATCCTCTTCTACCTCGGCTACAACCTCCAGGAGCTCAACCGGCGCGATGACGCGGTGAAGCGGTACCTGCAGCTCATCGAGGAGTTCCCCCAGTCGCAGTTCGTCCCGGACACCTACGTCCAGCTGGGCAACCACTACTTCGACAACAACAAGCTCAAGGAGGCCCGCGGCTACTACGAGAAGGCCCGCGCCTCCAAGGTGCCCAAGGTCTACGCCTACGCCGTCTACAAGCTGGCGTGGTGCGACTACAACGGCGGCGCCTACGACGAGGGCCTCGCCAAGCTGCACGAGGTGGTGGACTACGCCGGCGACCGCGGCGAGGAGCTGGGTGACCTCAAGACCGAGTCGCTCAATGACGTCATCGTCTTCTACGTCAAGCTGGACAAGGCCAAGGAGGGCATCGCCTATTTCAAGGCGAAGGCCCCCGAGAAGCGCCAGGAGCGGCTGATCTCCAAGATGGCCGCCCAGCTCATGGACGTGGGTCTGTTCGACAGCGCCATCGAGACGTACCGCGTCCTCATCCAGGACAAGCCCATGGGCCCCGGTGCGCCCGAGTACCAGCAGTCCATCGTCCGCTCCTACGAGGGCCTGCGCCAGCGCAACCAGGTGCGCTCGGAGATGAAGCGCATGGTGGAGCTGTACCGGCCCGGCGGCGACTGGTGGCAGGCCAACACCGGCAACAAGCCCGTGCTGCGCAACGCCTTCGACGTCACCGAGGAGGCCATGCGCGTCATGGTCACCGACTACCACCAGGAGGCCCAGAAGACGCGCCAGGTGGAGACGTACCGGCTCGCCCGCGACATCTACAAGCAGTACGTGGACACCTTCGCCACCCACGAGGATTCCGAGTTCGTCTCCGACTCCGCCTTCAACATGCGGTTCTTCTACGCGGAGATCCTCTGGGCCCTCGAGGAGTGGGAGGCCGCCGCCGCCCAGTACGACGCCGTCGTCGCCTTCAAGATTCCGGACCGCGACTCGGCCCGCGAGGTCTCCAACGAGACCTACCGCAAGAATGCCTCCTTCGCCGCCATCATGGCCTACGACAAGCTCGTGAAGATCGAGCGCGGCCAGCTCGCCAAGAGCGACCTCAAGGACGGCCAGAAGGTCGACGAGAACAAGTCCAAGGGCCAGGTCGAGAAGAAGGGCCGCATCACCAAGAAGGACACCGACCAGGCCGAGGAGCCGCTCACGCGCTTCGAGGACCGGCTGGTCGCCGCGTGCGACACGTACAACAAGCTCTACCCGGACAACCCGGATGAGATCGATCTGCGCTACCAGGCCGCCCTCATCGTCTACGACCGCCACCACTACATGGACGCGGCCCATCGCTTCGGGGAGATCATCAACAAGTTCCCCGCCGAGCGCCGCTCGCGTGACGCGGCGGACCTCACCATGTACGTGCTGGAGTCGCGCGAGGAGTGGCTCGAGCTCAACAAGCTCTCGCGGCGGTTCCTCTCCAACGAGAAGCTGCTCAAGCCCAGCCCCGAGTTCGCCTCCCGCGTGGCCCGCGTCGTCGAGGGCTCGCAGTACAAGTGGATCCACGAGGTCGTCTACCTCAAGGAGAAGAACCCGGCGAAGGCCGCCGAGCTCTTCCTCGACTACGTGAAGGAGTTCCCCAAGTCGGAGAACGCGGACCGCGCGCTGACCTCGGCCATGGTCATCTTCCAGGAGGCCGGGCAGCTCGATCGCGGCGTGGCCGCCGGCGAGCGCGTCCTCACCGACTACGCGGGCAGCCCCTTCGAGCCGAAGATCCGCTACACGCTCGCGCGCCTCTACGAGAAGCTCGCCGAGTTCCGCAAGGCCGCCGCCATGTACGCCGCCTTCGTGGACGCCCATGACGCCGCCACCCGCGCCGCCGAGGCCCACAAGGCGAAGCCCGTGGCCAGCAAGGGCAAGGACGCCAAGAAGGACGCCAAGGGCAAGGACCCCAAGGAGTCCCTGTCCAGCGACGCGCCGAACGCCGACGAGGCGAAGTCCCGCAAGGACGAGGAGCGCCGCGAGCTGCTCGCCGAGGCCAGCAAGTGGGTGCCGGATGCCCTCTTCAACGCCGGCCTCTGGTGGGAGGGCGTGGGCGAGTCCGACAAGGCCATCGCCGCCTACCGCGCGTACATCGCCCGCTTCAAGGACCGGCCGGACGTGCCGCAGCTCGCCTACAACATCGGCCTCGTCCACGAGAAGGACGGCAAGCCGGCCGAGGCCGCGCGCGCCTTCGAGTCCTTCGCCGAGACGTACGGGCGCGACTCGCGCACCACCTCCGCCCAGCTCTACCTGGCGCGCTACCGGCAGCTCATCGCCTACCGCAAGCAGAAGAACGCCCGCGACACCGAGCGCGTCCAGGGCGAGCTCGTCCGCGGCTGGGCGAAGCTGTCCCAGGAGGAGAAGCAGCGCCCGGACCTGCTCGACGCCTACGGCCACGCGCGCTTCCTCGCGGTGGAGGCCGACTGGCAGCGGTACATGAACATCCGCTTCAAGAACGTCTCCACCATCCGCCGCGACCTCACCGCCAAGCAGCAGTCCATGCAGAAGCTGGAGAAGGCCTACGTGGACGTGCTGGGCACCGGCTCGGGCGAGTGGGGCATCGCCGCGCTCACCCGCATCGGCCTCGCCTACGCGGACTTCGCGCGCAACATCCTCGAGTCGCCGGATCCCGCCGGGCTCGACGAGGAGCAGACGGCCATGTACCGCGGCGAGCTGGAGAACCTCGCGCTTCCGCTGGAGGACAAGGCCACCGAGGCGCTCGAGAAGGCGCTGGGCAAGGCCTATGAGCTGTCGCTCTACAACGAGTGGACCCTGGCCGCGCAGGACCAGGTGAACCGCTACCGCCCCGGGGCCTACGCCCAGGTGCGCCAGGTGCCCTTCCGCGGCAGCGAGTTCTTCGTCACCTCGGACGTGGCCAAGGAGCCCGGCCTCCCCGAGGTCAGCCAGACCGCTCCGGCCACTCCGGCTCCTTCTTCCACCGAGACCCCGGCTCCCGCGGGCAGCGCGGCGCCCATTCCGCCCACCGCTTCCGGGGAGGCCCAGCCGTGAAGGTGACGCACATGCATCCGCAGGCATCCGCAGGGAGGACGTTCATGGCGTTCCGCCGCACCTTCGCCGCCGCCACGCTGGCCCTCACGGCCGCGTGCGCCACGACCTCGCAGGTGAAGCCCACGCCGGTGGCCACCGCGGCCCCGGCTCCCACCGCCCCGGCTCCCGCTCCCGTCCCCGAGACGAAGAAGGAGCGGGACCTGCGGGAGACCTTCGCCCAGGCCATCGCCGCCTTCGACGCGGGCGACTACGCGAAGGCCGAGGAGGGCTTCCGCGAGGTGGTGGCCAAGGCACCGCAGAGCCTCAACGCCCAGTTCAACCTCGGCATCATCGCCGAGCGTCAGGGCCGCCTCGCCGACGCCCAGGCCGCCTATGAGAAGGTCCGTTTCCTCGAGCCCGGCCATGTGCCCACGCTGCTCAACCTGGGCCGCCTCTACCGCGTGCAGGAGAAGTACGAGGAGGCCATCTCCCTCTACGAGGCCGGGCTCAAGGTCCCGGGCCGCGAGCACGAGGCCTCGCTGCTCAACAACCTCACCGTGGCCTACCGGCTCGCCGGCAAGCACGAGCAGGCCGAGGCCACCGCCCGCCGCGTGCTCGCGCGCCACCCGGACGACGCCGAGGCCTACAAGAACCTCGCGCTCGTCTACTACGACCAGGGGAAGTACCGGCTCGCGGAGCTGGTGCTCGCCAACGCGCGCAAGCTCGATGAGAAGGACCCCGGCATCTACAACAACCTGGGGATGATCTACCTGAAGCTGGAGGACCGGCCCCGCGCGCTCGCCCAGTTCCAGAAGGCGGTGTCGCTCGACGAGCGCTTCGCCCCGGGCTACCTCAACCTGGGCGCCATGGCGCTGGCCTGGCGCGACTACGCCGGCGCCGAGCGCTCCTTCTCCAAGGCCGTCGAGCTGGATCCCGCCTCCCACGAGGCCTGGCTCTACTACGCCTATGCGCTGGACGGGCAGAAGGGCCGCGACGCCAAGAAGGGCATTGCCGCGGGCGAGGCCTTCGAGAAGGTGCTCTCGCTGCGCGCGGAGCAGCCCGAGGCCCTCTGCGGCGCGGGCTGGGCCTACGCCGTCGAGCGCGCCGGCTGGGACAAGGCCGAGGGCTTCCTCCAGCGCTGCAAGGACCTGGGCTCCACGAGCGCGCAGGACAAGCAGATGATCGACGCGAAGCTCCAGGGCATCGCCGCCATGCGCAAGAGTGGCCAGCCCGAGCCCGCGCCCGAAGGGGAGAAGGCACCCAATCCGGCCGCGGTCGGAGGCAGTGGTTCGATGCTCGACAAGGTGTCCGATGAGGCGGCGCCGCAGGAGGGCGCGCCCGCGGAAGGTGCCGCGCCGTCGAGCGAGGCCGCGCCTTCGGGTGAGGCCGCGCCTGTTGAAGGCGAGCCGGCGGCCGAGCCCCTGAAGGCCGAATAACCTACCGGCCCCAGTGGGAAAATTTTTCCACTTACTGGGGCCTCGCGGTGAACGGGTGGAAGCGGATCGCTGGGATTTCGCGGCATTCCATCACCCGGGACGTTGGTGCAGGGCGTGCAAGGAAGCGGAAGGGAACCTCATCCGGGACCCGCTGTCCCATCCGACGAGGAGGCCTGACATGAGACGACTGGCAGCGGCAGTGGCGGTGGTGGCGTTGTGGGCGGGGCCGGCGCTCGCGGAGGAGGAGCCGAAGACCCAGGTGAAGGTCATCCAGGAGGAGGACAAGGTCGTTGTCCGCAAGAAGACGACGATCGACTTCTCCGACATGGCGGTGGAGGGCGAGCTCACCAAGCCGGAGGGCTCGTACGTCCTCAACCGGAAGAAGACGGACTTCCAGAGCCTCATCCGGGTTCGCGACAACTTCAATCCCGAGCTGCAGAAGTCGGTGGACAACCTCTAATGGGCGGCGTGGGCATGGCGGGTGGAAGGGAGGAGGAAGGATCCTCTATGGCGGCGGGGAAGAAGAACGGATTGACGCTGCGGATCACCGGGCCGGATGGCTCCGTACACGAGGCCGTCTCGGAAGCCGAGAGCGTCATCGTGGGATCGGGCGCTCAGGCGGCGGTGAAACTGCTGGACCCTCGGGTCTCGAACCTTCATGTGATGCTGAAGGTCGAGTCCACCGGTTCGGTGACGGCCATCGACCTGGGGAGCGAGAGCGGCACGCAGGTGGGCGGCCAGCGCGTGGTGGGCCCGAGGACGCTCTCGCCCGGTGACGTGCTGATGCTGGGTGGCTCGCGGGTGGAGGTGCTCTTCGGCAACGCGGAGCTGCCACCTCCTCCAGCGGGCGCGCAGGTGGAGAGCGGGGTGGGGCTGCAGGGCTCGGTGCTGCACGCTCGAGCCCCGGAGCCGCGCGCTCCGGACGTGGGCAACCGGGTGGTGCCACCGGGCCTGCGCAACCGGGCGGCTCCTGAGCAGGTGGCTCGGAACACTCCGGCTCCGGCGGCCAGGAAGGCGCGCTCGCTCGTCGCGGCGCACATCCGCGAGCCGCTGCCGCCCGAGGCGCTGCCCACCAAGGACGCCAAGGTCCTCCAGGTGCAGCTGCTCTGGGGCGATCAGATGATGTCGGTGCAGCACTTCCGGGACGGAGTGCCCGTCACCATCGGCGAGGCGAAGAAGAACTTCTTCCACGTCTTCGAGTCCGAGGTGGGAGCACGTCACGTGCTGGCGGTGGCGCGCGGCGAGCTGTTCGAGCTGCACGTCCCCGAGTCCGCGGGCGTCATCGTCACCCACAACGGGGACGTGCGCACCAAGGACAGCCTGCGCGCCGAGGGCAAGCTGACGGCCTCGGGCAAGGAGCACGCGTACACGCTCGGTCTGCATGACCGGGCCGAGGTGTCGCTGGGCACGCTCACCTTCGTGGTGCGCTACGTGAAGCCGTCACCGGCCGTGCCGGTGAGCTCGCTGGGCGAGACGGACCACACCTGGTTCAAGATCGCCGGCCTCAGCTTCGTGGCGGCCGGAGCGTTCCTGGCGGCCATGCTGCTCACGCCGCGCTCGGAGGCGCCCTCCAGCGACGACATCTTCGCGAGCCAGCAGCGCGTGGCGAAGTTCCTGGTGCAGCCGGCCAAGCAGATCGACACCAAGGTACTGGACCGCCTCAAGGGCGTGGAGGAAGGCGCCAAGGCCAAGGGCGAGGAAGGCAAGTTCGGCAAGGAGGAGGCGAAGAAGGCCGAGGCCGATCCCTCCAAGCCGGGCACCAACATCGTCAACAAGAACAAGCGCGAGCAGGACCGCAAGGTGGTGGGCCGGGTGGGCCTGCTGGGCGCGATGAAGAACCTGAAGGGTGGCGCCTCGGACGTCTTCGGTCCGGGTGGTCTGGGCACGGGCATCAACAACGCGCTGGGCGGCCTCAAGAGCGGTGCGGGTCTCGGGGATGCGCAGGGCGTGGGCGGACTCGGCTCACGTGGCTCGGGCACGGGCGGCGGCGGTACCGCGCTGGGTCTCGGCGGCCTGGGCACCAAGGGCAATGGGCGCGGCGCGGGCGGTAGCGGCGGCATCGACCTGGCCGGCCGTGGCAAGACGGTGACGAAGATCGTCCCCGGAAAGACCACGGTGATCGGCGGCCTCGACAAGGACGTGATCGCCAAGATCATCCGGAGCCACCAGAACGAGATCAAGTACTGCTACGAGACCGAGCTCAACAAGAACCCGAGCCTCGCGGGCAAGGTGGCGGTGGCCTTCACGATCGACCCGGCGGGTGGGGTGGCCGAGGCGAACGTGACGGAGACCACGCTGAACAGCTCGACCGCGGAGAACTGCATGCTCTCGCGCATCCGCCGCTGGAAGTTCCCCGAGCCGAAGGGGGGCGGTGTGGTGGCGGTGACGTACCCGTGGCTCTTCTCGCCCGCGGGTGAGTAGCCGCTCGCGTCCGCAACCGTAACGAAAACCCCTCTCCCCCCCTGGGGAGAGGGTTCTGGGTGAGGGTCGTCCCGATATGAAGAAGCCGCTGTTGGCCGCCGTGCTCGCGATGCTGCCCACTACCGCTCTGGCGGCCACCCCGCCGGAAGGTGTCCCGCTTGAGGTCCGCCGTGGCTTCTTCACCGAGGCCGACATCGGCGCGTTCTTCACGCTGGGCGGGGAGAACATCTACTCCAACGCGCAGACGTACCTGCAGCTCGGGGTGGGGTACGACCTGACGGACAAGATCTCCCTGGGCGTGCACTTCGGGCTGGGCTCGTCGGCGGCGAACTGCTTCGCCGGGTACATGCCGGGCACGAACGTGTGCAGCATGTCCGACAACTTCACGGTGGCGTTCGCCGACGTGACGGCGGCGTACATGGTGCCGCTGGCGGACCGGCTCTACCTGATGCCGAAGGTGGCGGCGGGCCTGTCGCGGTTGGATCCGGCGCCGGTGGGCAGTGGAGACCCGGGCGCGGCCCTGACGGCGCCGAACGCGGGCCTGGGCATCGGCATCGAGTACGCGACGCCGATGGACCATTTCTCGGTGGGCGCGGACTTCCTGGCCCGCTATCTCATCGGGCCCAACATCCCCACCTTCGCCTTCTTCCCGCGGGTGAAGTACACGTTCTGAGCTTGGCGGGTTCGAGTCCCGCTGCCTCCACATTCAAAGGCCCAGCAATCTCACCGGGTTGCTGGGCTTTTTCATGGGCCGTGCGGAAGAGCCCAGCAAGAGACGGCTCATTGGCCATCTGGGGCAATGGCCCGAGCCTCCCTCCTGAGCCATTACTGCTCCTTCGAATCTCAAGGGGGCCCTATCAAAAAGGCATTCACTCCGTTGCTGTTGGCGCTCACCGTGGCGCTGCTGGTGGGCTGCGCTGACTCTTCCTCCGAGCCGGGCTCAGCCCGATTCGCCGTCTCCGTGCGTCAGGCCCTCGCCTCCCGCATCGCTCGTGTCTCCGTCACCTCCAGCGCCGCGGACATCCCTTCGGTGACCGTGGACCTCGCCCCCTCCAACGGTGTGTGGGGAGGCACCATCGGCAACCTTCCCGCGGGCCCCAACCGCTCCTTCCTCGCTCGGGGCTTCGACGCGTCCGGCACGCTGCTCTTCGAGGGCTCCTCCTCTGGCGTCACCATTTCCACCCATCAAACGACCCTCGTCGCCATCACCCTCCAGGAGCTCCATCCCCCGCCTCCCTTCGAGAACGAAGCCCCTCTCATCGACGCTCTGGTCGCGTCCTCCACCTCCGTGGTCCCAGGCGGCTCCATCTCCCTGGAGGCCAAGGCCCATGATCCCAACCCGGGCGACACCGTCTCCTACGCCTGGCGCGCCACCGCTGGCTCCTTCTCCTCGGCCTCCGCTGCCTCCACTTCCTGGAGGGCGCCTGCCGCCACCGGCATTCACACCCTCACCCTCACCGTGACGGACTCCCGCGGCCTGTCCTCCAGCATCTCCCTGGCCGTCAACGTCTTCCCGGGCGGAGAAGAGGGCGAGGCGCAGCTCTCCATCTCCTTCAACAGCTCACCCCGGGTGGCTTCTCTCCGCGCCACTCCCACGCAATTGACCGTGGGGCAGACGGCCTCTGTCTCCGTCTCCGCTTCCGACCCGGATGGGGACAGCCTCTCCTATTCCTGGAGCGCCACCTGCGCCGGTTCCTGGCGCAACGCCTCCTCCCGTTCCGCCCGGTTCACGCCCTCGCACCTGCCCGCTGGCGCTTGCAACAACTGCCGCCTGACTGTCTTTGTTTCGGATGGGCGGGGAGGACAGTCCATGGGCACCGTCGCCCTGTGCGTTGGCAACACGCCTCCGGCCCAGCACTTCGAGCCCGTCATCCTCCGCTCCTACCGCTCCGCGGACACGGCCACCCCGGGCCAGGTGCTCACCTACGAAGTGGTTGCCAGCGATCCGCAGGGCTCGGCCCTCTCCTTCTCTTGGGAGACCCCGACAGGCTCGCCAGGCACACCGAGCAACGACGACTCCCGAGGCCGTGTCACCTGGACAGCTCCCTCCTGTGTCAGTGCTCCGCCTTCCATCACCGTCACCGTCACCAACGCCTTTGGCCTCACGGCGGCCCGGAGCTTCACGGTGGCGGGGCTGCCGGCCTGTGCCCCCGTGGGGAGCTGGACCCCCACGGGCTCCATGACCCAGACCCGCCATGGCCACACGGCCACGTTGCTGCCCAACGGCAAGGTCCTCGTCAGCGGGGGAGTGGTCGATGATGACATCTGGGAGCCTGGGGGGGATGACTCGTACAAGACGGCGGAGGTGTACGACCCGGCCACGGGCACCTGGAGCCCTACCGGCTCCATGGCCGAAGGGCGCGCGAACCACACGGCGACGCTGCTACCCGGCGGCAAGGTTCTCGTCGTGGGGGGCAGTCGCGGCGACCACCCGACAGCGGAGCTGTATGACCCGGCCACGGGCACCTTCAGCCCCACAGGCTCCATGGCTTTTCCTCGCTCCCATCACACGGCGACGCCGCTGCCCGATGGCAGGGTCCTTGTCGTGGGGGGCCGCGGCGACCACCCGACAGCGGAGCTGTATGACCCGGCTACGGGCACCTTCAGCCCTACCGGCTCCATGGCCTCACCTCGCTCCCACCACACGGCAACGCCGCTGCCCGACGGCAAGGTCCTCGTCGCCGGGGGAGGGAGTGGTTCCAGCCCTCTCGCGACGGCGGAGGTGTACGACCCGGCCACGGGCACCTTCAGCCCTACCGGCTCCATGGCCGAACCTCGCGAAGAGCACACGGCGACGCTGCTGCCCAACGGCCAGGTGCTCGTCGCGGGGGGAGCCCGTAGCTACCTCCCGACGGCGGAACTGTATGACCCGGCCACGGGCACCTTCAGCCCCACCGGCTCCATGGCCGGAGTCCACTCCTCCCACACGGCGACGCTGCTGCCCGATGGCAAGGTGCTCGTCGCGGGGGGATTCGGCGACAGCTTCTACGGTGCCCATGAGCTGGCGGAGGTGTACGACCCGGCCTCGGGGACCTGGGGCTCTCTCTCCGCCATGGCCACGCGTCGCGGAAGCCACACGGCGGTGCTGCTGCCCAACGGCAAGGTGCTCGTCGCGGGGGGATATACCCCCGATGGCAACTATCAGTACGCGGCGTCGGAGCTCTACACGCCTTGAATTCCGTGCGTCATGGGCTCGTCGAGCGACATGCCCAGGCTGAGCGCCTTGGGGTACACGCCTGCGTTCGATTCCCGCCGCCTCCAGTGCGCATCGTCCGGCAACCTCAGGAGCCAATCCCCGGTATTGTTGAAAATCCGGATAGACATGACAACCGCTACATGTATGATGGAGGCCTGACTTTCGGGTGGTCCTGCGTGGAGGTCCACACCGCGGACATGGGAGTCCTCCTCATGGTGAAGAGCTTCGGTGCAGTCGTGGTCCTGGGTGGTGTGTTCGCGCTCGCCGGGTGTGGAGGCGCCGTGGATGCCGCGCCGGAGCAGGAGCTCAACGCGCAGCTCGCGAGCACCGAGCAGCAGGTGACGAACGGCGTGACGAATGCCGCCTGCGCTCAATCCCTGACGCTCCGCAGCTCGCCCGGTGGAGCGACGATCGGCACGATGTACACCAACTGGAACGTCGGCGTGTCGAAGTTCTACGTGCAGTCGAGCAGCGGCGGATGGTCGTACGGCTACTCGTACTCGCTCGGGCTCTGGGGTTACGCGATGTCGTACTATCTGACGACGAACTACTATGAGCGGGGAACGCCCGGGCAGTCCGGGTACAGCTTCGCGTGCACGCGGTCCGACAGCTCAGGCTTCGGCGAAGGCTGAGCCCCGCGGGACGCCTTCAAACGGCGAGGGCATGTCGGGGACCCGCTGAGCAGGAGTGCCCATGTCCCGCGAAATCGTCGTGGATTTCAACGTGCTCCCGCGCGCCACGCGAGAGCGGCTCATCGACAGCACGGGCCCTCGGCCCGCACTGCGCTCCGTGCCGGCTTCTCCACGTCACGGAGCCCGCCTCCCCCCTCAGGGCGCGGCCTGATTGGGGTCGAAGTACTTGTGGGGCGGATCGAAGGGAACGCACTCGCCGCGTTTCTCATCGTTCGTGCTGCAGGTGAGCCCGTCGCGGCACTGCTCGAGGAAGTCGCACTCGGCCCCGAGCTCCAGGCTGTAGGGCTCCACCTGGACGCAGGTGCCACCGAGGCAGTTGAAGGCACCTGCCCGGCAGCCGTCATCCCACTGCTCGTCGACACATGCGCCACCGTCGGGAATTCGCGGTGTGCACACGCCCCGGTTCCACTGGTTGGGTTGGGCGGGGGGGATGACGACGTAGTTCCTGTACCCCTTGCAGTAGGCGTCAGGACCGCACTCCAGCTCGTGATCGCACTCTTCCCCGAGCGGGCGGTAGCCACAGCGCTGCGTGGAGGGATCGCAATGGTCCGACTGGCAAGAGCCCTCGCCACAGGGCTCACCGATCTCCCCGGGCCGGGGCTCCGAGGCTGGCACGCAGTACCCCCAGAAAAAGAAATCGTCACTGGGGCGAGGACGGCCGCAGTACCCCTCCGCACATCCGGAGTCCGAGTGACAGCTCCCCCCAAGCGCCGCCGGGCGGAGCTCATAGGGGTAGCAGGACTCTGGCCTCCACAGGAAGGCCTGGCTCTGACAGAAGGTCTCGACGCCATACCTGGGATGGACGTTCCAATACTTCTCGTAGCACTCCGCGAGTCCGCGGTGGCAGATCTCCTGCGGTAGCTGCTCGAGACACCGCTCGGCCTCGTCCGGCAGGAAGCGCCAGCCCTCGGTCAGCTCCTCCTGGTTCTTCTGGCACCGTGAGGTCAGGTCCGAGACACACAGATCGTTCCCGCCCTCCGCGATGATCTTGCACGAGGCGAGGCGCTCACACTGAACCCGCGCGAACTCCTCACAGAACTCCGCGGGCTCCAGGGGTGAAGGCGAAGGCTTACAGGCGGTGACGAGCAGAGCCACGGCCCAGAACGCGGCTCTGACCCGATGACAAACTTCGTCCATTGGAACTCCCCCCCTCCGTGACCCGGCGGAAAACCGGGAACACCCCCAGAGAGTAGCGAACGCACCTCGCACCGTCACCGGCTTCGTGCAACCCGCCGGGCCGGCTCTTCAGCGGAGTTGAGCACCCGGCCCGTGGCCGTCTTCAGCCGGGCCACTTCCTGCGGCGTCCCTTCCGCCACGATGCTCCCGCCCGCCTGGGACGCCACACGTCGTAAGAATTCCAGCCCGGTGAAGAGCAGGTGCGTGGTGCCGTCGGGCAGCGGGCGCTTCATCCGCCAGGCGATGCGGCCGTCCTCCGCTCGTGACAAACGCTCCAGCGCCAGCGCGCCGCGCGCCTCGTAGCGGCACAGCCGCTCCAGGCCCTGCCTGTGCGTGTACCCAGTGAGGATCCCTCGCTTTCTCGCCTGCTCCCTCGCTAGCTTCCCTTGCCGGGAATATCACCCGCCGACCTTGAAAGTGGTGGCTCTAATGCCGCCCCAACTCCCTGTCCCAGTCCGACAACTGCGTGGACACCGCGTATTTGTAGGCGCTGGAGAGCTCCTCGAACTTCTTCGCCGTACGCGCGTGAGCGGCCCTCACTGGCCGGTGAGGGTGGCCGCGACCTCCCGGGACATCTCGCGCCAGGCCGCGTGGGAACGGCGGAAATGCTCCTCCGGGGGCTGCTCGATTCCAAAGGTATGCAGGAGCACGGGCCCGGTGTAGCCGGAGCGGATCAACGGCCGCAGGTACGTGTTGAGCACGTCGAGGTCACCGCGATCCAGGGGTTGGATGGTCGTGGACCAGCCGGGGGTATCCTCCCGCGCGGCACCGTGGATGCTGGCGAGCACGAGCTGAGGGGCCGCGGCGGCGATCACCTCGGCGAGCCGATCGCGGTGGCCCGCCTTGAGCTCGTGACAGAGGTGGAGTGACGCCTTCAGCTCCGGCCGGTCCACCGCCTGGAGGAGGGCGAGCGCCTCCTCGACGGTCTCGATGGCGTGCTCGTCATGCGGATACACCACGACGCGGACACCTTGGGCCGTGGCCATGCCGACGAGCTCGCGGACCGCCTCGACCATCGTCTCGCGCGGCGCGGCGGTGCTGCTCAGGAGCAGCCAGACATCGGTCCCTCGCGGCGCGAGGGCGGCCAACATCGCGTCCACCTCTTCGCGGCTCCACGGCGTGTCGTAGCGGAAGTCGTACAGCACCGCGAAGAGCCGGAACCGGCCCTCGCGTACCGCGGGCTGTGTGGCGAACGTCTCGAACGCCGCGACCCCCGGCCAGTACAGCGCCATGCCCTCGTAGCCGAGGCCCTCGAGCAGCGCGATCTGCTCGGAGGCCGGCCGCGACTCGAGCGTGAAGTTGAAGGCACCGAAGGGATTCTCGAGCGATGCCGCCCGCGGCATGGGCCTGCATGCCAGCGTGAGGCCGAGGAGCGCGGCCAGGAGACAGCAAAGGCGCGTGGGCATACCGGAAGGGCGGACCGACATTCAAGGGAGCCTACCGCAAGGGACCTCCTGGGACCCGCGGGGACTTCCTGACGAGCGATTCATCGAGCTCGGGCGGCGGGAGCGTGGGACTCGAGCGCCTGAGTCTTCCGATGGACGGCGCGGTCTCCAGCAGGAGGGAGGACCTTGCTATCCCGGCGGAGTCCTCGCGGTCCATCGCTCCGGTGTGCCCGCGCCGCGCTCCGGCTCACATCTTCTTCTCGCCGGAGTCGGCGCTCTTGCCGCTGAAGATCGCGCCGTAGTCGATGACGAGGCTGATCTGCCCCAGCCACTGGCCCTGCGCGAACATCAGCTTGTTGCCGTTGACCTGGACCTCCTTGCCCCACCCGGCCATCGCGGTCACCGAGCCGTAGCTGAAGACGGGCAGGGTCCAACTGAGATACGCGCCGTAGTCGAGCGGCACCCAGAAGCCGTTGCGGAACGGCTGCGACTTCGCCATCAGCAGCATGCTCACGATGTCGAAGCCCGCGGTCGCCCGGAGCGCCAGTCCTCCCGCCCAATGCGGCGAGATCATGAAGCCGAGGTTGATCGGTAGCCGGAGGAAGATGTCGTCGGAGCCGGGGACGGACGCCTCCGAGTAGAAGCCGACCGATGGCCGGGTGCCTCCGCCGAAGTACAGCCCCGGCAGCAGGAACTCGTCCCAGCCGGAGAGCATCATGCCCGCCTCACCGAAGCTCGGGACCTGTCCCTCCGAGCCCGGCTGGAAGCCGCGGTACTCGTTCACGGTGCTCCACTTCACGAAGACGCCGCACGGGTAGCCGCCGAACTCCCCGGGCGCCGTCACGCGATACTTGTACGTGAGGATGCCGAACTCGCGGTTGCGCTCCGCCTGCTTGCGCCGCCCCTCGGCGGAGGCCATCGCGTCACCCGCCGTCATCAGCGCGCCGCACACCGCGCCGGTCGAGTCGAGCAACGCGACCTCCTGGGTGTCCGCCTGCACCCGCCGCTGGGAGAAGTCGAAGGGCTGGCCCTCGGGGTTCTCGTCGGCATCGATGTTGGCGGCCTCCGCCGTCATGATGCCGCGGCTGTAGACGATGTGGCTGCAGCCGCTCAGCGCGACGCAGAGGACGACGGGCAGCAGGACACGACAGGAGGGCAGGGGCATGACGAGCTCCTCGGGAGAGACGGGGCTGTGAAGGGGGTCAGGGATTGCCGCGCGCCGGCATCAGCGACTCGATGCTGACGACGGCGTTGATGCCGAAGCGCGTGGAGAAGCCGCCACGGAACGGGAGATCCAGCCAGAGCGGGCTGCCGTAGACGAAGTCACCCACCACGGTGAGCGGCTTCCAGGGCGTTGCCCACGCCGCCTCGAGGCCGCCGTACCAGGCCAGCCGTGGGGAGCCCAGCAGCAGCCCCAGCAGCGGTGACACCAGTCCAACGTGCAGCTTCCCGGTCAGGCCGACGTTGCCGGGGAGTTGCACGCCGACCTTCCCGTTCCCGAAGACGTCCAGCCCGACGTAGTCGTGCTCGAAGCCGATCCCCGCCTGCTCATCGAGGGACCAGCTCTCCAGCAGCATCGAGGCGCCGACGGACGCCATCACCGGCAGCCCCTCCGGGTTCCAAACGAGCGGCTCTCCTCCCACGTCGAAGGCGAAGTAGTCCCCGCGCTCGAAACGGGCCCCTCCGGCGCCGGTGAACGTCGTGCTCGCCGGCCCGAGGCCCAGCCGCAGATCCGCGGTGATCCGCGGGCCCGGGAGGATCTCGTAGGGTTTGTAGGAGTACTCGATGACGTCGCCGTTCTTCGCGCCCGCCGCGACGGCCTGGTCGATTGCTTCGTCGCGCGCCGCCGACTGGCGTCCGATGTTGACCAGCCCCGCGAGCAGGATGCCGCTCGTGTCCACCAGGCGGAACTGGTGGTACGTGCGGGAGTAGTCGACTTGGCGCGTGTACTCGAGCGGCGAGCTGTCCGGCGAGGTGTCCACCCGCGCCGCCGCCACTCCGGCGCCGTAGCCGACGCTGACGCATCCTGAAGAGAGCACGCCGACGGCGACGAGCAGCGCCAGCGCACGCTTCGAGCCCCCACGCGCGGCCGCCACGTCAGTTCACCGTGTAGACGGAGGCCTGGTCCGCGGCGACATAGAGCTTTCCGCGGACCTCCGCGCTGCCGCTGCCGATGGCGATGCTCCAGCAGCCGGGCGAGACGGTGAACTCGTACGTGTTCCCGTCCTCGATGCCCGTGCGCGAAGGGAGCCGGTTCAGGCCGTAGGTGGAGCTGTCACAGTCGGACAGCAGCACCGCGCCGAGCGTGTAGCCGCTCTTGTTGTCGATCACGATCTTGCCGGTCGGCCCGTTCGGCTCGCGCACGAGGGGACCGCCCTCGATGTACGACATGACTGCACCGCAGCCGGTGCTGACGACGGACAGCGCGAGGACGGCAGACACGACGAGTCGCTTGAGAGAAGTGTCAGGCATGCGGCAGATGTACCGCCGCGTGGATCCATGCCGCTATTGCATGGACATGTTATGCCGAACGGTAGGTGTAGGTAGCCACGCCGACACCCGCGTCCCCTGGGACGACGACTCCACCTGCGTGGTGCCGCCCGCGCCCTCCACCCGCGCCCGGAAGTTCTTGAGGCCGCCCTCGCTCTGCTCAAGCGCGCCGTGGGCGAGCCCCCGGCCGTCGTCCTCGACTCGAAAATGGATCCCTTCCGGCTCGCAGCGGAGCGTGACGCGGATGCACCGGGGCTGCGCGTGGCGGGCGGCGTTGTGCACCAGCTCCTGGACGGCGCGCACCAGATCGAGCGCCGCCTGGCCATCGAGCTCCGCGCTCGGGTCGGCGGCGGACGCCTCCACCACCACCTCGCGGTCTCCGCCGAGCTCACGGCACCGCTGTGCGAGCCGCGCCACCACGTCCTCCCAGGCGCGTGCCGGCGCGCGCAACGCCCAGACCACGGTGCGCAGCTCGTCCATGCCGGAGCGGAGCCGCTCGAGCAGATGCGCCACCTCGCCCTGCACGGGAGAGCCCTCGAGCCGCTGGTGGAGCGTGCGCGCCGTCCAGGTGAGGCTGGCCAGCTCGGTCCCGAGCCCGTCGTGAAGGTCGCGCGAGATGCGGTGACGCTCCTCTCGAAGGCGCAGCTCGGCCAGCTCGGCGCGGAGGCGGTCCCGCTCGTTGCGCGCCTCGGTGAGGCCGACGAACAGCCCCCGGAGCACGGTGGCCGCCACCACCACCACACCGCCGATGACCGCGGAGATCGCCGCCTTCGCGGGCTCTCCCTTGAGCAGGAACAGCAGCGCGAGCACCTGCGGCGCGACCACGAAGGCCAGGCCCTCGATGACGCGTCCGCTGGGCTCCATGGCGACGGTCAGCATCAGGCAGGCGAAGAGCAGCCAGAACGGGCTGAGCGGGTTCCCAGACGCCCACACGAGGGACAGCAGCGTGAGCGCGGTGGTCCACGTCTCGAGGGCACACAGCCGCCAGTAGGCCGGCGTGGCCCCTCGGCGCCAGAACACCACCGCCGCGGCGAGCGAGACGATCGCGAACACCCCCATCGCCAGCGCGGTGTCGTGGAGCGTGACCTCGAGCCGCGCGGAGACGCCGGAGATGAGCGGCAGCAGCGCCACCGCCAGCGCGCCCGCCATCAGTCCCGCCACCGCGCGGGGCGCGCGCAGCTTGCGGTGCGCCTCCACCAACGGGCCGCTGGAGGGCGGACTGCCGGCGAGGAGGCTCAGCTTCATGGAACGAAGAGGCCCAGCCGGACGGCTGCGCTCACCGCCTCGGCCTTGGAGCTCACCGAGAGCTTGCGGTACGTGCTGCGGACGTGTGCCTGGATGGTGCTCAGGCTCACCTGCATCCGTGCCGCCGCCGCGTCGTAGCTGGCGCCGTGGCAGAGCAGCACGAGCAGCTCGCGCTCGCGCGTGGTGAGCGGCTCCTGCTGGAGCACCGGCGGCGCCCAGAAGCGCCGGACCACCTTCCGGGCCACCGTCGGCGTCATCGGCGCGCCACCCGCGACCGCCTCGCGGATGGACCGGAGGAGGACCTCCGAGGTGGAGTCCTTCAGCAGGTAGCCCTGCGCTCCGGCTTGCAGCGCGGGGAACAGGTGCTCGTCGTCGTCGAAGATGGTGAAGACGAGGCCGGCGGCGGTGGGGTGCGTCGTCCTCAGCTCCGCCAGCACCTCCACGCCGGAGCGATCCGGGAGGCCGAGATCCACCAGCGCACAGTCCACCGGCTTCTGTCGCTGAAGCCACGAGATCGCCTCGCCTCCGCGCGAGAAGGCGCCAGCGAGGCGCATCCCGGACTCCGGTGCCTCGAGCGCCTGCCGGACCGAGGCGAGCAGGTGGGAGTCGTCTTCCACGACGACGACGTTGAGCATGTATGCAACTTTACAGCGAGCGCCTCGGATCTCGGCAATCCGCGGCCACCTGCTCCGCGCGCCTGGAGGTGACGCGCCGCGGCGTACGGGCAGGTGCCGCCGCGATGTCTCGCTCTTCCAGCCACTCGTGACAGGTCCTTGCTCGTAGCGGATTCATCTCCACCTTCGGTGCAAGGGGCGCAGGGGGGCGGAATGAAGTGCAAGGGCGGACGGGCGGGGTGGGCAACTCTTTTCATTCTGGCGGCATGCGGCGGCGGGACGGAGGTGCCTCCCACCCGGGTGGTGGAGGAGACCCCTCCCGCTGCGCAGGGTGAATCCCCACCCCCACCACAGCCGGAGATTCCTCCCGTCGTCTCCCCGCCGCTCCCCTCGGCTGCCTGCATGCCACGGCCGGCCGAGCCCGCGCCCCTGTTCACGAACGAGCAGGGGCAACCGCGCTCCTGGGTGCCCGTGGGCCCCGCGCTGGAATACAACCCCGAGCGCAATACACCGCAGACCCGGCTGGGGCTGGCGGTGGACCCAACGGGAGCGCCCGTCGTCTCGTGGGGCGAGTACAACGGCGCCGTGTGGGGCTACTTCTTCCGGCGCGCGGAGGGCAACGCGTGGTCGCAGGCGGCGGCTTCCGTGTTCCCCCTGCCCGCGACGACGTACAGCCCGATCGGCCGCCCCGCCTTCTCCGTCGATCCCCAGGGCCGTCCGGTGATGGCCCTGCTCGAGACGACCGGACACTCGACGGGCACCGTCCGGCTCCACCGCTGGGAGGGCAGGTTCTGGTCGGTCCTGGGGCTCGGACTCCAGGCCGCCCACAACCGGCTGACGGAGGTCACCAGCGCGGCGCTCGCCTTCAACTGCTCCGGAGAGCCCGTGGTGGCGTGGAGCGAGATCGGCCCCGGCGAGCCCTCCCTTGGCATCCATGTGAGCCAGTGGGATGGACAGTTCTGGCAGAGGGTAGGGGAGCGGCTCAGCGCGTACCCGGATGGCGTGCGCGGGGATGGCTCCAATGGAGAGCGTCCCAGCGTCGCCGTGGACTCCCGGGGCTTCCCCGTCGTGGCCTGGGAGGAGTCGGCCTTGCGGGAGTTCATCACCCGCATCCACGTCCGTCAGTGGGATGGCGCCCGGTGGCTGCCCGTGGCGGGTGGCGTCGCCAGCGAGGACATGGCCACGAAGGGCAATTCCCATCATCCCTCGCTCGTGCTCGATGGCGCGGATGTGCCCTACCTCACGTGGACCCAGCATGAGGGAGCGGCTTTCGGCGAGTTGAATCCGGTCCGGCGCCCCTCGGGGGAGCAGTGGGCAGGCATCATCGAGCCTGGACCCAGGAGCGAGCCGGTGCTCGCGGCGCTCGGGTCCCGTGTCTTCCTGCTCTTCGCGCGGGAGGAGCGGCTGGAAATCCAGACCTGGGATGGACAGGCATGGCAGCCCGTGGGCGGGCCGCTCCAGGCGCTGACGGGCGAGACGATGCTGGGCGAGTGGGCGCTCGCCGTGGACCCGCGAGGGCTGCCCGTGGTGGCGTGGATCGAGTACACGCGCAACCCGACCCCGCCTGGGAAGATGGGCCCGGCGGAGTTGGGCGAGACCCATCTCCACGTCTGGCGCTTCCAATAGCAATTCCCGGTACCTTTGCGGAGATGATCGACCACACTGGCATTGGCGTCGCCGACGTCGCCCGCTCCGCCGCCTTCTACGATGCCGCGCTCGGTGCGCTCGGCCTGCGCCGGGTCATGGAGCTTCCCGAAGGCGACGGCTCCGACGGCGTCGGCTATGGCGTCGACTACCCCGTCTTCTGGATCGACCGCTACCATCCGCACTCCGTCAGGCAGCACACCGCCTTCGCCGCCAGGAGCAGGGCAGAGGTCGATGCCTTCCACGCCGCCGCCGTGAAGGCGGGTGGCACGGACAACGGCCCGCCCGGGCTGCGCGACACGGCCCAGGGCTACCCGCCGGGCTACTACGCCGCCTTCGTGCTCGATCCCGACGGCAACAACATGGAGGCGGTCTTCCGCGGCGGCTGACCCGTCTCCCAGCAGCATGTCAGGGGCCTCCTCTACGGTGCGCCTCCCTCATCGGAGGAATCACACCATGAAGCGTGCCATGCTTGCCCTCGCCGTGCTGCTGCCCACCCTCGTCCTCGCCGCCGAGCCGGCCGCCACCACGAAGGCGGAGCCCAAGGATTCGAAGTTCCTCGTCAACTACCTCACCCAGACCCAGAAGGACTTCCTCAAGTCCATCGACGGGCTCTCGGAGGCGCAGTGGAAGTTCAAGCCCGCGCCGGATCGCTGGTCGGTCGCGGAGGTGGCCGAGCACATCGCCCTGTCCGAGGACATGTTCGGCGAGAACATCACGGGCAAGATCCTCAAGACGCCTGCCGCGACCGCCGAGCAGATGGCCAAGACCCAGGGGCTCGAGGAGAAGATCCTCCAGGGCATCACGGATCGGACCCACAAGTTCAAGGCGCCCGAGAAGCTCCAGCCCGCGAGCAAGTTCGCCTCGGCCCAGGAGGCCGCCAAGGCCTTCAACGCCCGGCGCGAGGCGCACATCGCCCTGGCCAAGGGGACGCCGGAGAGTGAGCTGCGCAGCCACGTCAGCGGCCCGTCGCCCATGGGCGACCTGGACGCCTACCAGTGGATGATCTTCATGGCCGCGCACTCCAAGCGGCACACCGCGCAGATCGAAGAGGTGAGGGCCGACCCGAACTTCCCGAAGAAGTAGGGCTCGAAGGGGCTCGACAACCGACGCTGGCTGGAGTTCTCTTCGCCTACCCCATGCGTTGGCTCGCGCTCCTCTTCCTGCTCTGCTCTACCGCAGCCGTGGCTGCTCCCGAGGGGTCCCCCCGCGGAACCTCCCGCAAGAAGCCAAAGGCTCCTCCGCGGGAGGCGAGCCCCGAGCCCTCGCCGGCAGTGAAGCCCGTGGAGCAGATGCGATACTCCCTCGCGCTCGCGGGGGGCGCGTTCTACGGCGGTGGCTTCAACCGCGGCCCCCAGGGCTCGGCGCAGCTGACCCTGACGCCGCCCGGCTGGGGCCGCTTCTCCATCGACGTGGAGCTCGGCTGGCGGCTGGCACGCTTCCGCACCGGAGTGGGGGTCTCCGCCATGCACTCCCTCCCACTCCTCGCGGCCGGACGGATGAACCTCGTGCGGATGAAGCACCTCGGCGTGGACGTGCGCGCCGGCTTGGGGCCGGTCCTGGTGCTGCACCACCTCTCGAGCGACTTCTCCGCGAGCTCCGTGCGCTCGGCGCTCGGCTGGGAGGTGCTCGCGGGGGTCCAGTTGCGCTTCCCGCTGGGGGCGTTCGAGCCGTTCCTCGACGGGCGGGTGGGGCTCGGCGAGGCGTACATCCCCTTCGTCATCGGGCGCTCGATAGGTGTGCAGGGGCTCGTCGGTGTGAGGTATCAGCTGCCATGAGGAAGCTCGTCTCCATCGCCGCGCTGGTTTCGCTCCTGGCCTGCCAGGACTGGCCGGAGCCGGTCATCCGCTCGGTCTCGCCGTCGGAGATGCGCGCGAGCGAGTCCACGGCGCTCACCCTCGACGCCGAGCTGGTCCTTCCCGCGACGGTCGACTACAGCAAGGGGAGCCTCGAGGTGGACACGCGGGTGTCGGTGCGCATCGGGACGCTCGAGGTGCCCACGCTCACTGTCTCGCCCGAGGGGGTCACCACCCGCGTTCCGTCGCTGCTCGCGCCCGGCAGCTACGATGTGAAGGTGACGCTCGGGGACGGCCGCACCGCCGTGCGCAAGGGGGGCCTCACCGTCGTCGAGGGGGAGTGGCCGGAGGGCTACAGCATCGACCCCATCGGCCCGCAGCAGCGCCTGGAGCCCTTCACGGTGACGGTGCGCGCGACCGGCGCCAACGCGGCGGCGTTCCGCGGCAACGTGCGCCTGGAGATAGGGGCCGGCGCCAGCATCGGCCCGCGCGTGAGCGAGCCCTTCGTGGACGGGGTGCTCACGCAGCAGGTCGTGGTCGACTCCATCCAGTCGGACGTGGCCATCCGTGTCACCGACATCGCCGGCCATGTGGCCACGTCGAACACGTTCTTGCTGCGGTGACGGGGTGACTCGACGCCGCGTGTCGCTGGTGGGGGGGCCCCTGCGTTGTGCGGGTCATTCCAGCCCGCGACCCAGCTGGGCGGGTGAGCATGGGCCAGGTTCCTTGCTCCTGCGGAGCAGGCTCGTGCTTCCTACCTTGTTCATACGTGGACCTCATGCCGCAATCCGAGCGGCTCGCCTCGCGACCTGGGCGGGAGCCCTCCCATCGCTCATCACCCCCGCTCGGCGGCCTGCTTCGCGGCCTGGCGGGAGTGGAGAAGCGCTTTTGGGGGCTCGTCGTCGTGGTGGGCCTCATCTCCGGCCTGGGCGCCGTGGTGCTCCTCAAGGTGCTCCGCTTCACCCAGCATCTCTTCTGGCGCAGCGAGGTGGAGGGGTTCCTCGCGGGGGTCATCGCCTCGCCTCCGTGGCGCCGCTTCCTCGTGCCGGTACTCGGCGGTGCGCTCGTCTCCCTGATGACCCTGCTCGTCGGGCGGCCCCTGCGCGGGCACGGGACGGCGGGCATCATCGAATCCATCTGGGTGAAGGCTGGCGAGCTGTCCCTGCCACGGGCGCTGTTCCGGGGATTCATCTCCATTCTCGCGGTGGCCCTGGGGGCTCCCCTGGGCCGCGAGGGAGCGCTCCTGCAGACGGGGGCCGCCAGCGGCTCCGCCCTGGCCCGCTGGCTGCGGCTTCCCTCGGGACAGGCCCGGCTGTTGGTGGCATGCGGGGCCGCAGCGGGGATCGCCTCCGCCTACAACGTCCCCATCGGCGGCGCCCTCTTCGGGCTGGAGGTGTTGCTGGGCAGCTTCGCGCTCGAGCTGTTCGGCCCCATCGTCGTCTCGTGCGTGGTTGCCACCCTCGTCTCGCGTGCCCTCGTCGCCGACCGGCCCAGCTACGTCATTCCCCACTATGTGCTGACGCGGCCGCGGGAGCTGCTGCTCGCGCTGCTGCTGGGCGTGCTGATAGGCGCCGCCTCCGCCCTCTACGTGCGTGTCATCAACCTGCTGTCGGACCGGCTGGACGAGGTGCCCCGCAGGCTCCAGCCCTTCCTGCCGCTGGCGGCCATGAGCCTGGTGGGCCTGGCCGCCATCTGGCTGCCCGAGCTGCTCGGCAATGGCTATGACGCGGTGAACTCGGCGCTGCTCGGGAGGATGTCGCTGCTGTTGCTCGCCATCCTCCCGCTGGCCAAGCTCCTGGCCACGTCGGCGTGCGCGGGCGCGGGCGTGCCCGGCGGTCTCTTCACCCCCTCGCTCTTCTATGGAGCCCTGTTGGGGGGTGCCTTCGGACAGGTGGCTGGGATGCTCTGGCCCGGCGGCGCGCCCAGCGGGGCCTATGCGCTGCTGGGCATGGGGGCCGTGCTCGCTGGCACCACGCATGCGTCCGTGTCCGCCGTCCTCCTCATCTTCGAGATGACGGCGGACTACGATCTGATGCTGCCGTTGATGCTGTGCACGGTGCTCTCCGCGGCGGTGAGCCGCTGGCTGGAGCCGGAGTCGCTCTACACCTCGGTACTCAACCGCCGCAATGTGCGGATGCCCCCCAGTGTCCCCCAATGGCTGCGCGGGGAGGGGACGCGTGCGTTGCTCAAGCCCGTACAACAGCGCATCCCTCCCTCGGCGCCCTTCCAGGAGGTGGTGCTGCTGCTGCTGGAGCAGCCACCTGGAACGGACCTCTACGTCACGGACCAGGAGGGCCGCCTGCTCGGCACCATCGTGCTGGATTCCCTCAAGGGGCACCTGCCGGATCACACCCTGCTGGATGCCACGGTGGCCGCGGACGTGATGGACACGCAGGTGCCCGTCATCACCCCGGACCTCTCGCTGGCCGAGGTGGCCCGGCGCTGTGGGAAGACGGCGCTCGAGTGCTTGCCGGTGGTGGACCAGGAGCGGCGGCTGCTGGGCACGGTCTCCAAGACCGACGTGTTGCAGAGAGGGCACTTCTGATGGACCGGAGGAGCGGGATGGACGAGACGGCACGCGCGTGGAGCATCGGGGCGCTGTGTCTGCTGTGCGCGCTCCTCGCCTATGTGCTGTTGCGGACGCCCCCCGAGGTGAGGCCAGCGGCTACCCAGCGGGCCCATGCGGCTCCGAGCGTCCCGGTGGCTCCCCAGCCCTCGGGTGGCTTCGAGCCGGACCCCGAGATGTACCGGGGCTGGCCTCTCTTCCTCGGCTGGCCGCTGCCAGAGGTGCCCAGTGGCTGGGGGACGGGGGGCTCGCAGCCCGCTCCCTCCGAGCCAGCACCGCCGCCCGTGCCGCCACACCGCCCCAGGGAGGCACCGTGAAGCAGGCGTCCGCTGGGACGGGTGTTGAGGACTCAAGGCGCGCGGGGCGATGAGGCGCGCGCGGGCGCCGCGTGCGCACCGCCCGGTGTTCCCAGCGCCTCCCGGTTCTTGAAGAGGATGAAGACGCCCATCACCACCAGGAGGACCGAGAAGGCCCGCTTGAGGGCCGCCTGCGACACGTAGTGGGTCGCCCAGGTGCCGGCGAGGATGCCGGCCACCGCGATGGCCGTGAAGAGCCCGAGCCAGCCCCAGGGCACCTCGACGTGGCCGAGGTAACCGGCGAACCCCACGAAGGAGTTGAGGGCGATGACGAGCAGGCTGGTGCCCACCGCCTGTTTCATCGGCAGGCCCACCAGGAGCACCAGCGCCGGGACGATGAGAAAGCCGCCGCCCACCCCGACCAGTCCCGTGAGGCCGCCCACGCCGAGCGCGGCCGCGGCCATCACCGGAAAGGAGGCCTTGTGGGGCGCGGGGGCGTGTGCGCTCTCCTTGCGGCCATTGCGGAACATGAAGAAGGCGGCCACGAGCATCACCGTGGCGAAGAGCAGGAGCTGCACGGCGCCCGAGACGAAGACGGACAGGCGCGCCCCCGCGTACGTGCCCGCCATCGCCACCGCCCCGAAGACGACGGCCGCCCGGAGCTGGAGATTGCCCTTGCGCCAGTGGCCCACGGCACCGAAGAGGCTGGTGACTCCCACCACCGCCAGCCCCATGGCGATGGACTCCTTGGCCCCGAAGCCCAGGACGTACACGAGGATGGGAACGGTGAGGATGGAGCCGCCACCGCCGAGCAGGCCGAGCGACAGGCCAATGAGGGCCGCGAGGGAGAGGCCGAGGAGAGGCATGGTGTCCGTTCTCGCGCGAGCGCGTACTCAGCCCTGGGGCGGAGTGGCGGGCGTCTCGCGCACGGCGAGCATTCCGCCCGCCAGGTTGTAGAGGTGGCTGAAGCCCCGCTGGGCGAGCGCCTGCGCGGCCTTCGCGGAGCGTCCGCCCGAGCGGCAGATGAGCAGCAGCGGCTGCTCGCGGGGCCAGGAGGCGGAAGCCGCCTCCAGCGTGCCCAGCGGGACGAGCTCCGCCCCGGGCAGGTGGCCCAGGGGTCCGGTGTACTCGTCCGGCTCGCGCACGTCGATGCGGCGCACCTGGGGGCCGAGCGCCTCGAGCTGGGAGGGAGGGAGGTCCTGATAGGGAAGAGAAGTCATGGCCGGGTCTCCTGGGGAAGGGCAGGGGGCTCAGGCCCCTTGCGGTGAGGGCGCCACGTGCCCGCAGGCGCGGTTGGCCGGGACGGCGATGTCGATCTTCCGGGGCTTGGGCAGGTGGAGGTTCTCCATGAGGTGGATGAACTCCTCCCGGTTCTTGCCGGCCAGGCGCGGGTTGTGCCGCTTCTCCTCGGCGATGCTCGTCACCGTGCGGCCCTTGTAGTCGTGGCCGGGGTAGACGAGCGTCTCGTCCGGCAGGCGGAAGAGGACGCGGGTGATGCTGTCGTAGAGCTGGCTCGCGTTGCCGTTCTGGAAGTCGGTGCGCCCGTTGCCGCGCACGAGCAGGGCGTCTCCGGTGAAGACGCGGTCGTCGAGGAGGTAGCTGACGCTGTCGTCCGTGTGTCCCGGGGTGGCGAGCACCTGGAAGACGAGTCGCCCGACGCGCACCTCGTCTCCGTGGCGCGCCTGGAGGTTGGTGCACGAGGCGCCTCCCACCCCGCCCACCACCGTGCACTGCGTGCGCTCACGCAACACGCCCGACGCGGTGACGTGGTCGGCGTGCACGTGGGTATCGAAGACGTGGGTGAGGGTGAGGTCCAGCTCGCTCACCAGTTGCAGATCGCGGTCGACCTGCTCCAGCACGGGATCGATGAGGACGGCCTGCCGCGTGGACTCATCGCCGACGAGGTAGGTGTAGGTCGAGGACTCGGAATCGAAAAGTGGGCGGAAAATCATCTCGGGGTCTCCTGTCCGTGAGAGCCCGGGCCTTGGAAAAAGGATTCAGGACCCGCGCGGGCAGCCGGGGGAACAGGGGGCCGGCCCCCCGTCCCCCGACCATGAATTTCCCGGCGAATCCTTTTCCGGGGAGTCTGGCTCTCACAGACCATGACTTCCTCCTTCCTTCTTCCCCTCCTCGGTGGGGCGCTCATCGGGTTGAGCGCCTCGCTCCTCCTCCTGGCCAATGGCCGGGTGGCCGGCATCAGCGGTGTGGTGGGCTCGCTGCTGGCCCCCGTTCGCGGCGACATCGCCTGGCGCGTGTTCTTCTTCGGCGGGCTGCTCACCGGCGGCCTGCTGCTGGCATGGCTTCGCCCCGTGTCCTTCGCGGCCCCGGCGCCCCTGAGCGCGGGCGGAGTGGCCCTGCTGGTGGCGGCGGGACTGCTGGTGGGCTTCGGCTCGCGGCTGGGCAACGGCTGCACCAGCGGGCATGGCGTCTGCGGCATCAGCCGCGGCTCGGTCCGCTCCATCGCGGCCACGCTCACCTTCATGGCCACCGGCGTCCTCACCGTCTTCCTGGCCCGTCACATCTTCTAGCTGGAGCCCCCCATGCGTCCCTCCCTCAGCGCGTTTCTCAGCGGCCTCATTTTCGCCCTCGGTCTGGGCCTCGGCGGCATGACGGACCCGGCCAACGTCATCGGCTTCCTCGACATCGCCGGTGACTGGGACTACCGGCTCGCGTTCGTCATGGGCGGTGCCATCGCCGTGCACGCGGCGCTGCGGCCCCTCATCCACAAGCGCGAGCGGCCCCTCTTCGCCGAGAAGTTCCCCTCCTTCTCCATCAGCTGGGTGGACTGCAAGCTCCTCGTGGGCGCGGGCCTCTTCGGCGTGGGCTGGGGGCTCGGCGGCTACTGCCCTGGCCCCGCGCTCACCTCGCTCGCCAGCGGTGCGACGCAGGTGTTCATCTTCGTGCCCGCCATGTTCGCCGGCATGTACCTCGCCCAGGTGCTGCAGGCGCGGCATGGCGCGGGCGTGGAGACGCCACGTCTGGGCGCGACGCCTTCCCCGTAGTCCCGGTACCCTGGGAACTTTTCACCGCCCCCCTCGTGTCCTGGAGAACGTGAGCAGCCGGTCCTTCATCGAACGAGCCCTGGAGCACCTGCCAGCCCTGCGGCGGGTAGGCCGCCGGCTGACGGGCAGCCCGGCGGAGGCGGATGACCTCGTGCAGGAGACGGTGGCGCGTGCCCTGGAGCGGCGCGGCGAGCTGCGCGATCCGGAGCGGCTCAAGGGATGGCTGCTCGCCGTGCAGCGCACCGTCTTCCTCAACTCCCGCCGGGGACTGCGCCCCCGGTTGGAGGTACTGGAGGGCGGTCTGGGGAAGGAGGCCGCTCCCGAGCCTTCCGCGGACCTGGAGGCGGAGTTGCACGCCCGGACGCTCAGCTCGGGCATGAAGGCGGCGCTGGAGTCGCTGGCCCCCGAGTGGCGCGACGCGCTGTGGCTGCGGGAGGTCGAAGAGCTGAGCTATGAGGAAATCGCCCAGGTGCAGGGCTGCCCGGTGGGCACCGTGCGCTCGCGTCTCGCCCGGGCACGGCTGGCGATGTTCGACTTCCTCGAGAAGGAGAAGGCACATGGAAGCCTGTAGCCTGGAGTGGCAGGAGCGTCTCTCCGCGTGGTTCGACGGGGAGGTCCAGGCACACGAGCGGCAGGCCGTGGAGCTTCACCTGTCCCGGTGCGCGGGCTGTACCCGGGAGGCGGCCCGCTATGCCCCGCTGCGCGAGGCGCTGAGGGCCCAGGCCGCCGCGGAGACGCACGTGCCGTCCCAACTGACGGAGCGTGTCTCCCGGCTGGTTCCGCGCTCCCGCCCCGCCTTTCGCCAGCGGCGGTTGGCCGCGGGCCTGGCCGCGGCGCTCGCGTCCGTGGGGGTCCTCTGGACGTCATGGCCGAGCGGCATGAATGACGCGCTGGCGATGGATCTCGAGCGGCACCACCTCAAGGCCTTCTCACGCACCACCCCCTGCGAGTTCGAGTCCTCGGACCCGGCCGAGGTGAAGGCCTGGGTGGAGCGGGAGCTGGGCTACGCGGTGGAGGTGCCCGTGGTGCCCGGCGCCACGTTGCTGGGCGCACGCCGCTGCCGGCTGCATGGACAGCTCTCCGCCTCGCTGCTGTACCGGTACGAGGGGGGCAAGGCGATGACACTCTTCCTGCCGCCGGCGGGCTCGCCCGCGGCGCGGGAGGCGGCGCGCTTCGCCGGAGAGGAGACGCGCTGCACGCAGGGCCCCGTGGGGGAGCGCATCTGCGTGGCGCCGCGCGGGAGCGAGCAGGCCGCGCTGGCCGTCTCCGAGCTGGAGCCGCCGGTGCTGGTCGACGCCCTGGCCCGCCTGGCTCCTTGAGGGCGCGCGGCCGTGCACAGAGGGCACTGAATCCTTCGTCCGCCCTCGCGGCTCTCACCCGGCCGCACCTCTTCTCGCGGAGGCCCATGGGCCTCCGGAACCCGAAGGAGCCGCTCCATGAAGGCCGTTCTCGTCGTCTCGGCCCTGTTCGCCAGCCTGTTCCTCGTCTCCTGCACGCACCATCGGCCGGTGGGGCTCGAGGCCCACCAGCGGGTGGCGGCGGGCGCCACCCTGGTGGATGTCCGCACTCCAGAGGAGTTCGCCGCCGGGCACCTGCCAGGAGCGGTGAACATTCCCGTGGATGAGCTGCACCAGCGGTTCTCCGAGCTCGGCTCGCCGGAGAAGCCCCTCGTCGTCTACTGCCGCAGTGGCGCGCGCAGCACCCGCGCCGAGCGCCTCCTGAAGGAGCGTGGCTTCCGGGACGTCTTCAATCTCGGCCCCATGTCGGCCTGGGAGTGACGGGAGGGGGGGCGGGAACTTCGGGCGGCACGCCTCGTGTCCTCTCCGCTGTCTTCCTCCTCCCATCCAAGGTGCTGCATGTTGATGCGTCTCTTCTCCCTGCTCGGTGCGCTGTTCGCCCTGGGCGGCCTGGGCTCCGGCTGCGCCGAGCTGCGGCCTGGTTCCATCTCCCCGCTGGCCGCCAGCGCTCCCGCCTCCAAGCGCCAGCAACTCACCGTCCTCTACGTGGCGGATCTGCACGCGCAGCTGCGCGCCCACCCCGAGCTCTTCTGGCACGGTGGCAAGGAGCGGATTGAAGAGGCTGGCGGCTTCGCCCGGGTGGCCGCCGTCATCCAGCGCATTCGCGCCGAGCGAGGCGGTGAGGTGCTGGTGCTCGACGCCGGGGACACGATTCAGGGCTCGGGCGCGGCGGCCCTCACCGAGGGACGCGCCCTCATGGCACCGCTCAACGCGCTCGGGCTGGACGCCGCGGTACCCGGCAACTGGGAGGTGGTGTACGGCCCCGAGGTGCTCGCGCAGCGGGCCCGCGAGCTGAAGCATCCGCTCGTCGCCGCCAACCTGCGCGATGCGAAGAGCGGCGAGCGCCTCTTTCCGCCGTACTTCGTGAAGGAGGTGGGCGGGGTGAAGGTGGCCGTCGTCGGCTTCACGGACCCGGATGTCCCGCGCCGCCAGCCCCCCGGCTACAGCCAGGGCCTGCGTTACGATGGCCCGGAGGAGCTGCCGGCGCTCGTGCGGGAGGTGCGCGAGCGCGAAGGCGCCCAGGTGGTGTTGCTGATGACGCACGTGGGGCTCGCCAAGGCGGTGGGCCTCGCCGCGAAGGTTCCCGGGGTGGACGTCCACCTGTCCGGGGACACGCACGAGCGCACCTACGCGCCCATCGAGCAGGCCGGCAGCTGGGTGGTGGAGCCCGGCGCCTTCGGCTCCTTCCTCGGCCGGTTGGACTTGTGGGTGGAGGAGGGCAGGGTGGTGGAGCGCCGCTGGGAGCTCATCGAGCTGACCGCCTCGCGCTTCCCCGAGGACCCCGAGGTGGCCCGGCTGGTGGAGACCGCGCTCGCGCCGCACGAGGCGAAGCTGTCCGCCCCGGTGGGCCACACCGGCGTGACGCTCGCGCGCTACGCGGTGGTGGAGAACCCGCTGGACAACGTGCTGGCCGACGCCATCCGCGCCGCCGGAGGCACGGAGATTGGCCTCTCCAACGGCTTCCGTTTTGGCACCCCGCTGCTGCCCGGGCCGGTGCGCGAGGCGGACCTGTGGAACTTCTTCCCCATCGTCAACAAGCTGAAGACGGGCAAGGTGAGTGGCCGCCAGCTGCGCGCCTTCTGGGAGCAGGAACTGGAGAACGTCTTCGCCAGGGACCCGGAGAAGCGCTTTGGCGGGTGGCTGCCACGCCCCTCGGGGATGACGCTGCGCTTCCGGGCCGATGCGCCCAAGGGGAAGCGCCTGCTCGCTCTGGAGGTGGGCGGCGAGCCGGTGGAGGACGAGCGCCTCTACACGGTGACGGCCTGCGAGCGCGAGGGGGATGCCCCCGACATGGTCTGCCGCATCCCCGGCATCCAGGAGCCGCGTGTGCTCGACGTGGACGCGCACGAGGCGGTGCGCCGCTTCCTCGCGGGCAAACCACGCCTGCACGACGCGCTGGAGGGACGCGCGGTGGGCGAGGACCTCCCGTCCGTGCTGCGCACCCAGCAGGTGCAGTGAGCTCCAACAAGGGGAACACGACATGACTCCTCCTCTCACTCCAACTGCCTCCGCTTCCGCCGCACCTCTCCCGGGAGGCGTCTGGCGCCGCCGTCTGCCGGGCCTTGGGCTCGCCGCAGGGCTGGCGGTGGCCAGCTACTGGCTCGCTACACTGCCCGGCCTCAAGGTGGTGGGCCCGCTCACGGTGGCCCTGCTCATCGGCATCGCGCTGCGCTCCGCCATGGGGCTGCCCGGAACACTGACGGAAGGCACGCGCTACTCGGCACGCACGGTGCTGCGGCTGGGCATCGTGCTGATGGGAGCGCGGCTCGACTTCGGGCTGGTGGCGAAGGTGGGCCCGCGCGTGCTGTTGCTCGCCCTGGCCGTCATCGTCGGCGGCATTCTGGGCATCCGCTGGGTGACGAAGCGCTTCGGCGTGCCGGAGAAGCTGGGCACGCTGCTGGCCGTGGGCACCTCCATCTGTGGCGCCAGCGCGGTGGTGGCCGCCAGCTCCGTCACGCGGGCCGAGGAGGAGGACACCACGCTGGCGGTGGGCCTGTGCGGGATTCTCGGCACGGTGGGCGTCCTCTTCTACGTCTTCGTGGGGCCGCTGCTGGGGTTGAGCACGGCGCAGCTCGCCATCCTCTCGGGCGCCACGCTGCACGAGGTGGCGCAGGTGATGGCCGCGGCCTTCACCTGGGGTACCTCGGCGGGCGACCTGGGCACGCTGGTGAAGCTCACCCGCGTGGTGCTGCTGGCCCCCGCGCTCGTGGTGCTGGGGTTCGCCTCGGGCGCGGGCGGGAAGGTGCGCTACTCGTGGAAGGAGCCACCCATCCCCTGGTTCGTGATGGGCTTTCTCGCCGTGGGCGTGTTGGGCTCGGTGGGGGTGCTGCCCGCCGCCGCCAGGGCCGGGCTCTCCACCGCCAGCGTCTTCCTCATGGTGATGGCCATGGCCGCCATGGGGCTGGGCACCCATGTCAGCCTGATTCGCCGCGCGGGCATGCGCGTCGTCTACGCGGGCCTCGCGGGCTTCGCGGGCCTGGCGCTGTCCGCCTGGGGCCTCATGCGGTTGCTGTCCATCCAGTAACGGCCGTCACCGTCTTTCTCGACGTCTTCTCTCAACCTCGATCCGGAGTCCCTCGAATGAACCGCTTCCCGCTGCTCCTCATCACCGCGCTCTTCATCTCCCCTCTGGCCGCGCTCGCCGCGGAGCCATCCCCTGTGCCCCAGGCCGCCGCGCAGAAGACGCCCGCGCGCCAGGGCAAGCTCGTCTTCGTGTCCACCACGGGCCTGGAGGACATCGGCACGCTCTCCAGCTCCTTCCGCCACGCGAAGACGGCCAAGGAGTCCGGCTACCTCTCGGACGTGGTGTGGCTGAGCTACGGCCGCGCGGTGGTGGCGTTGGACCCGGCGGTGAAGGCCGTGCCGGAGGGGGTCCGCAAGGAGGCCCAGGCGGCGAAGGCGGCCGGCGTGCGGCTGGTGGCCTGCGGTAACGCACTCGAGAAGTTCGGCATCGACCCGAAGAAGCTCCAGCCTCAGGCGGAGGTCGTCGACAACGGCGTGGCGGAGCTCTCGCGCCTGGTGGCCGAGGGCTATCAGGTCATCCGGTACTAGGCCTTTCCCTCCCGTTCCGCCGCCAGCCCCTCACGATGTTTCCCCATGGGGACGGCCAGGAAGGCATCCTGGCGGCCGAGCGTTCTCCAAGAGGAAGTGACAGGAGAGCGCGAGGAGGCGACCTGGAGATGGCGACGCGAACCGATGAGCAGTTGATGGAAGCCGCGCGCTCGGGCGACGACAAGGCCGTGGATGAGCTCCTGGCCCGCCACGAGAAGCAGGTGTACCGCTTTGGCCTGCGCATGTGCGGCTCGGAGGAGGACGCCAAGGAGGTGCTCCAGGAGACGTTGCTGGCGGCCTTCCGCGGCCTCCACGCGTTCCGGGGCGACGCGCAGCTGTCCACCTGGCTGTTCCAGGTGGCCCGCACGCACTGTTTCCGCCTGCGCCGCAAGCGCGCCGGAGCCCCCGAGGAATTCCAGCCGCTGGATTCTCCCGCGGCGGCCCACGTCGCCGCGGCGGAGGCGGCTCCGGACATGACCGCCCACGCGCGGCAGATGGGGGAGGTGTTGCAGGCGGCCATCCTCGCGCTGCCCGAGGACTGGCGCGAGGTGCTCATCCTCCGGGACGTGGAGGGGCTCACGGCCGAGGAGGCGGCGCAGGTGGTGGGCATCGAGGTGCGGGCGCTGAAGAGCCGGTTGCACCGCGCGCGCCTCCAGTTGCGCGAGCACCTCTCCACCCTCATGGGGGAGGGCGCCCAGGACGAGGCCCGGGGCTGCCCGGAGCTGGCGCAGGAGTTGTCGGAGTTCGCCGCGCAGGAGGTGGACCAGGCCACCTGCGTGCGGCTCGAGGACCATCTGTCGCGCTGCCCGCGCTGTGCCGAGGCGTGCGACTCGCTCAAGCGCACGGTGTCCCTGTGCCGGCGCATCCCGGGGGATGAGGTGCCCGCCCCGGTGCGCGCGGCGGTGCGCCAGGCGCTGTCCCGGACATTGCCCGCCTGAAGCCAGCGGGCCGAGGCCGCAAGCCACTGCCAGTGCGCCTGCCCGCTCGAAGCGTATGAGGGCCCGGCCCCAGGGGAAGGGCGCGGGCCACGAGGCCTCACCCGTCCGATGAGGCGGGAATACTTGACGATGGCGGCCGTGGCCTCCACCCGTTAAGCAGGGCACCACCTCCTCGCGCCGACAGCCTCGTCCGACAGCATGCGAACCACCCACCGTCCCCTGACCACCGTCGCGCTGGCCTTGAGTCTCTTCATGGCGGCGCTGGAGATGACCGTCGTCTCCACCGCCATGCCCACGGTGGTCAGTGAGCTGGGCGGACTGCAGAGCTACGCGTGGGTCTTCACCGCGTACATGCTGGCCTCCACCGTGACGGTGCCCATCTACGGGAAGCTGGCGGACCTCTACGGGCGCAAGCCCGTGCTGCTCTTCGGCATCGGCCTGTTCCTCGCGGGCTCCGTCCTCAGCGGGCTGTCCACGTCGATGCACATGCTGATCGCCTTCCGTACGCTGCAGGGCCTGGGGGCGGGAGCGATGCAGCCCGTGGCGCTCACCATCGTGGGGGACCTCTACACGCTGGAGCAGCGCGCGAAGGTACAGGGCGTCTTCAGCGGGGTGTGGGGGCTGGCGGGGCTGGTGGGCCCGCTCACCGGTGGCCTCATCGTGAAGTACCTCACGTGGCACTGGGTCTTCTTCATCAACGTCCCGGTGGGGCTGGGCGCGCTCGCGCTGCTGGTGTTCTTCTTCCACGAGCAGGTGCAGCACAAGCCGCAGAAGCTGGACTACGCGGGCGCGTTGCTGCTCTCGGCGGGAGTGGTGGCGCTGCTGTTTGGCGTGCAGGGAATCGGCCGCAACCTGCTGGCGCTGCCGGTGGGGGTGGTGCTGCTCATCGCCTTCGTGCTGGTGGAGCGCAAGGTGGCCGAGCCCGTCATCCCCATGTCCATCTTCAAGAATCCCGCGATCGCCATCTCCTCGGTGGCGGGCGCGCTCTTCTCCGCGGCGATGTTCGGGGCCACCACCTACGTGCCGCTGTACGTGCAGGGCGTGCTGGGCGGCTCGGCGACGCTGGCTGGCGGGATGATCACCCCGATGATCGTCGGCTGGCCGGTGGCGAGCCTGTTCGCGGGGAAGCTGTTGCTCCGGACGGGCTTCCGCCCGCTCATCGTCGGAGGGCTGGGGCTGACGGTGATTGGCACGGGGGCGATGGCGCTGTTGCTCAAGCCGCAGTCGTCGCTGCTGATTCCGGAGCTGGCGATGGCGCTGTTCGGCATCGGCCTGGGCTTCACCGCCACCTCGCTGCTCATCGCGGTGCAGACGAGCGTGGGCTGGGAGCTGCGCGGGGTGGCGACGGCGAGCCACATGTTCTTCCGCACCATCGGCGGGGCGCTCGGGGTGGGGTTGATGGGCGGCGTGGTGGTGTCCCAGTTGCTGAAGGATCCGAACGTCCCCCTGGCCGCCGCCAACGAGCTGCTCGGCCCCGAGCACGGCCACGGCCTGCCTCCGGCCGTGTTCCAGACGCTGAGCGGAGCGCTCGGCACGGGGCTGACGATCAACTTCTGGATCATCTGCGCCGCCACCGTGGGAGCCTTCGCCGCCGGGCTCTTCTTTCCCAAGGTGAAGCGCGGCGAGGGCATGACCCTCCCGTCCACCGACGCGGCGGCGCCTCACTGAGCCCCTGGTGACAGCAGTCACCAGTGCTGACCGCAGTCACCAGTCAGCGCCCACCCGCGCGCCGGGAGGGAGCCTCCATCCCCCCGAAATCACAGGGCCCACGTGCTGGCATGGAAGGCGCAATGGGACAGGGGCATGAAGACCTTCAAGATCGGTGGCCCCAAGAGCAGCGCTCCTCTCCGCGGCTTGCAGAACGATGCGCCGAAGCCTTCCGCGCCGACGCCGTCTCCGTCCAAGCCGGCCCCCTCCGCGAAGCCGGTCGCGCCCAAGGATGGCTTCGACACGGCCCCCTCCAAGATCGGCTCTTCGATCCGGGGGCTGTTCGGGCCGTCGCAGGCGGACTCGTTCGCCGCCGATCCCATGAAGTTCTCCGGGCAGAACATCCTGAACGGCTACAAGCTGTTCCAGAACGGGGCGCCGCCGCAGGGCGTGCAGTTGCCCACGCCCAACAAGCCTTTCGTGCCGGCGAACCAGTCGGTCGCGACCCTGAATGTCCAGCAGCAGCATGGCAACGCGAACCTCTCGCTCTCGGCGCCCGGCGGGAACGGGCCGCAGGTCAACTACCTGCACTACCTCTCGTCGGGTCAGGGCAAGCCGGACCAGGGCTCGTTCGCGGGGATCTCGGGCGTGCCCCTGCACCCCAAGCCGGGGCAGCCGTCGATGGTCATGACGGGGCCGCTCAACGGCTGTGCCGTCCATGCGCTGCACAACAAGACGGATGACACCCTGTCCTTCGTCCATCAGGCGGATTTCTCGAAGTACGGCGCCAGCACGGGCAAGCAGCACCTGGAGGACTTCCTGAAGAAGAACGACCTCCAGTTGGTGCAGAGCCTCACGCCCCATGACTACTCGCATCCCACGGGGTCCCACGGCATCGAGACGGGCGCCACGGCCTTCGCGCACTACGACAAGGCCTCGGCGCAGTGGAAGCTGGTGGGCCAGCTGAACGACTGGAAGAACGGCGGAGCCCCGGGAGGCCGTCCCGAGCTGCAGCGTCCCCCGGCCGGACTGGGGCAGTGGCTGGGCCCTGTCGACCCCCAGAAGCCGCTGAGCCTCGACGAGCTCCAGTGAGGCAGGGGACATGAAAAAGGGGCACCGCGTGGTCGCGGTGCCCCTGGGCGTTTCAGCGGGGCGCGAGGCCCCGGCTCACCTCACGGCGCGGGGGCCGGGGCGATGGTCTCCGGCTCGGCGCTCGTCCGCTTCGCCGCACCCCGCAGCTGCTGCATCAGCACATACAGGCCGGGGATGAAGACGAAGTTGACGACGGTGGACACGAGCATTCCGCCGAAGACGGCCGTGCCCAGCGAGTTGCGCGCGGCGGCGCCAGCGCCCTTGGCCATCATCAGCGGCACCACGCCCAGCAGGAAGGCGATGGACGTCATGAGGATGGGGCGCAGGCGCACCTCGGCGGCTTCCACCACCGCGTCCACGGCGCTCTTGCCACTCGCGCGCAGCTGCTCGGCGAACTCCACGATGAGGATGGCGTTCTTGCTGGCCAGACCCACCAGCATCACCAGTCCGACCTGGCAGAAGACGTCATTGGCGTAGCCACGCGCCAGCTGCAGCCCCAGCGCGCCCATGACGGCCAGCGGCACCGAGAGGATGATGACGAAGGGCAGGGTGAAGCTCTCGTACTGGGCGGCGAGCACCAGGAAGACGAACAGCAGGCCCAGGCCGAAGATGATCAGCGTCTGACCGCCGCTCTCCTTCTGCTCGAGGCTGATGCCCGTCCACTCCGAGCTCATGCCCTGGGGCAGCTGCTGCGCGGCCAGCTGCTCCATGGCCTCCAGTGCCTGGCCGGAGGAGACGCCCGGAGCGCTCGCCCCGTTGATCTCCACGGCCCGGAAGAGGTTGTAGTGGCGGATGACCTGGGCGGAGGCGGTAGGTGTCACCTTCACCAGCGACTCCAGGGGGATCATCGCGCCGGTGTCGGTGCGCGTGTAGAAGGCCCCGATGTCCGAGGGGTTGTCGCGGAACTGCTGCTCGGCCTGGACATAGACGCGGTAGGTGCGGTTGGCGTAGTTGAAGTCGTTGACGTACTGGCTGCCCATGTAGAGCTGCATCGTGCCGAACACCTGCTCGATGGGCACGCCGAGCGCCTTGGCCTTCTGACGATCCACCTCGACGTCCAGCAGCGGGGTGTCGGCGTTGAAGGAGGTGAAGACGCCGCGCAGGCGGCTCTCCTGGTTGCTGCTCGCCACCAGCTCCTGGGCGGTCGTGGCCAGCTGGTCCAGCGAGAGGCTGCCTCCGACGTCCTCGAGGATGAACTGGAAGCCGCCCACGCTGCCCACGCCGCGGATGGCGGGGGGCTGCAGGGGCATCACTCGGGCGCCGCCGATGTTGCCGAGCGGCCCGCGCAGCCGCTCCACCAGCGCGGCCACGGACTGGTTCGGGTTGGGCCGCTTCTCCCACGGCTGGAGGGGCACGAAGATGGTGGCGTAGTTGGGACCGGTGCCCTGGAAGGAGAAGCCGCCGATGGCGAAGATGGTGACCACCTCGGGCTGGTTCTTGAGCAGCTGCTCCGCCTCGGCCAGCACCTTTTCCGTCTGCGCGAGCGACATGCCCTCGGGCCCCTGCACGGAGATGATGAGGTAGCCCTGGTCCTCGTCGGGGATGAAGCCGGTGGGCGCCGAGCGGAAGAGCAGCACCGTGCCCGCGATGCACAGCACGAACGCCACGAGGATGACGACAGGGTGCTTGAGCAGTGCGCGCAGCCCCCGGCCGTAGGTGGCCTTCGTCCAGTCGAGCGCCTTGTCCATCCAGCGGAAGAAGATCCACTTCTCTCCGTGGTGGTGCTTGAGCAGGCGGGCGCTCAGGGCGGGCGTGAGGGTAAGGGCGCAGAAGGTGGACAGGGCCACCGACGCGGCGATGGTGAGGGCGAACTGGCGGTAGATGGCGCCCGTGGTGCCGGGGAAGAGCGCCACGGGGATGAACACCGCCACCAGCACGATGGAGATGGCCACCACCGCGCCGGCCACTTCCTTCATGCCCTCGCGCGCCGCCTGCATGGCGGACAGGTGCTTCTCCACCATCAACCGCTCGATGTTCTCGATGACCACGATGGCGTCGTCCACCACGAGCCCCGTGGCCAGGGTCAGGCCGAACAGGGTGAGCGTGTTGATGGAGAAGCCCATCAGGTAGACGAAGGCGAAGGTGCCCACCAGCGAGACGGGGAGGGTGATGGCGGTGATGAGCACGCTGCGCCAGCCGTGCAGGAACAGGAAGATGACGAGGATGACGAGCGCGATGGCCTCCACCAGCGTGCGCACCACCTCGTTGACGGAGGCGCGCACCGCGAGCGTGGTGTCATTGCCCGGCCTGTACTCCAGCCCCGGAGGGAACTGCTGGGCGAGCCGGTCCATCTCCTTGATGACGCCGTCACGCACGTCGAGCGCGTTGGCGGTGGGGAGCTGGAAGATGGCGAGGCCCACGCCGGTCCGCCCGTTGAAGCGCAGCAGGGTGCCGTAGTTCTCCGCGCCCAGCTCCACGCGGGCCACGTCCTTGAGGCGCACGAGCTTGCCGTCGGTGGTGTTGCGCTGCAGGACGATCTCCCCGAACTCCTCGGGCTCGACGAGCCGGCCGCGCGCGCGCACGGCGATCTGGTAGGGCTGCTCGTCGGTGGAGGGGGGCTGGCCCACCTGGCCCGCGGCCACCTGGAGGTTCTGCTCCTGCAGGGCCCGCACCACGTCCTGGGGGGTGAGGTTGCGGCGTGCCAGCTCGGTCGGGTCCAACCACAGGCGCATGGAGAACTTGCGCTCGCCGAAGATGCGCACGTCGCCCACGCCGCGCACGCGCTTGATGGCGTCCTTGAGGTTCACGTCGGCGTAGTTGCTGAGGAACTTGGCGTCGTAGCGATTGTCCGGGCTGGACAGGCCGATCGTCAGCAGCATCTGGCTGGAGGCCTTGTTGACGACGATGCCCGTCTGATTCACCTGGGCGGGCAGGCGCGAGGCGGCGCGGCTCACGCGGTTCTGCACGTCCACGGCCGCCACCTCGATGTCGCGCGTGGGCTCGAAGGTGACGGTGATCTGGCTGGTGCCGTCGTTGCTGCTGGTGGAGGTGATGTAGCGCATGCCCTCCACGCCGTTGAGCTCCTGCTCGAGCGGGATGGTGACGGCGTTCTCCACCACCTCGGCGCTCGCGCCCACGTAGGTGCTGGTGACGGTCACCTGGGGCGGCGCGAGATCCGGGTACTGGGCGATAGGGAGGGTGGGAATGGCAATCGCCCCCACCAACGTCAGCAGGATGGAGCAGACGGCGGCGAAGACGGGCCTGCGGATGAAGAAATCAACGAACATCAGCGGCTACCCCCGGCGGCTCCTCCACCGCCCTCCGTACCCTGCGTGACGGCCCGGGGGGGCGAGGGCTTCACCTTCACCTGCGCGCCGTGACGCAGCGCCTGCAGCGAGGTGACGGCCACCTGCTCGCCCTCCTTCAGTCCGCCCTCCACCACGTAGGCCAGCTCGCCGAGCGCCCCGAGCTTCACCGGGCGGCGCTCCACGATCGTCTTGCCCTCCTTCTCCGTCACCACGAGGGCGAAGGGCTGGCCGCTCTGGCGCACCACCGCGAGCGCGGGCAGTTGCAGGGCCTGGCGGGTGGAGTAGACGAGGCGCGCGCGCACCAGCTCGCTGGGGCGCAGGCCCACGGTGTTGCGGAAGGCGGCCTTCACCTCGACCAGCTGGGTGCGCGGATCCGCCTGGGGCGCGACGAAGAAGATGGGGCTGGAGAGCACCACCTTGCCCTGCGAGTCGAGCACCTCCAGCGGCGTCTCGGGGCGCAGCATGCGGGCGCGCTCGGAGGGCACCGCCACGCTCACCTCCAGCACGTCCGCCTGGGCCACGCTCGTCAGCGGCGTGGTGGCGCTCACGAAGTCGCCCATGCGCACGAGCACGTCGCCCACGGTGCCGGCGAAGGGCGCGCGCACGGTGTTGAACCCCAGCTGCACCTCGCGCTGGGACTCGGTGGCGGCGGCGGCGCGCGTGTTGGCCTCCAGCGCCTCCACCTGGGCCCGGGACTGCTCCAGCTCCTGGGCGCTCGCCAGCCCCTCCTTGTAGAGGGACTCGAGGCGGGCGCGCGTGCGGCGGGCCTGCTCCAGGTTCACCTCGGAAGAGGTGCGCTGGGCCCGCGCCGTCTCCAGCGCCGCCGTCTCCTCGCGCGCGTCCACGTCCACGAGGGGCGCACCGGCCTCCACCTTCTGGCCCGGGCGCACGTGGATGCGGCGCACGTAGCCGGCCACCTGGGGCAGCACGTTGACGCTCTGCCGCGACATCAGGCTTCCGAGGTACTCGCTCGTATCGCGCACCTCGCTGGGGGCCAGCTGCACCACCTCGATCTCACGGGGTGGGGGAGCCGGCTTGGCCGCGGGCTTGCCGCCGCAGCCAGCCACTCCCACCGCGAGCGCGGCACCCCACAGTCCCACCACCAGCGCCTTCAGGGGGCGTACCCTTCTCACCAGTCGCACCGGGCCTCCGTCAAGAATGCGTCCAGGCGCGCCTGGACAAGCTCGAATTCACGCAGGGCCAGCGCCAGCTCCGCCTGACGCAAGGCCGCCCCGCTCTGTACCAGTTCCAGGCTGCTGCCACGGCCGACCTCGAAGGCTCGCCTGGTCAGCTGGTCGGTCCTCGCGGACAGCTCCCGCGACTCCGTCGCCGTCTTCACCAGGGACTCGGCCACCTCCACGCTCCGCCGGGCGCGTGCCACCTCCACCTCCACGTCGCGCCGGGTGCGCTCGAGTGTCTCGGCCGCCTGCTGCTCCAAACCCGCGCGCTCGCGGACGATTCCCGCCCGGCCGCCGCCCTCCCAGATGGGGACCGACAGCACGGCGGCGATGCTCCACGTGGCCAGCCTGCCGGGGCCGGGCTCCGTGGTGAAGGCGTTGAGGTTGCTGTTGATGCCGAGCGTCGGCAGATAGCCGGCCGAGGCCTGCCGCGTGCTCTGCCGGGCCGACTCCACCTGGGCGCGCGCGGCCTCGAGATCTGGCCGCTCGCCCAGGGCCTTCAGCGGGGTGCAGCTGGCGCGGGTCTGCTCCACCAGGCCCTGCAATTGGAAGGTCGTGCTCACGCCCACCTCCTGGGGCAGGCCCAGGGACAGGCCGAGCGCCTCGCGGGCGCGGTGCAGCTGCTCGTCACCGGAGATGAGGGACTGGCGGGCCACCTCCACGTCCTGGCGCACGCGCACCACGTCCAACTGGGTGCCCGCGCCCAGCTCGAAGGAGCGCTGGGCGAGCGCGGCGCGCTCCAGGGCCCGGCGCAGGCCCACGCGGTTGATCTCCGCGGCCCGTTCGGCGGCCACGGTGGCCACCAGCGTGCGGGCCAGGCCCAGGGTGAGGCGGCGCTGCACGTCCTGGAGGTTGGCCTGGGCGCTGTCCTCGGCGGACGAGGCGGACGACAGCCCCCGCCAGGCGCTGAAGTCCACCACCGACTGCGTCAGCGACACCGAGCCACTCACGAGCGGCACGGTGGGCCGGCGCTCGGCATCGGTCTGCCCGAGCAGCGGCGAGCCCGTGAGGCCCACGGGGATGCCGGGGTTGAGCAGATCCGTGGCCACGCCCGCCGACACGCGGCCATTGGGCAGCAGCGTCGCCAGGGCCTGGCGCCACCGGCCCTCGGCGCGCTGGACGTTGGCTTCGGCGATGCGGAGATCCGTGGAGCGCTCGCGCACCAGCCCGAGCGCCTCCTCCCAGGTGCCCACCTGTTTGGAGGCGGGGGGCGCGGGGGTGAGCATCGGATCATCCACCTGCGGCTGGAAGGGCGGTGGGGCCGGGAGGAGCGGATCCTGGGCCAGGGCGGGGCCCGCGGTGAGCACCAGGAAGAGGAGGGCGAAACGGGGCGTCATGCCGGGAGGGGACCTGTGGAATCGGGTGTTGCGCGTACTGTCTGGCTGCCCCCTATAACGGCCAGCTCGTTCGGTGTCATTGACAATGGTTGTATACAGCAATCATTGTATTAGGTGAAATGACCCTCGCGGAGCAAGTGGGAGCCCTGCGGCGCACCCTGTACCGGCTGCTTACCCGGCGGCTGAGCGGGAAGACGCGCCGGCCCTTCACCCAGTTACTGGCGGTGAAGTTCATCGCCATGCGCGATGTGCGCACCCAGGCGGAGCTGGCCGAGCGGCTGCTGGTGGATGCGCCCGCGGTGAGCCGGATGGTGGATCGGCTGGAGGAGGAAGGGCTGGTGAAGCGCTGCGCCGGGGAGGATCGCCGGTGCGTGCGGCTCCAGGTCACCGAGGCGAGCCTGCCGGAGCTGAAGCTGTTGGAGGATGCGTCGCAGTGGCTGGATGACGAGGCGTCCCAGTACCTGACGGCCTCGGAGCTGGCCGAGCTGAAGCGGCTGCTGGAGAAGCTGCAGGCGGGGCTGTCCCAGGTGGCGGCTCAGCCCATGGAGGGGGAGTCCCAGGACTGAGGCGCGGGGCCCCAGGCTAATAGCTTCAGCTGGACCAGGTTGGGCTGCTACGCAGGACGTTCGCCCTGCGAGCTCGTGTCGCCCGGCTCAAGCCAGCGGGTGATGCTGGGAACGCGGCCCTCGCCAAGAGGCTTGAAGGAATGGCAGCGTGCAGGGGGCGTTTTTCTAGAGCCAACGTGCCATGCCTCGAAAGCCAAGCCAGAAGAAGTCACAGTCCCGTGAGCCCATGGCTCCGGGTGATGCGATGACCTGGGAGCCGGACGAAGCGGACCGCCTCGTTGCGGAAGCAGCGAGTTCAGGCGTGCGTTCTCTCGACCTGAGTTCCCTGGCTCTCGACTCGCTGCCAGAATCGTTGTTCCAACTGACGCAACTGACGAGCCTGGATGTTTCCGACAACCGGTTGAGTGAGCTACCAGAATCGCTCGGCCAGTTGACGCAATTGCAGCACCTGGACGTCTCCGTGAACCAGCTGTCGGCCTTGCCATGGTCCATGGGCCAACTGACCCAGCTTCGGGAGTTCCTTGCGTACTCCAATCAACTGGAGTCATTGCCGGAGTCGCTGGGCGAGCTGACGGGCCTTCATACTCTTAACGTCCATGACAATTGGCTCGTTGGCTTGCCAGAGTCGTTGGGCCGCTTGACGAAGCTCGAGTTTCTCGATGTGAACAGCAACAGATTGTCGAAGCCGCTCGAGTGGTTGGGCAACCTGACACGGCTTCAATATCTGGATGCCGGCTTCAATCTGCTGCGCGTCCTGCCTGACTCGCTGGGGCAGCTCACCCGGCTCAAGTACCTTGTCGCCTCAACGAACTCGCTGAAGGAGTTGCCAGAATCCCTGCGCAAGCTCAAGGCGCTCCAGGCTCTCGATATCACCGGCAATCTCCTCTCGGCGTTGCCAGAGTCGCTCGCCAGGCTCAACAAGCTCAGATACCTCTTCGCTGGCGCTAACGACCTGACGTCATTGCCCTCGTCATTGCGCGTTCGATTGTCGGCATTGGAGGTGCTTGACCTGAATGGAAATGAAGCGCTCGGCCTTCCACCCGAGATCCTGGGACACAGCATTTATAGGACCCTGTGGGATTATCAACCATTCAAGATCACCATAGAGCCACCTCTCCCCGCGCCTGCCGCAATCGTCGACTACTATTTCCGCGCGCGGCGGGACCGGAAGCCGCTCAACGAGGCGAAGCTGATCCTTGTCGGGCGGGGGGGCGTCGGAAAGACCTGCCTCATCAAGAGGCTGCTTCACGACACCTTCGACGAGCGTGAGCCGGAGACGCCCGGTATCGAGATCAAACCCTGGCCGGTGACCCTGTCAGAGGGTGACACGGTACGACTGCACGTGTGGGACTTTGGTGGCCAGGAGATCCTTCACGCGACGCACCAGTTCTTTCTCACGGAGCGCACGCTCTACCTGTTGGTCTTGAGTGGACGCGAAGGCAACCCCACACAGGATGCGGAGTACTGGCTGCAGCTGATTCGTAGCTTTGGGGGCGACTCGCGGGTCATCATCGCGCTGAACAAGGCCGTCCAGCATCCTTTTGATGTGAATCGAGGCCTGCTGCTGGAGAAGTACCCATTCATCGCGGGCTTCGTGCCGACGGACTGCGAGGACGCAAGCGGTATCCAGGAACTCAAGAAGCTGATCCTGGAGAAGACCGATGGGCTGGAGCATCGCAAGGTAGCCTTCCCGGCGGACTGGTTCGAGATCAAGGAGCGGCTGGCCGGGATGAAGGGGAACTTCGTCACCTGGGACCAGTATCAGGAGATCTGCCGCGAGTTCGGGGAGCGCGATCCAGAAGCACAACGGCAGCTGGCGACCTTCCTGCACATTCTCGGCATCGCACTGAACTATCGCGACGATCCACGCCTCAAGGAGACGCATGTCCTCAATCCCCGCTGGGTCACCGAGGGCATCTACACTCTGCTGCGGGCCGGACAGAAGCAATGGCACGAGGGAGTGCTCACCAAGGCAGATCTGTCCACGGTCCTAGATGAGCAGCGCTATCCCAAATCCAACCATGCGTTCCTGCTCTACCTCATGGAGAAATTCCAGCTCTGCTTCCGGCTGGAGGGGCGGGAAGAGCGCTACCTCGTGCCGGAGTTGCTCGGCGAGAACCAGCCCGATCTGGGAGTGCTTCTCGCGGCACCAGGGCTGGGTTTCCGCTACCAGTACGAGGTCTTGCCCGAAGGGCTCCTGCCGCGCTTCATCGTCCAGACCCACGCCTTGAGCCAGAAGAGCCCTCGCTGGCGCACAGGTGTCATCCTCGAGCATGAAGGCTGCCGCGCCGTCGTCCGCGCGGACTCCCGCGAACGCCGCGTGGACATCCATATCACCGGGAACAAGGCGCTTCAGCGCGGTCTGCTGGCCATCATCCGGGAGAAGTTCGCCGAGCAACATCGGGAGCTGAAGGGGATGGTGGTGGATGAGCGGGTGCCACTCCCCAATGAACCCGGGGTGACGGTCAGCTACAGGCACCTGGTGATGTTGGAGCAGGAGGGAGAGGACTGGTACCGCCCGGAAGGTACACGTCAGAAGGTGAGCGTGACGGAGTTGCTGAACGGCGTGGAGACAGCTCAGGAGCGCCGCATGATGAGGACGGTCCAGGAATCAAAGGCCTTTGCAGACTCGCCAGGCCGCCCTCGGGAGCCGCGGATCGCCGAGGTCACCATTGGGATCATCACAGCGCTTCCCAAGGAGTTCGCCGCCATGAAAGCGGCGATGCACGACTGCCAGGACCACCATGTCCCAGGCCCAGGCGCGGGGCGCCGGTATGTGCTGGGCCAAATGAAGTCTCGCGATCAGAAAGAGCATCGAATCGCGCTCGCGATGCTGCCAGGAGGGGTGGGCAACAACATGGCCGCCGCTCGGGCCACGCTGCTGCTGGAGCACTTCCCCTCCGTGGACGCCATCATCATGGTCGGCATCGCGGGTGCCGTCCCGTCGCCGCGGAAGCCTGAGGACCATGTCCGGCTCGGAGACATCGTCGTGTCCAACAGATGGGGAGTGGTGCAGTACGACATGGTGAAGCTCAAGGAGGTCCGTTCCAGTTCTGTCCCACCGAGCGCCAGGTTGATTGAAGCTGTGGCCCTGCTTCAGGCCGAGGAAATCGAGGGGCGCCGGCCGTGGGATGAGCACATCGGCGCCATCCTCCAGCAGTTGAAGCACAAGCGCCCTCCTCAGGCGACCGACAAGCTTTACGCCACTGACGACCCAGAGACACAGCTCGAGCATCCCAAGGACTCCAGGCGTCGGAGGGGGCTGCCACGTGTGTTCCTGGGGCCCATTGCATCCGCCAATGAGCTCTTGAAGAGGCCTGACAAGCGGGACGAGCTCCGTCAGAGGTTCGGAGTTAAAGCGGCGGAGATGGAGGGCTCTGGGATCGCGGATGCCACCTGGAACCACGACAAGGGGTATCTGGTCGTCCGTGGAACGTGTGACTACTGCGACACTCACAAGAACGACGACTGGCAGGAGTATGCCGCGGCGGTCGCGGCGGGGTACACGCGGGCACTCATCGAATCGATCTTCGCGCCAGCGCAGGCCCAGGTGAACGGGTAGGGCTTCAGCGCACGCCCGGCATGACGGAGTTCATCAGCGCGCGCACCCGTGGACTTCACGTCAGAACAAATCATTGACGGCGCGGAACAGCGCCTCGAACCGGGCTAGCGTGTCAGGGTCTACATTCGCTGGCGGGTTGCTGACAAACGAAGAAGCGACAGCATAGTGGTTGAACCCACCGCTGGGCCGAAGCAATGTGCCTGACGCCGTGAGATAGCGCTCGATGCGCTGGAGGATCCGGTCTCCTGTCGGCAAGTCGCTCTCGGTGACCTTCTTCCCGCCGAGCTGCTTCGCAAACGTCTTGTTGAAGCAATCGAGGTAGAGACCCGGCGACTGCAGGTCTTCGACATCCGAGGGCCGCCCGCTCTTGCCCAAGGCCTTGAGGTCCCGGAACTGCGAGGCATCAAGAAGCATCTTGGGCGAGACCAACTTCTGCTTCACGAGGTCTTCGAGCTTCTGTTCGGGCCGCCCCTGGTAGTCATGAAGGACGGCTAGCTTGAGTCCACTGGCGCCGAGAAGCGCGATGAAGGTCACCACCTTGTCGAGGCCGCCCGCCGGAACGATGGTGATGTCCTCGCGCAGGCCGACCCGGCCCTGTGCCTCGAGAATGGACGACATCGCCTTGAGGTACAGGAGGTCGGAAGGCCCCTCGACGAGGAGGTTGTTCTCGGAAATGAACAGGTTCTGCGCCAGGCTCCAGCCCAGCGCGGCCTGGAGCGGAAAGATGGTTCGCCGGTCAGAACTGGTCACATTATCGGAGATGACCGTACCGACTTTCACGCGATCCTCAACCACCCGGACCTGATGGAGGCGGTCGGTATGGACCATGAAGGGCGAGTGCGTGGTGTATAGAACCTGGTGCTTGGTCGCGAGCTCGTCGATGTACCGAAGGAAGTCAGCCTGCGCGAGCGCATGGAGGTTGAGTCCAGGCTCATCGAGCAGGAGGATCAGCTCATGATCTCGTAGCTCGCGACCCGTCTTGAGCTGATGCTGAATGCTGTCGAACCACACCAGGAAGCTGAAGAACCACGTGAAACCCCGGCTACGCTGACGAAAGGGAGTGCTGACTCCCCGGTGGCGTCGGTTCTTGATGCGGAGGTATAAGTTCGGCCCGTTGTTGAAGGGGGCCACGTCATCCGGGTCCACCTTGATGTCTACCTCGACCTCGAGGTCCTCGTTCTGCTTCCAGAAATCGAAAATTTGATCCGTCAGCCTGATCGACACCGATTCGAGTCGGGCCTTGAGCGGCTCGTATCCACCTGACTTGGTGAAATCCTCCACGGAGATGTCCGCCATCCGGAGCAGGGCCAGCACACCGAGGTGATGAGGCTCAAGGAACTTCGGCGCAGCCCGTGCCGAAAGCGCGGGGTTCTGCACCTTCCAGGCCTGGAGTTGGGTCACCCGGTTCGCGAGGTCCGCGAGGTTCATCTTGCTCGGGAGCAGCTCGTACTCCCCGAAGAAGGCGAACTTCGGCATACGCGTTCTGAGCCACTCCCATGCCTCCGCCTCTATGATCGAGTTCCACTCGGTCTTCTTGATTCGCTCGTGGATCGTCTCAAGCCAGGACTTGTCCTTGTCGGTCAGCCCCAGCCCGGTAAGGGCTGTCGGAATATCACGGATGCGCTTGACGGACGCCAAAGCTGTCTTCACATCGGAGCTGAGTCCCGGCGCGTTCTGCAGGCTCGCCAGCACGGGGGTCTCGTCAACTGAGATCAGGATGGTGATCTTGTTGTCGTATAGGTGGTTGACCGAAAACTCGAAGTCAGGCGGCAGCTTCGTGTTCAGGATGCCGTTCAGCTCATTCAACTCTTCCTGGGAGAGTCGGTACGTGAGGCTCGTCACCTGGGCTGGTTTGGTCTTGTGCTCCCTGAGGTAGCTGGAAAGATCCTTGCGCGGGTAGTCTTCAACTGGATTGAACTCGGAGGCCCCAATGGCGTCGCCTGACTTCTCGAGGGCTTGGAGGAACACCGTCTTGCCGGCCTCGTTCATTCCGACAAGCACGGTTACGGACGGGTCGATATTCACCGTCTGCAGAGCGTTGATAGACTTGAACGGGCCTACCTTGGTGGTGACGAGCTGCACAACCAACCTCCTGGAGGTCAACGGACGACCGGGGACCGTAGCAGCACTGTCGACATGACGATCAGAAAAGCACCTCTCTCAAGCAGGTACGAGGGGCTTGGACGACACCTCTATCTGGGGCTTGGATACGGGAGAAGGATCCGCTCACCGCGTATAAGAAGAATGGGAGGGCTGTTTGAGGATGAGGGCTGTTTGAGGATGAGGGCTGGAGCGGAGGGGCCGAGGAGGGCCGCTGAAGGGAGCCGCCGAGGCGTACGCCCGATGGAGAGGCCGCGCAGCCCCTTGGGGTACACGCCTGACCAAGTAGGGAGCCAAAAGTTCCTTTACAAAAAGGAACGGAGCCAGAAGCGGAGGGATAGGACTCCGTCAGCCCCCGCTGGGCGGGGCCAGTGTCTTGCGCATCGGATCAGCGTAGGCCCTCCGCGTTATTTTGTCGGGGACTTTTGGTCACCTACTTAGTCCGGGCGCAACCCCGTGGTTGCCCCCTGCAGGTGCAACTCCGCGAAGGACGCCGTGGGCGCGAAGGCCGTCACGAGCAGCAGCTTGTCGTTCGCCTTGTAGAGCGAGACCTCGAAGAGGAAGGGCTTGCCGTCGCGCAGCGCGCTGCCGGTGAGGCTGGCGAGGCTCGCATCCAGTAGCGGGGTGCCGTTGTCGGAGGTCTCAGCCAGCTGGAAGCCGGGGTAGCGCACCCGCAGGTCGCGCAGCTCCAGGTCCCTCGCCTCCTTCAGGTTCGCCGTCTCCGCCTCGTTCCACTCGCGCACGGACACCACCAGGGCGCCGGTGTGATCCGGCTGCGACAGCCACACGTCCACGCTGGTGTCCGGGGTGCGCGCCACCTCGCCCTTGCGGCGGTACCAGCCATTGGAGGGCACGCGCAGCTTGTAGGGGTGGCGCTCGCCGACGATGGACTCGTCCTCGCCGAGCTGACGTCCCTCGAGGTCCGGCCGCAGGGCGATCCGGGCCCGGTCGGCGAGGGGCTGGACGGCGGAGAGCCGTTGGAAGCCGATGATCTCCACGCCGACGCCGAGCAGCACGGCGGTGAGGCCGACCCCCGCGAGGAAGGACGAGGGCTTGCCCCACACGAGCACCAGCGTGCCGCACGAGAAGGCGAAGACGACGAGCGTGAAGAGGTACTGCGCCTGGTAGAGGCTCATGCCTCCGAACAGGAACATGCCCACCACGAGCCGGACGAAGGCGAGGGTGCGCAGCTGGGTCTTCCCGCGCAGGAAGCTGAAGCCGAGCAGCGCATCCAGGCCCACGCCGACGAGCGTCCCCGCGAGCTGGGCGGCCCGGAGCGAGGCATTCGTCGACACCGAGGGCAGGAACAGGAACTCGAAGAGGTGGAGGACTGCGTTCACCAGCAGGACGGCGCCGCCCACGGGGAGCGCGGCGCTCACGTTGGAGGAGGGGGACGGGGTCTCCGGCTCGGGGGTGCTCAGCCGGGCGGGAGTGGGGTCCAGCGACGGGATGTACTCGACGGTGGGCACGCGCTCCGGCGGACGGGCGGGCGGAGGGGCCACGGGGGCGGGGCTGACCGGGGCGGCCCGGGCGACGGGGATGCCCGCTACGGGGGTGACGGCGCGGTCCGAGACGCTCGGTATGGCCACGGAGGGCCGGGGCAGGGCGGCGACGCTCGGAATGGCGGTGGTGGACGCACGCGAGAGCGTCGAGGTCCGGCCACAGCGGGGACAGAGGCTCTGGGCCCTCGGCCGGTGCTTGAGCCCACAGTGGGGGCAGTTGATCCAGCTGCTGTCGTCCACGGGATCCCCTTCCGACTCGTGTCTTCTAACAGAGTGGGAGAGGCGGGAGATAGGTGGACCCCCCGGCGCCCTGTGCGCGGATGTCCGCCAGTTGAGACGTTCGTCCCGGCCGGGGACGCGCGGCGCGGCGTTGGCGTCGTGATTTCCGAGGGAAGCGGGGCTGGAGCCGCCCTTGCAGTGGGGCGTGTGCACCCATCGCTCTCGGAGGCGGAAACATGAGTTCGGTATCGCGGCGCGAGTCCCACACCCCGGCATCCACGGACCTGCTGGTCCCGGCCGGGGAGTCCCACGGCACATCGTCCCAGGCGTCGGCGGGCGCACCGGCGCGGACGGGCCGGAGCACGGGAAGGCAGGAGACCCCGGCGGGGGCGGTCCAGAACAACCAGGTGGAGACGTACCGGGGGCCAGTGGAGCGGCCGCGCGCCCGGACGCCGGGCGGGCTGCCGGCGGGGACGGAGGGTGGGGGAGGGCTGACGGCGGGCCAGCTCGCGCTGGGCGGAGCGAAGGTGGCGGACGCGGCCCGGGCCGATGCGGCCTACGCGGACATCCAGGCCACCCTGCACACGGATTGGAAGGACTGGGCCGTCACGGACGCGGACGTGCGCCGGGTGCACGAGCACCTGGAGAAGCTGCCTCCGGCCGACTACCGCCGGATGATGGAGCGGATGGAGCAGGGCGGGCTGCTCGGGAAGTACGCGAAGCAGATGAGCCCCGAGGCGCGGGAGGAGTTCCTGGCTCAAGCCGGGCGCAAGGGCTACGTGACCCACGAGCCCGGGAAGAAGGCCGAGTCCGCACCGTGCCAGCCGCCCGATGGCCCGGCGCTCTACCTCAACGACGCGAAGCTGCCCGGCAGCGTCAGGCAGCTCGTTCACGAGACGAACCGTGAGGCCAAGAAGGCCTATGACGACGCGCATCACGCCTATGTGCGGCGGTATTCCGAGCAGGTGATGCAGGCGAAGGATCTGCCGGCGATCCGCGACATGGGGGAGCCGGTGGCGCCCTTCCCGGTGAGCGAGCCCGGGGTGACCGCCTCGCATCCGGACCATTCGTCCTTCCGCTCGAGCTGGGCCCGGGTGCCGTCCCATGACACCCGCTCCCAGGCTTACAAGGCGGTGTCCGACCGTTGCCGGGATCTGGCCGATGCGCAGCGGGCGGGAACGCTCAAGCTCAAGCAGGAGACGGAGATCAGCGTGGAGAGCGAAGGCATGACGCTGAAGATGTCCAGGGAGACCAGTCTCACCCAGTATGGAAAGACGGGTAGCTCCTCGAAGGTGGGGGCCGAGCTCGAGAGGGAGGGTTTGAAGGGCAGTGTGGAGCGTGAGTCCTCGGGAGCCGTCAAGACGGTGAAGGGCGTCGACCTGAAGGTGGCCGCCATGAGCTTCGACTCCGAAGGGACCTTGCGGATGGAGGTGTCCGTCCCTGGTACCAGTTACGGCGCCTACTCCGAGGTGAACCCCGGGCAGGGGACGTTCGGCGGGGGTGTGAGCGTCAAGAAGGACTTCCGGGGCGTCGACACCAAGACGGAGTACGGCGTCACCATGCAGGGCTCACGCCCCGAGCGCGCGCATGACGTGGCCTCGATGACGCCCGGTACGCTCTTCGGACCCTTGCCCGAGTTGGCCCAGGGCCTCGCCTGGGAGGACCTCCCCGCCGAGCGCCGTGCGCGCATGGAGCGTGATGGATGGACCGCTGGGAGCTGGGCCTCGCAGCTCCAGACGCAGTCCATCCGCCGCTGAGCGGCCCCTACTTCTTGTGCTCCAGATCTCCCAGCTGGATCTGGAGCGCCCGGATGGAGATCTGGATCTCCCAGATGGAGAGCGCCAGGGAGCCGAGCATCAGCAGCAGGCTCCCGGCGAAGACGGCCTCCGCGGGCCGGCTCATCCCCGCGAAGAGCAGGAGCATGCATACCACGCAGAGGAAGAGGCTGGAGACGCCCAGGAACTGCATGTCGCGGATGAGCCGGACCCGGACCTTCAGGTTCTCGATCTGCGGCAGGAGCAGGGGATTGGGGTTGGCCTTGTACTGCGCGTACATGTTCCGGATCAGCGCGGCGAGGGCGAGGAACCGGTTGGTGAAGGCCAGCAAGAGCAACGACACCGTGGGAAAGAGCAGCCCGGGAGTGGTGAGCGTCAGTTCCATGCGTTGACCCGCTGGCCCGTGCGGCGTTCGTCAGCCCAGGTTGTGGAAGACCCGCTGGACGTCCTCGTCCTGCTCGAGCGCGTCCACCAGCTCGAGGACCTCCTTGGCCTTGTCCTCGGGCAGCTCGAGGTGGTTCTGGGCGATGTACTCGGACTCCGAGGACAGGGGGTGGAGCCCCCGTGCCTCGATGGCGGCCTGGAGCTGCCCGAAGTCGTTGAAGGCGCAGCGGATGATGATCTGCTTCTCACCCTTCTCGCCGGTGCCTTCGCCCATCTCCTGCAGCCCGTGGTCGATGAGATCCAACTCGAGGGCCTCCAGCTCCAGCCCCTCGGGAGCGAGCCGGAAGACGCCCATGCGCTGGAACATATAGGCAACGCTGCCGCTGTTGCCCATGTTGCCGCCCCAGTCCTTGAAGTGCATGCGGACGTTGGCGACGGTGCGCACCACGTTGTCGGTCGCGGTCTCCACCAGCATGGCGATGCCGTGCGGCGCATAACCCTCGTAGAGGACGACCTCGTACTCCTTGGCGTCCTGGCCGCTGGCGCGCTTGATGGCGGCCTCGACCTTGTCCTTGGGCATGTTCGCGGCGCGGGCGTTCTGCAGCGCCCGGCGGAGGGCCGGGTTGTTGTCCGCGCTCGGACCTCCGGCCTTCACCGCGATGGCGATGTCCTTGCTGATCCGCGTGAAGATCTTCGCCATCTTGTTCCAGCGGGCGAACATCGTGGTCTTGCGGGTTTCGAAGATGCGTCCCATGGAGCGGAGAATGGCCGAGCCCCCGGGCCTTCTTCAAGGCTGTCGGTGCCTCCCTGTCACGCCGAGGGCACGGCGAAGGGTGATGACGGCCAGCTCCGGCGGAGCGCCCAGGCGCGCGGGCGGCCCCGTGGTGCCCGCCCCCCGGTTCACGTACAGCCACGAGCGGCCCCGCCGGTACAGTCCCGCCGTCCAGACGGTGATGAACCGCGCCAGCGAGAGCCGGGGCACCCCCGGGACGGCGAGCTGGCCCCCATGGGTATGGCCCGAGAGCGTCAGCTCCACCGCCCGGGAGCAGGCCTTCGGGAACAGGTCGGGGTCGTGCGCGAGCAGCACCGTCGGGGCCCCCTCCGGCCGCGCCGCGAGCGCCCGCTCCAGGTCATCGCGCGAGGTCCAGGTGTCGTCCACGCCCGCGACGTAGAGGCGCGCGCCGTTGCGCTCGATGACCGTCCCCTCGTTGCGCAGCACGGTGAGGCCGTTGCACCGGAGTTGCCGCACCAGGTGCTCGCCGTCGGTGAAGTAGTCGTGGTTGCCCATGCACGCGAAGGCGCCATCCCTCGCCCTCAGGCCACCGAGCGCCCGTGCCACCGCCTCGACGTGCGATGAGCCATGGGTGATGAGGTCCCCGGTGACGGTCACCAGATCCAGCTCGAGCGCGTTGAGGCGCGCCACCCAGGAGGCCACCCGCTCCTCGGGCACGTGCGGGCCGCAGTGGACGTCGGAGAGCTGGCCGATCCGGTAGCCATCCAGCTCCGGGGGCAGGCCCTCCACGCGCACCACCCGCCGCCGCAGCCTCGGCCGGCCGAGCACCGCGTCGGCTCCCACCCCGAGCGCGAGGACCCCGGCCAGGCCCCAGGCGGCTCCGAAGGGGGCCCCGGCCTGGACGGCCAGCCCGGTGGGCACCAGGAGCAGGTCGAATACCAGGCAGGCCGACCACCAGCCCAGCGCCAGGTAGGTGGTGGGCGAGGCCGCCGTGGTCTGCCAGGGGCTCTGCAGCTGGCGCAGGTAGGGCGGGGAGACCAGCACCGCCACGAGCGCCGGGAGCGGCGTCCGGGTGAGCCAGCAGAGCCAGAGCACGGCTGGTAGCTGGACCAGGGTGGTGAGGGCGGCCGCGATCAGGTGGAAGCGGCCTCGGAGACTGGCGCGGCTGAGCATCGGACCTGGATGTGTAACCGGCTCCCGGGTGGCCCGCTTCAAATGCGAAGAGGGCCGCGGGTGGGGGCCATGTCGACCCTCACCCCGGGGGGCTTGCCCCCCCTTTGAACGACGGGGGATCCTCTCCCAGAGGGAGAGGGTGATCGGAACCCGATACCCTCTCTCGCTGTGGTGGCGGATTACGCCTCGTTGCGCTCCTCGCGCTTGCGATCACGCTCGGCGCGGTAACGCTCGCCCGAGCTCAGCGCCTTCTTGCGCATGCGCACCGACTTCGGCGTCACCTCCACCAGCTCGTCGTCGGCGATCCACTCGAGCGCCTTCTCCAGCCCCATCTCGCGCGGCGGGGTGAGGATGACGTTCTCGTCGCGGCCGGCCGCGCGGATGTTCGTCAGCTTCTTCTCGCGGCACGCGTTCACGTTCAGCTCCGACGGGTGCACGTGCTCGCCGATGATCATCCCCTCGTAGATCGTCACGCCAGCGCCCACGAACAGGTGGCCACGCTCCTGGATGCTGAAGAGCGCGTAGGGCACCGTCTCGCCCAGGCGGTCCGACACGATGGCGCCGTTGGCCCGCTTCGGGATGTAGCCGAACCACGGCTCGTACCCGTCGAACTGGCTGCTCATGATGCCCTCGCCACGCGTGATGGTGAGGAACTCCGAGCGGAAGCCGATGAGGCCACGCGCGGGAATCCGGAACACCAGGCGCGTACGCCCGCCGCCCAGCTGCGACATGTCCGTCATGCGGCCCTTGCGGGGCCCCAGCCGCTCCGTCACCGCGCCCACGCTGCCCTCGGGCACGTCGCAGAACATCAGCTCCATCGGCTCGTGCAGCACGCCGTCGATCGTCTTCGTCACCGGCTCCGGGTTGGAGGCCGTCAGCTCGTAGCCCTCGCGGCGCATCGTCTCGATGATGACCGCCAGCTGGAGCTCGCCACGGCCCACCACGCGGAAGGCGTCCGGCGTCTCCGTGTCCTCCACGCGGATGGACACGTTCCGGTAGGCCTCACGGTACAGGCGCTCGCGCAGGTTGCGGCTGGTGACGTACTTGCCTTCCTTGCCCGCCAGCGGCCCGTCGTTGACCTTGAAGATCATCATCATCGTGGGCTCGTCCACGGTGATGCGCGGCAGCGCCACCGGCTTCTCCACGTCGGCGATGGTGTCGCCGATGGAGATGGCCTCGATGCCGGCGATGGAGACGATCTCGCCGGGGCCCGCGTCCGCGATCTCCGTGCGCTTGAGGCCCTGGAAGCCGTAGAGCTTCACGATCTTGCCCTGCTCGATCTTGCCCCCGTCCCGCATCACGGCCACGGGCATGTTGGCCGCCAGGCGGCCGGCCTGGACGCGGCCCACCGCGAGGCGGCCCACGTAGTCGTCGTAGTCCAGGTTGGCCACCAGCAGCTGCAGCGGCTCCTGCGTCGGCGCCGGCGGGGGCGGGATGTGCGAGAGGATGGCCTCGAACAGCGGCTCCAGGCTCGTGCCCGGCTGCTCCAGCGAGGGCGAACTCTGGCCCTGGCGGGCGACCGTGTAGAGCACGGGGAACTCGAGCTGAGTGTCGTCCGCGCCCAGGTCGATGTAGAGCGAGTAGACGAGATCCAGGATCACCTTGGGACGGGCGTCCTGGCGGTCGATCTTGTTGATGACGAGCACCGTCTTCAGGCCCATCGCCAGCGCCTTGGTGAGCACGAAGCGCGTCTGGGGCAGGGGGCCCTCGGCCGCGTCCACCAGGAGGATGACTCCATCCACCAGGCGCAGGCCGCGCTCCACCTCACCACCGAAGTCCGCGTGACCCGGGGTGTCGATGATGTTGATCTGCTTGCCCTTGTAGGTAACGGCCGTGTTCTTGGCGAGAATGGTGATGCCCTTCTCGCGCTCGAGGTCGTTGGAGTCCATGACCCGCTCGGTCACGGCCTCGTTGCTGCGGAAGATGCCCGCCTGGCGGAGCATGTGGTCGACGAGGGTGGTCTTGCCATGGTCGACGTGGGCGACAATGGCGACGTTGCGAATGTTCTCTCGGGCAATCATGTCGAGGTGAGCCGGAGCTGAGTCCCCCGGCTGAGAAGATCGTGGATGGGCAAGACGCCCAGGCCCTGAGTGGGGACCCTGTGTGAACTTCACAGGAACGCTGAGGGCGGGCGCTTATATGCCGGGGGTGTCCACTGTGCAACGTGGCTGCAAGAAAGAAGGGCGGAGGGCCAGCCAGGCCCCCCTGTATTGCCCGCCCGTCAGAGGGGCGCGGCGGCCGCGTCCAGGGCGCCCAGCTCGCTCTTCCGGTGGGCGGGGAGGGGAGCCGGGGCCGAGCCGGTCAGGTGCTCGCGCAGGAAGCGCTCCACCCGGAGCTCCACCAGCTCGCGGTGCTCCAGGGGGGCGGCATGGGTGCCCTGGGGCACCATCATGAACTCGGCGTCGGGGATGTGCGCGGCCATCCGCCGCGACAGCCACGCCGGGGTGAATTTGTCGTGCTCGCCCGCGATGATGAGGGTGGGCACGTCCACGTGGGGCAGATGATCCCACGCGCTGTGGTGGGCGGCGGACTCCAGGGTCCGCACGAAGACCACCGGATCCATGTTGGCCAGGTGGGTGAAGTAGGGGACGAGGTCGTTCTTGGCCAGCAGCGATCGGTTGAGCTCCACGGAAAGGGCCACCTGCATGGCCAGCTCGGTGCTCAAAAGGGTGCGGGTGAGGCGGGCGGCGGGCTCGGGGAAGCGCTCCACGGTGAAGCGGATGAAGGGGAAGAGCCGCTTGAGCCAGTCGCCGTCGTGGAAGGTGTCCAGCGGGGTGCCGTAGCTGCCGCAGATGAGGACGAGCCCCTTCACCCGGTGGGCGTAGCGGCGGTGGAACTCCAGCGCCACCTGCACCCCCATGGAGTGGGCGAAGAGGACGGCCTGGTCGATGCCCGCGGCGTCCATGACCCGGTTGAGGTCGTCGCAGGTGTAGAGCATGCCGATGCGCTGGCGATCCCGGGGCAGCCCCGAGCGGCCGTGGCCCCGGTAGTGCCAGCGCATCACCCGGTGGCGCTGCTCCAGGTAGGGCGTGAGGTACTTCCAGACGAAGCCGTCGCAGCCGAGGCCGTCGCACAGCACCATCCCCGGCTCGCCCTCGCCCTGCACCTGGTAGTACAGCGACGCCCCATCAGGGACGGTGAGGTAGTCCTGCCGGAAATAGTGGCTCATGCGCTCACGCGTCGGCCTCGGCGTCGGGAGGGAGACCCTTGTCCAGGCCGTACTTGGCGATCTTCAAAATAAGGTTGGAGCGGCTGATGCCAAGCTCCCTCGCCAGCCGGCTCTTGTTGTTCCCAGTGCGCAACAGTCCCTGGTGGATCATGTCGCGTTCCAACGTTTCCACCGCCTCGTGCAGCTTGCCGGCGGCGCGCGCCGTGAGCATGGAGAGGCTGCCGGGCGTCACCGCATCCCGGATGCGGCTGGAGATGAGCTCGGCGGGCAGCAGATCCAGGTCTCCGCCGAGCACCAGCAGCCGCTCCATCTCGTTCTCCAGCTCGCGCACGTTGCCGGGCCAGGCGTAGGAGGCGAGCAGGGTCATGGCCTCGGGGGACAGGCCCCGGGTGCGCTGGCCCTCGCGGTGGTGCTTGCGCAGGAAGTGGTCCACCAGCAGGGGCAGGTCGTCCCGGCGCTCGCGCAGCGGGGGCAGGTGCACGCGGATGACGTTGATGCGGTAGAAGAGATCCTCGCGGAACTCGCCGCGCTTGACCATCTCCCCCAGGTCCTTGTGCGTGGCGGCGATGACGCGCACGTCCACCTCGCGCGGCTCGGTGCCTCCCACGGGCAGGAAGGTGCCCTCCTGGAGCACGCGCAACAGCTTCACCTGCAGGGCGGGGGACATGTCACCCACCTCGTCCAGGAAGAAGGTGCCGGTGTCGGCCACCTCGAAGAGGCCCTTCTTGTCGCGCATGGCGCCGGTGAAGGAGCCGCGCATGTGGCCGAAGAGGGCACTCTCCAGCAGGTTGTCGTTGAAGGCCGAGCAGTTCTGCACCACGAAGGGGCCGTGGCGCCGCGGGCCGTTGGAGTGGATGGCGCGCGCCACCAGCTCCTTGCCCGTGCCCGACTCCCCGTTGATGAGGATGGTGGCCTCCGAGTTGGACACCTTCTGCAGCAGCTTGAAGATCTCCTGCATGGGCCCGGAGCGGCCGATGATGTCCTCGAAGCGGTAGTGCTCGCCGTTGCCCGGGGTGAGCTCCTGCGGACCGCGCTGCTCCCGGCGGGCCTTCTCGGCCTCGAAGGTGGCGATCTCGCTGGCGCAGTACTCGAGCAGGTCCGAGAGCTTCTCCAGTCCCTCGTCGCCGAGCAGCGGCATCCGCTCCACCGCGCGCTCCACCTCCGAGGCGCCAATCCCCAGCTCGCGCAGGCGCACCTTGAGCACCTCCAGCTCCCGCGCCGAGGGCGGCTCGCGCAGGAAGCCCTCCACGAAGAGGAAGCCCTCGTACTCGTCCTGCACGTAGATGGGCACGCCCACCAGGCTGAACTGGAGGTGGCACGGCTGGACGGTGCCGCGGCGCAGCCGGCGGTTGGCCCGGAACTGCTCGTGCAGCTGGCGCACGGACTGGTTGCAGCGCCGCAGGCCCTCGCGCGAGCTGAGCGACAGGCGGCAGCACCCGTTGGGCGTCGGGGGAATATCTCCTCCCTTCTGCCAATCCATCACGAGCCCGTTGCGGTCCGCGAAGTGGAGCTCCGCTTTCCACCACTTGCGGATGATTTCCCGCAGCATGATGATGGTCTGCAGGTTCTGGTGCCTCTCGAAGTCCATCTGCCGCGCCTTGGGGATGTTCAACAGGGGAGTAACCTTGAACCTGAGATGTTTTCTGACTCTAGCCCGTTGGCGCCCCGCCGTGGATCAGCGTTCGCACATCATCCGCTCGTGACTACCTCTCCCCACACGCATGGTGACGCCGGGCATGACCATGAGCACGCCCATGGGGAGGCCTGTGCGGGGCACGGTCACGGGAAACCCGCGAAGCGGCTGCATCCTTCCTTGAAGGAGGAGCGGCGCAAGGATCGCACGCGGCTGATCTTCGCCCTGGTGCTGACGGGGACCATCGCGGTGGCGGAGGCGGTGGGAGGCTACCTCACCAACTCCCTGGCGTTGATGTCCGACGCGGGCCACATGCTCACGGACGTGAGCGCGCTGGGGCTGAGCCTGCTGGCGCTGTGGTTCTCGGGCAAGCCGGCGGACTTGAAGAAGTCGTACGGCTACTACCGGATGGAGATCCTCAGCGCGCTGCTCAACGGGGTGCTGCTGCTGGGAATCACCGGCTTCATCCTGGTGGAGGCCTGGGAGCGGATGCGCGCCCCGGCCGAGGTGAAGCTGGGGCCCATGGCGGTGGTGGCCACGGTGGGCCTGGTGGCGAACCTGGGAGCGCTCGGCTTCCTGCACCGCTCCCACTCGATGAACGTGCGCGGGGCCTTCCTGCACGTGCTGGGCGACGCGCTCTCCAGCGTGGGGGTGCTGATTGGCGCCGGGGTGATGTACCTGACGGGCTGGTACATGGTGGACCCGATCATCTCGGTGCTCATCTCGGTGGTGATCGTCGTGGGGGCCATCCGGCTGGTGCGCGACGCGGTGGACGTGCTGCTGGAGGCGGTGCCGGAGCACGTGGACCTGTCGGTGGTGAAGGGGCTGCTACTGAAGGTGGAGGGCGTGCGCGACGTGCATGATCTGCACGTGTGGACCATCGCCAGCGGCATGTACGCGCTGTCGGCCCATCTGGTGGTGCAGGATCCGATGGTCTGCAACAACGATGAGATCCTCACCGCGGCCAAGCACGAGCTCTTCGAGCGGTTTGGGATCGATCACACCACCATCCAGATCGAGAGCGAGAGCTACGCCCACCAGGGCGAGGTGCACTGAGCCGCTCGCGCCTGTTGTCCCTGGACGTTGAAGGCCGCACAGAGCCCCGTCTGAGGGGGTGATGCCGCCGCCGTCCGGAGACAGGATGCCGGAAACCATGGGTGCGGTGGCCCCGGGCCGGAGTGCCGGGCGGATGCCGCACGCGGGAGGCCTCCTTGACGGTGCTCCGCTGGCGTGTGCCCCGAGTTGTTCCCCGAGCCCGCGCGGGCGCTCCGCGGCGCGGGTCCGGCCTCGTGGGAGGGCTCGCCGTCCTCCTGGTGCTGGCCGCGCTGCCGGCGCGGGCGGACCTGCTGGCGGATCGGCTGCGGCTGTCCATGTACGGCCGCATGGGGCTGGCCTGGACGCCCCAGGGGGACTTCATCCAGGGGAAGAGGCTCAACCTGACGGGAGGGCCCCTCGGTGGCCGGTTGGAGGAGGGGGACTACCTGGAGCCCACCGTCGCGCTCCACCTCATCCCGCCGCCGCAGGACCTGGATGATCCCTTCGTCCGGCTGGTGATGACGCCGGCCCTGCTCTCCGGCAACGGGCTGATCATGAGCGCCTTCAGCTCCGACTTCGCCCGGACGCTGCGCATCGAGCTGTTCCAGGCCTACGTGGAGGCCGGCAACTTCTGGCTGCCGGACCTGAAGGTCTGGGCGGGTGCCCGCTTCTACCGCGGCACCGACGTGCACATCTCCGACTTCTACTACTTCAACAACCTCACCGGGCAGGGCGCGGGGGTTCAGTACCGCAAGCTGGACGTGGCCGTGCTGCTGCGCACCTCGGAGGCCACCGCGCTGTACAACGTGGACCTGGACGGGGATGGCAAGGGCGAGACGCGCCGCCAGCGCACCCTCTTCGTGGGCCAGTACGTGCACGAGTTCAACGAGCGGTTCGAGGCGCACCTGCTGGCCGAGCTGCACCTGCTGCCGGCCTCCTCGGCGCGGCTCGCGGACGGCTCGCCGGCGCGTCCGGCGGACTTCGGCTGGGTGCTGGGCATCAAGGGACGCCTGGACCTGGGCGCCCGGGGCTTCAACGAGCTGGCGGTGCGCTACGGCCGCGGCATCGCCAATGGCGGAGCCGGTGGCGGGCAGACCTGGAGCACCTTTGGCGAGCCCAACGCCCAGTGGCGGTATGACGGCGCCGTGGGCGTCGAGGTGGTGGAGCATCTGCTCATCGACCTCGGCCCCCGCTACAGCTTCAACGCGTACGGCATCCTTCACTACGGCCGGGGCGCGAGCTTCCAGCCCCGGGACGAGACCCTCGACTTCGCGGTGGGCGCCCGTGGCACCTGGTACCTCACCAAGATCTTCCACCTCATCCAGGAGGCGAGCTTCCAGGGGCTGACGGTGGGCGAGGGCCCGCTGTCCACGGCGGTGAAGCTGACGCTCATGCCCGCCCTCGTCCCCACGGGTGAGCTCAGCGTCTTCGCCCGGCCCCATTTCCGGCTCTTCTACACGCTCGCGTTCTACGACCGGGACGCGGTGAACGGGCTCGTCTCGCCCTACCTCCAGACCGTCGGCGCCACGCGCATCGGGCAGTACCTCGGGGCTCAGGTAGAGTGGTGGTTCTGAGCACGGGGGTAGGGGGCTGAACGAAATACCCCACATCGCGCTTGCGGCCCCCCTCGGGAGCGGATGATTCTCGTTCCCCGGATGAACGTGCTCGACAAGGTGCTGACGCTGCGACCGACGAGCGTGGTGGCGCGGCTGGGGAACCGCTCGCGGCTGCCCGTGCTGAACCCCCGCGAGCTGCTCGTGGCGCTCGAGGGGGTCCCGGCGGTGCTGCCGTGTGTGCCCGTGCCCGTGCGGCCGATGCTGCCGGGGCTGCTGGCGGCGGCGCGCGTCGAGGACGCGGTGCTGGGGCTCATGTGCCCGCATCCGTTGGCGGACCGGGGCGCCGCCGAGCGCTTCATGGCCGCGGTGCAGGAGGTGGCGGAGGCGGACGGCCATGCGCGCCCCGTCTTCCTGCAGGCGGGGCCGGTGCGGGTGCCGAATGCGGAGCCGGAGGCGCTGGAGCAGCTCCAGGAGGGCATCTTCCGCCTGGTGGACGCGGGCTTCTCGCTGGTGTCGCTGGACGTGACGCGGCTGGAGCCGGACGCGGCGGCGGAGGCGGTGCGGCGGCTGGCCGGGCCGGTGCTGGAGCGCGAGCTGTCGCTGGAGGTGTCGCTGCCCGCGGGAGCCGAGGGCGGTGAGCTGGAGGGCGCCCGTGCGCTGCTGGAGGGCCTGCGGGGCCTGTCGGTGCGCTTCCTGCGCGTGTCCGCGGCCATCCTGGGCGACGAGGAGCAGGAGGTGCAGTTCCTGCGGAGCCTGGTGGAGGTGGCGGGGCAGTACGGGGCCGGGGTGTCGGTGGGGGAGGCGGGGCGGCGCTCGGCGCGGGTGCTGCCCACGTACGTGGCGGCGGGGGTGAAGAAGGTGGAGTGCGCGGCGCCCTTCGAGCGGCTCGCGCTGGCGGCCTACCCGGAGCCGGTGCGCACGAGCCTGGAGCAGAAGGCGGAGAAGGCCGGGCTGGGGGCGGGGGAGTTGCTCGGCGTGGTGGGCGCACAGCTCGCGGCGCTGGAGGCGCCGGACGCGGCGCGGCTGGAGGCGCTGACGTTCGCCGAGGCCTCCGAGGTGCTGGCGGCGCTGGGCGCGTCGCGGACGGGGTGGAAGTCGATGCTCTTCCTGGCGGAGAAGTGGGGCGATTGATGCGGATCGTGGCGGGCAGTGCGAAGGGACGGGCGCTGGCGGGCCCCAAGGCGACGTCGAAGCACATCCGCCCCACGGCGGACCGGGTGCGCGAGACGATCTTCAACGTGCTCGGCCAGTGGCTGGAGGAGCAGAAGGTGTTGGATCTCTACGCGGGCACGGGCGCGCTGGGCCTGGAGTCCGTCTCGCGAGGGGCCCCCAAGGCCGTGCTGGTGGACTCGGACCGGGAGGCGCTGGCGCTCTGCCGGACGAACACGGACGCGCTGGGCTTTGGCGCCCGGGTGGAGATCCTCTCGCAGCCGGTGGAGCGGGCGCTCGAGGTGCTCGGCCGCCGGGGGGACAAGTTCGAGCTCATCTTCGCGGACCCGCCGTACGCGGCGCGGGTGGTGGAGACGGTGCTGGAGGGAATCGCCCGGAGCAAGGTGCTGGCCCCCGGGGGCACGGTGGTCGTCGAGCACGACAAGCGGGAGGCGGCCCCCGAGTCCCATGAGGGCTTCGAGCGGGTGGATCAGCGGCGTTTCGGGGACACCCTGGTCAGTCTCTTCCGCATTCCTTGACCGGTAGTCTGGGTGCGTCGAGACTGGGCGGGCATGCGCACCGCCATCTATCCGGGCTCGTTCGATCCACTCACCAACGGTCACCTCAGCATCATCCAGCGCGCGCTCCAGATGTTCGATCGGGTGATCGTCGCGGTGGCGGTGAATCCGAAGAAGGTTCCGCTCTTCACCGAGGAGGAGCGCAAGCAGCTCATCCTCGAGGCCTGCCAGGATCCGCGGGTGGAGGTGGACGCCTTCCACGGCCTGCTGGTGGAGTACGCGAACCGGCGCGGGGTGAACGTGCTGCTGCGCGGCCTGCGGGCCGTCTCGGACTTCGAGTACGAGTTCCAGCTGGCCAACATGAACCGCAAGCTGGCCCCCGGCATCGAGACGGTCTTCATGATGACGGGCGAGGACTACTTCTACGTGTCCTCGCAGCTCGTCCGGGAGGTGGCCTCGTTCGGCGGCAACGTCGAGGGGCTGGTGCCGCCCAACGTGCTGAAGGTGCTGCGCGCGAAGTACGCGAAGCAGGGCTGAGGGGCGCCAGAAGCGCGGCTCGATGACGCACTGGGCCGAGAGCCGTTGGCGCACCGTGGCAGCGCGCGATTCTGTTCACTGGTGACGCCGGGCTTCTTGTCCGCCCGGGGGGCTCGCTGCTAGGCACCAGCCATGAATCTTGCGAACCGGCTCAAGGCCATCAAGCCGTCCCCCACGCTCGCGCTCAACGCGAAGGCGAAGGCGCTGGCGGCCCAGGGTGTGGACGTGGTGAGTCTCGCGGCGGGCGAGCCCGATTTCGACACGCCGGAGCACATCAAGCAGGCGGCCGTCGAGGCCCTGCGCCAGGGCTTCACCAAGTACACGCCCACGGCGGGCATCCCGGAGCTGCGCGAGGCCATCTGCGCCAAGCTCGAGCGGGACAACCACCTCAGCTTCGCGCCGGACCAGGTGGTGGTGTCGGTGGGGGCCAAGCACGCCATCTACAACACCTTCCAGGCGCTGTTGAACGAGGGCGACGAGGTCATCATCCTGGCGCCGTACTGGGTGAGCTACCCGGAGATGGTGCAGCTGGCGGGCGGCAAGCCCGTCTTCGTGGAGACGCGCGAGGAGAACGGCTTCGCGCCGGATCCGGACGCCATCCGCCGGGCGCTCTCGCCGCGCACCAAGGCCATCGTCCTCAACAGCCCGAGCAACCCCTCGGGGGCGGTGTTCTCGCGCGCCGCGCTGGAGGGAATCGCCCAGGCCGTGCGCGGGCACGAGTGCCTGGTGATCAGCGACGACATCTACGAGAAGCTGCTCTACCAGGGCGAGTTCCTGAACCTCGGCAACGTGGCGCCGGACCTGGTGTCGCGGCTGGTCGTCATCAACGGGATGAGCAAGGCCTACTCGATGACGGGCTGGCGCATGGGGTACGCGGCGGGGCCCAAGTGGCTCATCGCGGGCATGCAGATGATCCAGGACCAGTCCACGTCGAACGCGGCGTCCTTCGTGCAGAAGGCGGCGCTGGCGGCGCTCAAGGGCCCGCAGGACATCTTCTTGCCCATGGTGGAGGAGTACCGGGGGCGGCGGGACATGGTGGTGGACGCGCTCAACTCGATGGAGGGCGTGCGCTGCCGGCGGCCCGAGGGCGCCTTCTACGTGCTGCCCAACGTGAGCGGCCTGATGGGGCGCACGTACAAGGGCGCGCCGCTGACGGGCTCGATGCAGATGTCGGAGATCCTCCTCAACGACTTCCGGGTAGCCGCGATGCCGGGCGCCCCCTTCGGCGTGGAGGGCTACATCCGGATGAGCTTCGCGACCTCGCGGGAGCAGCTGCGCAAGGGCCTGGATCGCTTCCGCGAGTTCGTGTCCTCCACGCGCTGATCTCTCGCTCCCTCGCGATGTGGGCGCGTGGAAACGTCGCTTGTGTCGCCCACATCGCCCGCCTACCTTCGGCTACATGAAGAGCGTCGGGTTGGGAGCGGTGGCCCTCTTGGGGGTGCTTGTATCGGGCTGTGCATCTGGACCGGCTGGTCTGGGTCTGAGCCACGGCGCGAGCACCCCGGGGGCCCTGGGGATGACGGGGGGCGGTTCGTCCCCAGCCGTGGAAGAGCTCGACCGGTACGTGCTTGTCCTCCAGGAGTCCTCCAGCGGTCACGTCACACACAGTTGGCGCCCCGTCGAGGAGTTCGACCTTTCGCCATTCAGGTTCCAGCCGCGTGCGGAGAGGACCTATGGACGCATCGCGCTGGCGGCTGCTCGCCCGCGGGATTGTCATGCGGAGCTCGATGAGTGCATTAACAACTGCTTGAGCCGGCCTCTTTCCGAGGACTATGCACACATCACTTCGTATGGCGCCAAGTCGGAGTATTGCAGGAAGGGATGCTGGCAGCCGTACCGTGATTGCGAGGAGTTGCAGGGACGTCGCCCTTTGGAGTTTTCGGCCACGGAGCAAGCGGTCGACTGGTTGAAGCGCAATCGCAAGGAGGTGCTGGCGGGAAGCATCGTCGTCATTGCTGGAGTTGCCTTCATCGTGGCCTTTTCTCCCGGGGCGATCATTGCCTTGATTCCAGCGGTGGCCCTGGCTTCCTCGGCGGTTGATGGCGAGCCCCGATTCGCGGCGGTGGCACAGTGACGATTTTCGACCGCATCATGGAAGCGCAGGAGTTGCTCGGGAAGAACCGGGAACATGCTCAGTCTCCCGAGGAGAAGGAGTTGTTTCTCCTTGCCATCGACGCGCTCTGGTTCGTCTGGCGGAATGGCCAGACGTATGAGTTCGAGCGTTATCGCAAGGATGTCGAATCCGAGGCTCCCCCGCGAGTCATCGCTTCCTTCAGTACACGCGACGAAGCAGAAGTCTGGGTCAAGGCAAGACCCCAGTCGCCCGATCTGGCCCTCGTGTTGATCGCGGACGAGTACCACGTCGTCCTTTCGTCTCGCGACGAACAACGCCGTGCGCTCGTTCCTGATATGGCGATAGCGTACCATATCGAGCAGATGACGCGGAACGGTCTCCCCCCGGTGGTGGCTACGTTCAACACGCGTGACGAGGCGGATGTCTGGTTTCGCAGCCAGAGCGAGCCTCCTCCCCAGACCGTCATACAGATTGGGAGCGAGCGCTATCTCGCGGCGTTCTACCAGAACCTCCAGCACCGGGCGCTCTTCCCCTTCTCCGTGGTGGAGAGGCTCCATCAAATACGGAGGAGGAGAGAGCAGAAGGAGGCGGGCGAATAGAGGCGGCGGAGCTGGAGTACCTTCGGCCAGCCCCTGGTCATCGAGGACATCCCTCCCCTTCATTCCAGGCCACGAGGGAGTGGGGGTAGTGGCCGCGGTGGGGCCCGGCGTGCGAGCAGTGCGCGAGGGGGACCGGGTGGGGGTGCCCTGGCTCTACACGGCATGCGGGCACTGCGAGTATTGCGTCACCGGCTGGGAGACGCTGTGCCCGGAGCAGAAGAACACCGGAGTGGTCCTCTCGTTCTGACGCTCCTGCCCGCGAGCCCGTCCGGGCCCCTTCCGCCTCACGGGCCCTGAAGGGGCTGCGGCTCGTCCGGGGCTCCGGAGGAGGCCAGCGCGTGGAGCCGCTCCAGCCCCGTGGGCTCTTCGGACATCCACGGGACGAGCACGACGCGCTGGCCATACTCGCGCACGACCCGGACCACCTGCTCGGCCTCGGCCCTCATCCGCTCTCGCAGGAGGGGATCCTGGCTGCCCGTGGCGAGCAGGCTGTTGTTGATGAGCCACGCCCAGGGCTCGATACCCGCACGGCGGAGATCCTCTTGCAGGTGCGCTGCCTCCGAGACGGGAGTCGTCTCGGGGAGCGTGACCAGCAGGAGGCGGGTGTAGGCCGGGTCTCGCAGGCGCATGAGCGGGGTGAGCAACCGCATGTGCTCTGGCGGCAGGTTGCGCGTCAACTGCCGGTGGTAGGCGCCGGTGGCGTCGAGCAGGAGGAGCGTGTGGCCCGTTGGGGCCGTATCGAGCACCACGAACGAGGTGCGTGCTTCGGAGACGAGATGAGAGAACGCGTGGAAGACAGCCACCTCCTCGGTGCAGGGAGAGGCGAGGTCCTCCAGCAGGAGCGCGCGGCCCTCCTCGTCCAGCTCCGCCTCCCGGCGGCGCAGGGTCTTCTCGATATAGGCCTGGGTCTCGGCACGTGGATCAATCCGGCTCACCTCGAGGTTCCGAAGGGGGCCCTCGAGGGTGGAGGCGACATGCGCCGCCGGATCCGTGGTGCTCAGGTGGACGTGGTGACCTCGGGTGGCGAGCTCCGCGGCGATGGCGCAGGCGAGCGTGGTCTTTCCGACACCGCCCTTGCCCATGACGAGGACGAGCCCATGGCCGGGCGCGGCCAACTCGTCGATGAGCCCGGAGAGCGAACGCGTGGGGAGGGGCGGGAGCTCCAAGCGCCCGGCTCCGGAAGGCGGCTGCGCGGAGTCGAGCAAGGCCCGGAGGCGGTCGATGCCGAGCATGTCGAAGCCTCGCAGCGGCACCTCTTCGGTGGGGAGCGACTGGAGCGCTGGCGGCATCCGCGCGAGGGCTTGCCTCGCCCGGTCTTCGATGGCCAGGGCGACGGCATCCGATGGGTGCGTCGCCCGGAAGACCGCGTTGATGATCAGCCGCTGGTGGACCAGCCCCAGGGCGTGCAGCTCGCTGGAGGTCCGCTCCGCCTCCTGGAGTGACGCCCGCTCCGGCCGCGTGACGAGCACCACGGTCGTGAGCTGGGGATTGGAGAGGGCGGCGAGGGCCTCGGCGAAGCGATCCCGCTGCATCGTGAGCCCCGAGTGGGGCCCGAGGCAGGAGGCGCCGCGGATGTTGTTGTCGAGGAAGTGGGTCCAGGCCCGTGGCAGGCTGAGCAACCTCAGGGTGTGCCCTGTCGGGGCCGTGTCGAACACCACGTGGTCGAATTGTTGGCGCCACGTCTCCTCGAGGAGCCCCGCGAATTCGTCGAACGCGGCGATCTCGATGGTGCAGGCGCCGGACAGCTCCTCACGGAACTTCTCCACCTCCGCCTCGGGGAGCTGCCCACGGTAGGGCGCAAGGACGCGCTCCCGGTAGGCCTCGGCGGCGGCCTCGGGGTCGATGTTGAGCGCCATCAGGCCCGGGACACCGGGAATGGGCCTGGGCAGGCGCGACAGTTCGGCGCCCAACATCTCATCGAGGTTGGAGGCCGGATCCGTGCTGACGAGCAGCACACGCCTGCCCGCATCGGCCAGGCGGATGGCGGTGGCACAAGCGAGCGATGTCTTGCCCACCCCTCCTTTGCCAGTGAAGAACAGATAAGGGGTTTCAAAGGCTGTCAGCGGCATGAGGAACAATGGCGCACTTCGGAGGCAGGGGGGAGATGCCGCCGTAGCACTCGCGCGCCTGGTACGCGGAGGTGGAGGCGAAGGCCACCACGCGCCCTTCCTCCTCCGCCAAAACGACAGGATGGCGGCCGTCGAACCAGCGGCTCACCTCGTCCTCGGTGCGAGGCCGCGTCTCGAAGGTGGCCACCCGGTCTTCAATGCCCTGGTTGTAGAGGCGGGCGATGGCCTCCACATTCGAGGAGAGGGTGGGGGTGAGGGTCGTTCAGTCCGTATAGGCGAAGGCCCGCCAGCCCTCGCCGTCCTGCCGGTACAGGATGACCGCGGCGCGCCCCGAGAGGTTGGCCACCGCGGCGTACACCTCGGTGCCGCGCGGGACGATGGCGCCGAGCCGCGCGGGCGGCTTGCCGTACTTCTTCTCCATCTCCGCGTAGGGCAGGACCTCGACGTCGTAGAGGGTGACGAGGTCCGTCCTCTTGTTACGGAGCTCCTTCACCCAGGTGACCACGAGGGACTCGGGCGCATCGAACCTCCGCTCCTCGAGCTGGAAGGGGAAGGCGAGCATGGGCACGGTGCTGCGCACGTCCCCCGTCAGCAGATAGCTGAGCAGGTAGCGGGCCTCATCGCGCAGCGCTTCCTGGACGCTGCCGGGCTCGGGGGCGGCGGCCGGAGCCGCGGGCACCGGGGCCTGGGCGGTGGGGGCCGGAGCGGGAGCGGGGGCCGGAGCCTGGGGCGCGGGAGCCTGGGGCGCGGCAGCCTCGGCGGTGGGGGCGGGAGCCTCGGCGGTGCCCTCCTGCCGGGCGCGGCGGCGGCGTACCGGCTTCTCGGCGGCGGGCGCGGCCTCTCCAGCGGGGGACGCCTGCTCGGCGGCCGGGGCGGGAGCCGGAGCTGGCTCGGCGGCCGGGGCGGCGGCGGGAGCTTCCTGGGCCTCCTGGGCGAGGGCGGGAGCGGCGAGGGAGAGGAGCAGGGCCAGGGACCAGCGACGCATGAAACCTCCGGAAAACGGAGCGCAGCCTAGCAGAGCGCCCGGCCGCCTGGGATCGACCTCCCTGCCGCCGGGCAGGCCTCCACCTTCCATCCCCCGCTACCCGTTTCACACGATTGGTGCAAGTGGGGGCGAAGGTTGCTATTGGCCCCCCCTCGATGCCCAAGCGTACCGATATCCGGAAGGTTCTCGTCATTGGCTCCGGTCCGATCGTCATCGGCCAGGCCGTGGAGTTCGACTACTCAGGGACCCAGGCCACCAAGGCCCTGCGAGAGGAGGGCGTCGAAGTCGTCCTCTTGAACAGCAACCCGGCGACGGTGATGACCGACCCGGAGTTCGCCCACCGTACGTACATCGAGCCCATCACCGTCGAGGTCGCCGAGCGGATCATCGCCCAGGAGCGCCCCGACTCCGTCCTCCCCACCATGGGCGGCCAGACGGCGCTCAACCTGGCCAAGGCGCTCGCCGAGCAGGGCATCCTCGAGAAGTACGGGGTGAAGCTCATCGGCGCCTCGCTGGAGGCCATCAACAAGGCCGAGGACCGGCTGCTCTTCAAGCAGGCCATGGAGCGCATCGGCGTGGCGCTGCCCAAGAGCGGCTACGCCACCACCATGGATCAGGCCCTCTCGCTGACCGAGGAGATCGGCTTCCCGGCCATCATCCGGCCCTCCTTCACCCTGGGTGGAACCGGCGGTGGCATCGCGTACAACCGCGAGGAGTACGAGGCCATCTGCCGCTCCGGCCTCAAGGCCAGCCCCACGAGCACCATCCTCATCGAGGAGAGCGTGCTCGGCTGGAAGGAGTACGAGCTGGAGGTGGTCCGCGACTCGGCGGACAACGTCATCATCGTCTGCTCCATCGAGAACCTGGACCCCATGGGCGTGCACACCGGTGACTCCATCACCGTGGCCCCGGCCCAGACGCTCACGGACCGCGAGTACCAGCGGCTGCGCGAGGCGTCCATGCGCATCATCCGGGAGATCGGCGTCGACACGGGTGGCTCCAACATCCAGTTCGGCGTCAACCCGCGCGACGGGCGCATCGTGGTCATCGAGATGAACCCGCGCGTGTCGCGCTCCAGCGCGCTGGCCTCGAAGGCCACGGGCTACCCCATCGCGAAGATCGCCGCGAAGCTGGCCCTGGGCTACACGCTGGACGAGCTGCGCAACGACATCACCCGCGACACCCCGGCCTCCTTCGAGCCCACGCTGGACTACGTGGTGGTGAAGGTGCCGCGCTTCAACTTCGAGAAGTTCCCCCACGCCAACCGCACCCTCACCACCAGCATGCGCGCGGTGGGCGAGGTGATGGCCATCGGCCGCACCTTCCGCGAGGCGTACCTCAAGGCGATGCGCTCCATGGAGTCCGGCCGCACGGGCCTGGAGGCTCCCGAGCTGCCCGAGAACAAGGACGAGCGGCGCAAGGTGCTGCGCGACTACGTGCGCGTGCCCCGGCCCGAGCGGCCCGGCTACGTGGCGCAGGCCTTCCGCGAGGGCATGACCGTGGAGGAGGTGCACGAGCTCTCCGCGATCGATCCGTGGTTCCTGCGCCACATCGAGGCGCTGGTGCACGAGGCGAAGCGCATCCAGGAGTTCGGCAAGCTGGAGAAGGTGCCGGACGCGGTGCTGCGCGCGGCGAAGTCGGACGGCTTCGCGGACAAGTACCTGGCGCAGCTGCTGGGCTGCACCGAAGCCGAGGTGCGGGCCCGCCGGCACGAGAAGGGCATCCGCCCCGTGTACAAGCGGGTGGACACCTGCGCCGCCGAGTTCGAGGCCTACACGCCCTACCTCTACTCCACGTACGAGGAGGAGGACGAGGCGCCGCCCACCCCGCGCCAGAAGGTGCTCATCCTGGGCAGCGGCCCCATCCGGATCGGCCAGGGCATCGAGTTCGACTACTGCTGCGTGCACGCGGCCTTCGCGCTGCGCGAGGCCGGGTACGAGACGGTGATGGTCAACTGCAACCCGGAGACGGTGTCCACGGACTACGACACGTCGGACCGCCTGTACTTCGAGCCGCTGACCATCGAGGACGTGCTGGAGGTGTCGCAGCGCGAGAAGCCGGTGGGTGCCATCGTGCAGTTCGGCGGGCAGACGCCGCTGCGCCTGTCCGTGCCGCTGGAGAAGGCGGGGCTGCCGATTCTAGGGACGCCGCCGGACGCCATCGACCGGGCCGAGGACCGCGAGCGCTTCGCGCAGCTGATTGAAAAGCTGGGGCTGATGCAGCCGGAGAACGGCGTGGCGCGCAGCCACGAGGAGGCCTACCGCGTGGCCGAGCGCATCGGCTACCCGGTGATGGTGCGGCCCTCGTACGTGCTGGGCGGCCGGGCGATGGAGGTGGTGTACGACCAGCAGAGCCTGGAGCGGTACATGCGCGAGGCGGTGAGCGCGTCGCCGGAGCACCCGGTGCTGATCGACCGCTTCCTGAAGGACGCCACCGAGGTGGACCTGGATCTGGTGGCGGACAAGACGGGCGCGGTGCTGGTGGGCGGGGTGCTGGAGCACGTGGAGGAGGCGGGGGTGCACTCGGGAGACGCGGCGTGCACGCTGCCGCCGCACTCGCTGTCGCCGGACCTGGTGGAGCGGATGAAGGATCAGGCGATCGCCCTGGCGAAGGAGCTGGGCGTGGTGGGCCTGATGAACGTGCAGTTCGCCATCCAGGGCAAGACGATCTACGTGCTGGAGGTGAACCCGCGAGCGAGCCGCACGGTGCCGTTCATCTCGAAGGCCACGGGTGTGGCGCTGGCGAAGATCGCCTCGCTGTGCATGGTGGGCAAGACGCTCAAGGAGCTCGGCGCCACCGAAGAGCCCGAGTTCAAGCACGTGGCGGTGAAGGAGTCGGTGTTCCCGTTCGCGCGCTTCGCCGGGGTGGACGTCATCCTCGGGCCCGAGATGAAGTCCACGGGCGAGGTGATGGGCATCGCGGACGACTACGCGTCGGCCTTCGCCAAGAGCCAGCAGGCGGCGGGCGTGAAGCTGCCGAAGAGCGGCAAGGTCTTCATCTCGGTGAAGAACGACGACAAGCCGGCGGTGGTGGATCTGGCGAGGCGGCTGCGCTCGCTGGGGTTCGAGATCGTGGCCACGGGCGGCACGCACGAGTACCTGTCGACGAAGGGCATCGAGACGAAGAAGGTGCTGAAGGTGCAGGAGGGCCGGCCGCACATCGTGGACAAGATCGTGGACGGGCAGATCGTCCTGGTGATCAACACGACGTTCGGCAAGCAGGAGATCGCGGACAGCTTCTCCATCCGGCGCGAGTCGTTGATGCACAGCGTGCCGTACTACACGACGGTGCAGGCGGCGCGGATGGCGGTGGGGGCGCTGGAGTCACTGCTGCGCAAGGAGCAGACGGTGCGTCCGCTCCAGGACTACCTCGCCAGGAAGTAGGTCAGTCGAAGCAGGGCAGTCCCACCTGGTAGCCAACAACCCCTCTCCCTCCGGGAGAGGGACAGGGTGAGGGTATCCGGCTCCTGGGTTGCCCCCCCGCCCGCTCTGTGGACGTCCGCACGAAAGCCCTGCTCCGTGCGGAACCCGAGCGTCGACACCCTGGGGAGGGGACGGTAGCTTGAGGCCATGCGCCGTTCCCCCCTCGCGACGCTTCTACTGGCGGCCCTCGTGCTGCCGGCCTGTCTCCCCCGTGCGACGACGCCCCGTCCGCCGCCATCGCCGTCACTGACCACGGTGGCGGACTCCCTCTTCGAGTCCGTCGAGACCGAGGGCACGCTGGCCAGCGTCTTCATGGTGGACGCGGCGACGGGAGCCCCCCTCTACGCGCGCCACGAGCACGTGCGCCTGCTGCCCGCGTCGACGATGAAGGTGGTGTCCACCTCCGCGGCGCTCTCGGCGTTCGGCCCGGACTACCGCTTCCGCACGCCGGTGCGGCTCGAGGGCACGCAACTGGGCAACCTCTTCCTCGGGGATCTCGTGGTGGAAGCCTCGGGAGATCCGTCACTGGGCTCGTGGCGCTTCCCCGAGACCGCCGTGGCCTGCGAGCAGCTCGCCGAGGCCATCCACTCGCGTGGCATCCGGCAGTGGCTCGGGGCGGTGCGGGTGATCAACGCCGACGAGGGCCCCTACGGCCTGTTCGGCCCCGGCTGGGCCTGGGACGACGCGGCCTACGCCTACAGCGCGGCCCCGACGCCCTTCGTCTTCCGCGAGAACGTGGTGGACCTGTCGCTGGAGCGCCCCGAGGGCCACGACTGCAAGTCCCAGCCCCGGCGGCCCATCGTGGTGCGCTACAGCCCGGCCTTCGAGGCGCCTCCGCCCGTCGTGTACCTCGAGCCGAACGCCCAGCGGGCGGGGGTCGGCTGCGTGCGCGAGCGGGTGAGCGGGCGTGTCCGTTGCGTGTGGCGCTCGACGGCGGAGCAGTGCCCGCGCAAGGCGTCGATGCGCGTCGCCATCGACGAGCCCCAATCCCTGTTCACCTCGTGCATGGAGGAGGCCCTGGCCGTGCGTGGCATCTGGCGCGTGCCGGCCGCGCCCCAGACGGCCTCCGTGCCTTCGCTGACCACGAGCGAGCCGCTCATGGAGTTCGTCAGCCCGCCGCTGTCCGAGCTGGTGAAGGTGACGAACAAGGAGTCGCTCAACCTGTACGCGGAGCGGCTCGGCCTGCGCTTCACCCGCGAGCGCACGGGCACGGAGAGCTACCCCGCGCTGCGCGACGCCATGGCGCAGGAACTGACGCGCCGGGGCATCTCCTCGCGCCTGCTGCGGGCGGCGGATGGCAGCGGGCTGTCGCGCTACAACGTGGCCACGGCGCAAGGGCTGGTGGGGGTCATCTACACCAGCCTGCACGAGCCGTACGGCCCCGCGCTGCTGGAGAGCCTGCCCATCGCGGGAGTGGACGGCACGCTGGCGAACACCGCGGCCTCCAACGGGGCCAAGGGGCTCATCCGCGCCAAGACGGGGACGCTCTCGGGGCAGAAGGCCTTCGTGGGCATCGCCGAGCGCCCCAATGACCCCGAGCACCCGCGCGTCGTCTTCGCGCTGATGCTGGGCAACATCGACGAGCAGCCCGCGCTCACCGCCAACCAGGTGTTCGAGCGCTTCGCCGAGGCGATGGTGTCGCTGCCCCTGCGCTGAGGCGGCTACTGACGGAGGCTCACCCTCCCCTCGGTGGGGGCTTCCATGAAGTGCTCGGCCACGGTGGGCAGGAGGACGCGGAAGGTGGTCCCCACGCCCACGGTGCTCTCCACGGACAGCTCTCCTCCGAGGGCCCGAATGATCTCGTGGCTGATGGGTAGCCCCAGGCCGGTGCCTTCTCCCGCGGGCTTGGTGGTGAAGAAGGGCTCGAAGATGCGCTCGAGGTTCTCGGGGGAGATGCCGCAGCCGGTGTCTCGCACCTCCACCACGGCCGAGCCGTCCTGGAGGCGCGTCGTCAACCGGATCTCCCCACCCGCCTGGGGCATGGCCTGCGCGGCGTTGACCAGCAGGTTGACGAAGACCTGGGCCAGCTGCACGGCATTGCCCTGCACCTGGGGCAGCTGGCCGAAGTCGCGCACGAGCCGGGCCCGGCTGCACACCTTGCTCCGGACCAGATGGACGGACGTCTCCAGCACCTCGTGGAGATCCAACGGGTGGGAGGAGACCGGATCCCCGCGCGAGAGCGACTGAAGGCTCTGGACGATGAGGCGCATGCGCTCGACTCCCTCGCGCGCCTCGGCGACCGCCTCCAGCAGATCGCTCCGGACGTCCTCCGGCTGCTCCAGCTGACGCAGCTCGGTCTGGATGAAGCCGAGGTTGCTGGAGACGAACGCGAGCGGGTTGTTGATCTCATGGGCCACTCCCGCGGCGAGCATCCCGATGGAGGCCATCCGCTCGTTGAGCCGCAGGCGGGCCTCGCTCTCGCGCTGCTCGGTGATGTCCCGGACCGTGACGGCCAGACAGTCGCCCACGGCCCTCAACTCGCGGCGGAACCAGCGGCGCCCGCTCCCAGGCATCTCCTGGAGCACTTCCTCCGTCTGGGGCTTGCCCGTCCGCCAGAACTCCTCGCATGCCGAGGGCGGCGCGATGAAGGCCGCATGCGGGAACTCGGAGAGGAAGTGCCCCTCGGCCTCGCGCGCGCGGCAGCCCAGCAGGGACTCGGCATGGGTGTTGAGGTGCAGGATGCGCATCCCCTCGGCCTCGCCCCGGAGGATGAAGAAGCCGTCGAAGCTGCCGCTGACCGCCAACCGGAAGAGGGCCTCGTTGCGGCGCCGGGCCTCATCACCGCGCAGCTGGGCGGACAGATCCCGGGCAATGCCAAACAGCCCCATCATCTGGCCATCCTCACCCCGGAGGACGCCCTTGGTGGAGAGCCACTCGCGCTGCGCCCCCGCCATCCGCTCGCTCATCTCGGAATGCAGCACCCGTCCGGCGAGCAGCACCTGCCGGTCGAACTCCAGGGTGGCCTCTGCTTCCCCCGGAGGCACCAGCTCATCGTCCTTGTGGCCGAGCACCTCCTCCACCGAGTGACCGAGGTAGCGCGCCCCGGCGCTGTTGATGAAGGTGTAGCGGCCCTGGAGATCCTTGGTGAAGACCGCATCCAACGAATGCTCGGCGAGGTGCAGGAAGAGCTCCCGGTAGGGCAGCCCGAGTGGCGGAACCGCACCCCGCTCCGAGACGGCCTCACCCGACACGCTGTTTTCTGGCATCTCACTCCCCCCGGATGTCCTCATCTTCCGGTAATGAGTGGGTTGCTGGAAATCTCCGCGGAAGCTGTGCCCGCACGTCCGTTTACAACTCCACCTTGGGCCTGCCGTCTGGCGAACAGCCGGCTTCGAGCGCTTGATGCTCGGCAAAATTGACGAGCAGCGGTGCTAACCGCCAACCCGGTGTTCGAGCGCTTCACTGTGAAGACAGACACGGAGGAGGGCGCTCCGGCTCCTGGCGTGTCTGCCCTTGTCCGACCTCCTGGCCGATCACCTCCGCGCTCTCCGAGAAGCCGAGCCAGACGTCTGGCTTCAGGGCGAACCCTTGCAAAATCCGGCTCCGTGGCTCGGCGGTGGAGGTGAGGCACAAGAGTTCGAGCCCGCTTCGACAACGGCTTCAGGGCGTCTTCCGGGGGTCCACCGGAACGGGGCGATGCTCGGTGTAGAGCTGGTCCCTCCAGCGGATCAGGTCCGCGAACCGCTCCGCGAGGGCCGGGTGGGTCCAGGCCTTCCTCCGGCCCGGCCCCAGCGGGATGAAGAGCTCGTCCACGGGCTGGATGAACTGGAGCGTCAGCGCCATGGCGATGTCCGCGTACGAGAACGTGCCGGTGAGGAATTTCTTCCCCTGGAGCGCCGCACTCAGCCGCTCGAGACCGGGGACGACCGTGGCGAGCAAGGCCGCCTCGGGGTCCGACGCCGCCTCGTGCTTGCTCGCGAGGAAGCTCGCCGCCATTCGCGCCACGGGCTTCAGCGGGCCCCGCGCGAACCCGGGGATGAACGGGGGCAGGCTCTCCACCTGGGCGTCGGGGAACTGCATGAGCCGCTGCACCATGTACGCGCGCCCCACGCGCAGGATCGCGTCACTCAGCTGCTCCCATTGCTCGATCTCCGGGAGCGACGCCGCGGGGAAGAGGGGGGAGCCCTTGCCCTCGCGCTCGGCCCGCTGGGCGATCGCGTAGGAGCCCATCGTGGCGCCCGAGCTCTCTATCAGGAGCGGGACGGTGCCGCGTTGCCCGCGAGGTGCATGACGCCGCAGGAGCAGCTCGCCCATCAGCGGAATGTGTTCACGGTACCGGTACGCCAGGCGATGGTGATCCAACGCCCAGCGTGCCTTCTCGGTCCAACCGGAGTAGCCCAATCCCACCAGGGTTCTCATGGTCCATGACTTTCGCAGTCCGGTCCCATGGCAACAAGAGGAACATCAGGGAGCCGCCTCGGCGCCGGTGGGAAGGAGCTTGACGAGCTCCCTCCAGTAGCAGCGCCGCACCTCCGAGGCGCCGCGCAGGCTGGGCTCGATCGTGGAGGTGAACCAGGAGGCCTCGCCCGCGAGGAAGTGCCCGTGCAGGTCCACGAGGGTGCCGTGCTCCGAGGCAAGTGCGGCGATGAGGCCGTTCATCCGCCGGTGGTTCCCGCGGGCCCGCTCCACCGGCACGCCGGTGAAGTTGTCGCGGTTATTGCCCATCGTGGGGTCGTACACGTTCGCGATGAGCACCGGGCGGATGGGCAGCGCCGTGAGGAATTCGGAGAGCTTGCGCCGGAAGTCCTCGAAGCGCGGGCCATTGTCCACCAGCAGGCCCTGGAGGAGGTCGTTGCCGCCCACCGAGACGAGTGCCACCGCCTTGCCGGGGTTGCGCACCCCGCGGAGCTGGCGTGAGAGGGAGTTCACCGTTCCCCCGTCCTGCGCGAGCTCGACGAGCCGTGCTTCACCGTGCGCGCTCAGGTCCTGGCCTCGGAACTCGGGGAAGAGGTCGTCCCGGTTGCGCACCAGCAGCTCGCCGGGTGAGACGCCGTAGCGGTTGTAGTGGCCGCAGTCGAGCACCGAGTCGCCGAAGGTGAATACCGTGAGCATCCGCTGTCTCCGTCCCGCGCCCTGGAGCCCGCCAGCCAGCAGGGCCGGCACGCAGGTGCGGAGCACCGTGCGGGGGGGCAGGCGCTGTCATCCCCCAAGACTGGGGCGGGGGAGGGGAGCGGGCAACGTGCGTGATGCACACGGGGCGGGGCACTTGCTCGCTTGCCTGGAGCGCGGGATGCGGAACGGTGGCGCGGCCCGGTGCGAGGCATCGCCCGGGAAGGTTGGCCGAGAACCTCCGCTTCGGGCAGTTCCGGCCGGAGCGCGAAGGGGGCGAGGTGGGGAAGCTCGAGGCCCGAGATACCCTCACCCCAGCCCTCTCCCGGAGGGAGAGGGTGATCATCAACCCGAGTGGTTCTTGCTGCGTCTCAGCCCAGGATGAGCTGCTCCAGCAGGGCCTTCTGGACGTGCATCCGGTTCTCCGCCTCGTCCCAGACCGCCGACTGCGTCCCGTCGATGACGCCGTCGGTGATCTCCTCGCCCCGGTGCGCCGGCAGGCAGTGCAGCACGATGGCTCCCGGGTTCGCCTTCGCCAGCAGCGCCTCGTTGAGCTGGTAGTCGTGCAGCTCCTTCTTGCGCTTCGCCGACTCGGCCTCCTGGCCCATGCTCGTCCACACGTCCGTCACCACCACGTCCGCCCCACGCACCGCCTCGGTGGCGTCCGCCGTCACGTGCACCCGCGCTCCCGCCTGCGCCAGCAGCTCCGCCGACGGACGGTAGCCCTCCGGGCACCCCAGCCGCAGGTTGAACCCGAAGAAGCGCGTGGCCTCCACGAACGAGCGGCCCATGTTGCTCGCGCAGTCCCCCACGAAGGCGATCGTCCTGCCCTTCACGCTCCCCAGCCGCTCCTCCACCGTGAACAGGTCCGCCAGCACCTGCACCGGGTGCCCGCCCTCGGACAGGCCGTTGATCACCGGCACCTGGGAGGCTTTCGCGAACGCCGTCAGCCGCTCGTCCCCGAAGGTGCGGAACATGATGCAGTCCGCGTAGCCGGAGATGACGCGCGCCGTGTCCTCGATCGTCTCTCCCCGGGCGATCTGGCTGCTGCCCGCGGTGATCGTCGTCACCGTGCCGCCCAGCTGGTACATCGCCGCCTCGAACGACAGGTGCGTGCGCGTCGAGGACTTCTCGAACACCAGCACCAGGTGCCGCCCCGCCAGCGTCGTCACCACTTCCTTGCGCTTGCGGCTCGCCTTGAGCGCGTGCGTCCGCTTGAACAGAGCCTGGTACTCGGTCTCGGTGCGGTCGGCCAGGGTCAGGAAATCGCGCTTCACAGTGCTGCCTCCTGCAAGGAATCAAAGAGGGCCGCGAGCCGGGGAACGGCATCCGCCATCGCCCGGGCCCGCGCCGCGTGGGACTTCAGCTCCGCAATCTGCTTCTCCACCGACGCCGGTCCGGTTCCTCCGGCGTTGGCCTTGCGCTCCACCGCGCGCCGCGGATCCGCGCTCTTCAGCACCTCGGCGTCGAAGCGCGGGTCCACCGACTGTGCCAGTTCCAGCGTCACCTTGGCCAGCGGCAATCCGCGCTCCTGGCACGCCCGCACCAGCGCTCCCGTCGCCTTGTACGCCGTGCGGAAGGGAATCCCCTTCATCGCCAGCGCCTCGGCCACGTCCGTGGCCTGCATGTAGTCCGACTCCACCGCCGCGAAGCACCGCTCCTTGTCGAAGTGCACCTTGCCCAGCGCCAGGTGCAGCATGCCCAGCACGCTCGAGAGCAGCGGCCCCGTCTCCAGCAGCACCTGCCGGTCCTCCTGCAGGTCCCGGCTGTACCCGCCCGGCAGCCCCTTCACCAGCACCGCCAGGGTGTTGAGGTTGCCCACCGCCCGCCCGGCCTTGCCGCGGATCAGCTCGAAGACGTCCGGGTTGCGCTTCTGCGGCATCATGCTCGAGCCGCAGGCGATCTCCCCGTCCAGCTTCACGAAGCCGAACTCGGGCGAGGCGAAGTCGTAGAAGTCCGTGGCCACCCGGCTCGCGTGCAGCAGCGAGCGCATGGCCGTGTACGCGAAGTCCATGGCGAAGTCGCGATCGCCCACCGTGTCCAGCCCGTTCATCGTCAGGCGGGGGAAGCGCAGCAGCTCGCGCGTCACCTCGCGGTCGATGGGCAGCGACGTACCGCCAATGGCCCCCACGCCCAGCGGCAGCACGTCCACCTGCTCCAGCACGAAGCCGAGCGCGTCCACGTCCCGGGTGAACATGGCTCCGTACCCGCACAGCAGGTAGGCCAGGGAGATGGGCTGCGCCCGCTGCCGGTGCGTGTACGAGGGGAGGAGGGTGTCGCGCTCCGCCTCGGCCCGGGCGGCCAGGCCCTCCAGCAGCTTCGCCAGCACGCCGAGCACCTCGGCCACCTTCTCGCGCACGTGCAGGCGCAGATCCAACGCGACCTGGTCATTGCGCGAGCGGGCGGTGTGCAGCAGGCCCGCGCGCTCCCCGAGGACGCGGGTGATCTCCGCCTCCACGGCCATGTGCACGTCCTCCTCGTCGGCCAGGACGAGCGTGCCGGCCTGGGCGCCCTTCCAGATGGCCACGAGCTGCTCACGGATGGCGCGCGCGTCCTCCGAGGGGATGAGGCGGGTGCGCGACAGCATGGTGAGGTGGGCGAGGCTGCCGACCAGATCCTCGGTGAGCAGCGCCTTGTCGAGCGCCAGCGAGCTGGTGAACGCCAGCACCTCCGGGTGGAGGCCGGGCCCGCCAGAGGCGGCCGTCTTGGCAATCGTCACGGGGTTTCTTCCTTTCCAAAGAGGGACTTCAACTTCCGGGTCAGTGTGCGGGTGGACTTCCCGCGGGCCGGGGCGGCGAAGATGGTGTCATCTCCGGCGATGGTGCCCAGGTTCTCGGGCAGCCGGGCCTGATCGATGGCCGAGGCCACCACGGGCGCGGAGCCCGGGCGGGTGCGGACCACCACCAACATCTCGTTGTCCTCCACCGAGAGGACCATCTCCGACAGCTCCCGCAGCCGGTCCTCGCCCGAGGGCGGAGGGGCCTCCTCCAGCCCGTACACCGTGCCGCCCTGGGGCAGCGACACGCGCATGGCGCCGAGCTGGGCCAGATCCCTGGACAGCGTGGCCTGGGTGACGTCGAAGCCCTCGCGGGCCAGGAGCTGCCCCAGCTCGTCCTGGGTGGACACCGCGTGCGCGCGAATGATGCGGCGGATGGCCTCCTGCCGCGCCGCCTTGTCTCCGTTGCTGCGAAGCGGACTCACGGTCATTGTCCTCACAGTGTCCTCACGGGCGGGCCTCAGCGGGTGACGAGCGTTCCGACGCCCTTGTCGGTGAAGAGCTCGGCGATGAGGCTGTGCGGCACGCGCCCGTCGATGACGTGCACCCGCTCGACGGCGCCACCGCCCAGCGCCTTCAGGGCCATCCTCGCGCGCGTCTGCATGCTGCCGGTGAACGCGCCCGCCTCCAGGTGCGCCTCCAGCTGCGCGGTCGTCAGCTCGTTGAAGAGCTCCTCGCCCCGGAGGATGCCCGGTGCGTCGTGCAGGTAGATGAGCTTGTGGGCCTTGAGGGCGCTGGCCACCTCGGCCGCCACCGCGTCCGAGCCCAGGTCGTACGTCTGCCCGTCCTCGCCCAGTCCCACCGGGGAGATGATGGGCACGTAGCCCTGGCCCAGCAGCATCTCCAGGAACTCATGGTTGACGCGCGTCACCTCGCCCACGTGCTCCTTGGAGCGGCCGTCCTCCACCGGAATCCGCCGCGCCCGCAGCAGCGCGCCGTCCTTGCCGGACAGGCCCACCGCCCGGTCCCCCAGGTTGTTGAGGATGGTGACGAGCTCCGAGTTGACGGAGCCGGAGAGCACCATCTCCACCACCTTGAGGCCGGAGGCGTCGGTGATGAGCCCGCCCTCCTGGCGCAGGCCGAGCTTGTCCAGCGTGCGGGTGAGCTCCGGCCCCCCGCCGTGCACGATGATGGGCTGCAGGCCCGCCGAGCGCAGCAGCTCGATGTCCCGGCAGAAGGCCTGCTTGAGGGACTCCTTCACCATGGCCGCGCCGCCGTAGCGGATGACGCAGCGCTTGCCGCGGAAGCGGGAGATGTACGAGAGCGCCTCGACGAGCAGCGTCGTCTTGAAGGCGGGGCTGTAGTTGGCCAGCCGGTCGTCCTTGCCCACGCCGCCGTCGGGCCTCGGGACGATGAGCGAGGTGTAGTCCGCGTTGATCTTCACGTAGTCGTACGAGAGATCGCACCCCCACGCCACGGACGAGCCCTCGCCGCCGGTGAGGTGCACCTCGATGCGGACCTCGGGCTCGCGCATGCGCGTCTTGAGCTGCGCCGGGTCCACCAGCTTCGGCTCGCCCTCGTAGACGCAGATGCCCTGGATGCGGACGCGGGCCGAGTAGGGGTCCACGGCGTAGCCCTGGGTGCCGGCGCGCGCGCCCACCGTGGCGAGCACGCGGCCCCAGTTGGGATCGGCCCCGAAGACGGCGGCCTTCACCAGCGTGGAGCCGGCCACGGCGCGCGCCAGATCCTGGGCGATGGCGGCGTCCGGCGCGCCCGTCACCTCCACCTCCAGCAGCTTGGTGGCGCCCTCGCCATCCGAGGCGATCTCCCGAGCCATCTCCAGGCACAGGTCCGAGAGCGTGGCGGTGAAGACCGTCAGCTCCGGCCCCGGGTCCGAGATGGACGCGTTGCCGGCCCGGCCGTTGGCGAGCGCATAGACGGTGTCGTTGGGGCTCATGTCCCCGTCCACCGTGAGGCTGTTGAAGGTGCCGGACACCGCCTCGCGCAGGGCGGCCGCGAGCACGCCGGGCTGGATGGCGCAGTCGGTGGTGATGACGGCGATCACCGTGGCGAGCGACGGGTGCATCATCCCCGAGCCCTTGAAGATGGCGGAGACCGTCACGTCCCGGCCGCCGATGCGCACCGAGCGCCACGCCTGCTTGGCGCGCGTGTCGGTGGTCATGATGGCCTCGGCGGCGGCGTCGGGCTCGGAGCGCAGCGAGTCCTTGAGCGCGCCGAGCACCGTCACCACCTTGGAGACGGGCAGGGGATGGCCGATGACGCCCGTGGAGGCGGTGAGCACGGCGGACGCGGGCACGGACAGGGTGCGGCCCAGCTCGTCGCGCAGGGTGCGCACGGCCTGCTGGCCAGCGGGGCCGGTGAGGGCGTTGGCGTTACCCGAGTTGACGAGCACGGCCTGGATGCCCGAGGCGGGCAGACGGGGCTCGGCGTCCTGGACCGGGGCGGCCCGGGCCTTGTTGGCCGTGAAGCAGCCCGCGGCCGAGCAGGGCGTGTCGCTGTAGACGAGCGCCACGTCCTTGCGCTGGGGCTTGAGGCCGGCGTGGATGCCGGAGAAGGAGAAGCCGAGCGGTACCTTCACGGATTGAACCCCCGCAAGGTGGAGAGGCCGAGCGTCTCCTCCCACCCCATCATGAGATTGAGGTTCTGGACGGCCTGACCGGCCGCCCCCTTCACCAGGTTGTCGATCGCGGCGGTCACCACCACGCGGCCCGGATCGTAGCCGGTGGTGTCGGCGGCCACGGCCACCGCGCAGCGGTTGGTGCCCACCACGCCCTTGAGGCTCACCGCGTCCGGCGAGGACTCCACTGTCAGGAAGGGGCAGGAGGCATAGGCCTGCTCCAGGGCGGCGCGGGCCTCGGCGGCGGTGGCGCCCGCGCGCAGGCGCCCGTAGGCGGTGACGAGGATGCCCCGCTTGAGCGGCAGCAGGTGCGCGGTGAAGGTGAGGGGCACGGCACGGCCCGCCACGCCCGCGAGCGTCTGGGCGATCTCCGGCGTGTGCTGGTGGCGCAGCACGCGGTAGGCGCGGAAGTCCTCGTCCACCTCGCTGAAGCTCAGGTCCTCCGAGCCCTTGCGGCCCGCGCCCGTGGTGCCCGAGGCGGCATCGAAGATGAGCGAGCCCTCGTCGAGCAGCCCGGCCCGCAGCAGCGGCGCCACGGACAGCGCGCAGGCGGTGGCGTAGCAGCCCGGGTTGGCCACGAGCCGCGCGCCCGGAATGCGCTCGCGGAAGAGCTCCGGCAGGCCATAGGCGGCCTGCTCCAGCAGCGCGGGCGCCGAGTGGGTGAAGTTGTAGAAGGCCGGATAGGTGGCGACGTCCCTCAGGCGGAAGGAGCCCGACAGATCGATCACCCGCACGCCCGCGGCGATCAGCCCGGGCACCAGGTGCAGCGACGTCTCGGCCGGCGTGGCGAGCAGCACCACCTCGCATTCCCGGGCCAGCTCCGCGCTCTTGTCCTGGGGCGCGTACCGCAATTGACCGGCTGCTCCCATGATGCCCAGACGGCGGCTCACGGCCTCGCCCTGCCACCTGTCGCTGGTCACCAGCTTCAGATCCACCTTCTCGTGGGCCGACAGGATGTGGGTCGCCTCGACGCCGGAGTACCCGGACGCGCCAATGATGCCGATCGCCGTCTTATGCATGGAAGTGCATGAATATTCGCTCCCCTGCATACACGCAAGCGGCAAATGCATATTCCCGCAGGAGGGCACCGCCATGACGAATGAGGAGCTGCACGCGCAGAAGAGGGCCTCCTTCCAGAAGCACGAGGCCGGGCTCGAGCAGATCGACGCCCAGATCGGCCAGATGGATGCCGTGTTCCAGCGGACCTCGGCCGAGGACTTGGGGCTCTCCCAGGACGAGCTCGCGTTCATCCGCGGCTCGCTGGACACCGTCCGGCAGTCGCTGACCCAGCTCAAGCAGTCCGACGACGACGCCTGGGCCCAGGCCCAGGAGCGGTTCGAGCAGGCCTGGCTCGACTTCCAGGAGCACTCGCGGAAGATCACCGGCGCTTCCGCTCTCTAATGAGGGGCGGGGCCCATCGGCTCATGCGGGCCGGGCTCCCTCGGCTCGGGCTCCCGGGCCACGGGGGCGGTCTCGGGGCGGGGGGCGCCGTCCTCGCGCTCGCCGCTCCAGCGCTCACGCTGCTCCTCCTGCACCTCCCGCAGGAACTCCTGGAGGGCCGCCGCCAGGGGCAGGGCGATCATCGCGCCGATCAACCCCATCAGGGCGGCTCCCATGAGCAGCACCACCGAGATGAGCAGCGGATTCATCCGGATGGAGTGGCGCTGGACGAGCGGCTGGATGAGGTTGCCTTCGATCTGCTGGTAGACGAGGAAGACGCCCAGGGCGATCAGCGCCCGGTTGAGTCCCACCGTGGTCAGCGTGGTGAAGGAGACCAGCAGCGCCATGAGGAAGCTGCCGATGTAGGGGATGAGGCCGAGCACCAGGTACAGGCTCCCGAGTGCCAGGAAGTAGGGCACGCCCAGCAGGAAGGTGCCCAGCGCCGTGACGAGGCCGCCCAGCGTCACCGTGAGGGCGGTGCCCGCCAGATAGCCGCTCACCGCCCGGTGCATGTTCTTCACCAGCTCGCGCACAGCGGGCCTGCGCGCCGGACGCACCCACCCCAGCGCCTGCTCGTAGAGATCCTTCCCGAAGAGCAGGGCGAAGAGGCTGAGCGTCACCACGGTGATGAACACCAGCACGCCGTTCACCGTGGTGGAGACGACCCCCGGCAGGGACTGGGCGACCTCGTCCGGGAGGTGCGCCAGCGCTTCCTGGACCTTGCGCTCCAGGTCGAAGCGCTGCTCGAGCCACCGCGTCCACTCCCAGGTGCGGACCTCGCTCACCAGCCCGGGCAGGGAACGCACCAGGCTGCGGACCTGCTGCACCACCAGGGGCACCAACGTGGCGCCCAGCAGGGCCGTGATCCCGAGCAGCCCCAGGAACGTCACCAGCACGCCCCAGCCCCGGCTCACGCCCCGCCGCTGGAACCAGCGCACCAGCGGATCGATCGCCAGGGAGACGAACAGCGCCACCGCCAGCAGCACGAAGACGGCGCGCACTTGGATGAGCATGTACGCCAGCAGCACCAGCGCGAGCGCGTTGAGACCCACCGTCCAGACGGTACGGGCGGAGATCTGCGAGCGGCGCGTAGGGTCCTGGGCGGGCATCCAGTGCTCAAGGTAGGCACGCACCGGCATTGGCTCCGCCCGAGGCCAGGAGAGCGGGCCGCCGAGGGGGCCCTGGCTCTCCTGCCTGGTATTCCGGTCTCCTCAGGAGACCGCTTCAGCGCGCGGGCACGGTGGTGGAGTAGCCACCGTTCTGATCCGTCAGCGTCTGCGAGAGCAGCAGGGCGGACGGCCTGCCCTCCACGTCCACCACGCGGAAGAAGCGCACGGAGGCGTAGGGCGCCGCCGACAGCGCCGTATTCGAGCCGTTGAAGCTGACCTGCCCGGTGACGCTGCGGCCCTTGGAGAGGGTGAAGGAGGAGAGCTCCAGGGGCGGATTGGGGGAGGAGCCCTCTCCGGGCCATACCGTCACGATGCGGCTGACGCGCGGGAGCTCCTCGGTGGGGATGAAGTCCAGGCGGTAGCGGCCCGCATCCAGCGCCAGCTCGAAGCGGCCCGAGTCATCCGTGGTGCGAGCGGCCTCGAAGCTGAACGAGGGCCGGGGCCAGCCGGGGATCTCATCGAGGGGCTCGGCCACCACCTGCACGCCCGCGGCCGGCTGCGAGCCGCTGGGCTTCAGCACGGTGCCGCGCACCTTCATCCGCTCTCCACACGTCACGTCCGGCCACAGCACCTGGCTGACGCGCGGCACCGGGACGGACTTCAGGGTGAGGCCCGCGTTGGAGCCCGGCGGAGGCACGATGGAGAGCATCATCTCGGTTCCGCTCTCGCTCGGAAGGGTGAGCAGCTCGAAGGCGCCGTTCGCGTCGGTGAGCACCTTCTGGCTGCGGAACTGCCCGCCGCCGCCCACCTTGCCCTGCAGGGACACCGAGGCCTGCGCCACCGGCTGCCCGTCCCGGTTCAGCACCTTGCTCTTGAACCGCACCGGCTCGCCGTAGTCCCCCATCACCAGCGCCAGCTTGTCCTGGCGAGGACTCACGGTGAACAGCTTCTGCGGCACCAGGGCCAGCGCGGAGGTGGGCACCACCTGGAGCACCACCGTGGGCCGCTCGGCGGCCGAGGGCGGGAGCGTGAGGGTGAACTCACCCGTGTCGCGTGTCACCCTCATGCGCTGCGAGAGCGGGCGCAGCTCCTCGTCCAGGGCCTGCACCTCCAGCTCCACGTCCACCGTCGTCTCCGCCTGGTGCATCACCGTGCCGGAGAGGCGGACGAGCTCGGAGGAGACGGGCAGGGTGAAGTCCAGCATCACCGAGTGGCCTGGCTGCACCTCCCGGGTACCGGAGAGGGGAGGCAGCTCGGAGTCGGTGGTGAGCAGGGTGACGTTGTAGCGCCCCACGCCCACCGGCAGCGAGTAGCCGCCGTTCTCGGGCACGAACGTACTCTCGTGGCGGCGCATCACGCCGGGGATGAGCAGGCTCTCTCCCGTCATGCGCAGGGTGATGGGGGCGGAGTACGTGCCGCTGGAGGTCATCCCCTGCACACGCACCTGTCCCTTGAGGACGGAGGGATCGTACAGCTCGATGTTCTGCTGGCTCCGGAGCTCGTCCACCCGGAAGTCCTGGGCGTGCAGGCCTGCGCGGGGATTGGGGACCACCTCCACGACGATGTTCTTGCCGGGATCTCCACAGCCGTCGATGAAGCAGACCTCGTCGCTGTCGCAGTCGTTGTCACTGCGGCAGCCGACGAAGGACTCCCACTCGTAGGACGCGCCGCAGCCCGAGACGAGGGCCGCGGTCAGCAGCACGAAAGAAGTGAGCCGGGTCATGGGCAATTGCCTCCTGCCTCGGTCCTGACGAACCACGTGTAGGTGGCGCTATAGCCGGGATCGATGGTGGTGCCTCCATCGAAGAGCGGGATGGGCCTGCCCTCGGGCTCGCGGTCCACCAGGGAGGTGTCGGTGACGACGACCTCGACGACGTGGTCGCCCGGGAGGTTGAGGCGGTTGAAATCGGCGGAGCCGAAGTTCACCTGGAAGGTGGCGCGCTCGTCACGCGCGGGATTGTCGCCCACCTTGTTGGGTTCGATGCGGTCCAGGTGGTCCTCGCCGCGGGGCTGGCTGGGGTCGTAGTCCACGAACCAGTAGGCGATGAGCCGGTTGCTGATGTCGGGGTCCTCGACGATGACCGAGAACTCCAGCTCGCACTGCTCGGAGCCGAAGCCCCGGATGATGCGCTGGGAGGGGTTCACGTGCTTCTCCACGATCCGCGGGGGGCGGTTGCGCTGCATGGGGAGCTCGCTGAGGTAGGGCGCATCCTGGGGGATGAGGCATCCGCCCAGGAGCCATCCGGTGGCTGCGAGTCCGAACCACTTCATGGCGGGGAGCCCTAGCAATTCGCTGGCCAGTCGGGAGGGAGCGGATTTCATCGTCGGAACAGGGGTTTGACGAGGCTGCCACACCCGGGAGGTGCAGGGAACCGCGACAGGCCTGTCAGGATGATTCCACGCGCAGCGCCGGGCGCCGAGGCGCCGCGCCGCGGCTGTGTCGCAGGCAGGACAAGCGCCCCTGGCCAGCAGGCGGCCGAGCCGGGGGCGAGCGGGCTGGGGTACTACTGGCGCGGTGATGTCCAAGCCTTCTGGCGATTCACACCCCCTGGGTGAAGGGCGGCGCTCGCGCGTGGGGGCGCTGGCCCTGGCGGCGTTGATGCTGGTGACGGCGTGCACCACGGGGACGCCCTTGGGTGGTGGAAGGACGGCGTACCGGGACCGTCCGGCTGGGGAAGACGTAGGCGGGGGTGATGCTGTCTTCGCCACGTTGCCCTCGGACTTCGCGCCGGTGCGGGTCGGCGACTCGGAGCTCCAGGCCGCCCTGACGACGTTCTGGCTCGACATGCCGCCGCGGGTGGCCACCTCCCACTCCCCGCTGCACATCGGGCGCAAGCTGGCGTTGGCTTCCTCGTCTTGTGACGACGCGAGGCCATCAGACCTGGTGCGGTCCTACGGGCGCTATTGTGAGCGGTGCGGAACGCCTGGGGATTGCCTGACGCTGCTCGAGGACGGGCCGCAGCTGCGAGACGACGACAAGCGGAGCCTCGCGCTGGCCCTGGCGGTGGGGCCGGCGCTGGACGGACTGGACGCGGAAACACGGGCCCAGCTCGACCCGACGCGGCTGCTGGCGATGCTCAGCATCAGCATCACGGCCTACATGGCGATGTTGGTGGCGCCGGTGCCGGAGCCGGTGACCAAGGGCGTAGCCGCCGCGTTCACCGTGCTCCTGTGGGGCTACCTCGGATGGGAGTTCTTCGACTTGCTGCGCGCCTATGCGCGGCTCTACGAAGATGCGCCGCGAGCCTCCACCTTCGCGGAGCTGCGCGAGGTGGGCGAGCGGTTCGGCCGTGTCATCGGCCCCAACAGCGTGCGGATTCTCCTCATCGTGGGAACAGCAGCGGTAGGGGAGACGCTGGCGCTCGCATCCAAGGCGCCGAAGCTGCCGGGATTCGGGCAGGCCTCGGGGGCGGTTGGAGCAAGCACCGGCCTGCGCCTGGTGGATGCGGCTACCGGCGCCGAGCGCGTCATTGTCTCCGTCCCCGAGGGAGCGATCCGCGTCGTCCTGGCGCCTCACGTCGTAGCCATGGCCACCCGGGGCGTTGTAGTTGGGAGTCCCTCACCGGGGCGGGGGACACTCCTGCCTAACGGGCACAGGGCATGGGGCTCGTCGAGCGGCTTCAAGTCGGCCATGGGGCCTGCGGGCAAGGGCAAGGAGTGGCATCACATCGTGGAGCAGACCCCGGGCAACGCGGAGCGGTTCGGGGGTGAGGCCCTGCACAATACAGAGAACATCATTGCGCTGGATAAGGCCCTACACACGAACGTCAGTAGTCTATATTCATCGATCCGTTGGAGGATCACCGGTTCTCACACGCTGACCGTGCGAAAGTGGCTCGGCTCACAATCCTACGAGGCACAGCGCGCGTTTGGCTTTTTGGCAATCGAGAATGTAAGGAATGGAATATGGTAGCGGAGTTTGACAAGCTTGTTGAGGCCTTCGCTCACCACGTACAGGCCCAGACTCGCGAGATTTTCAACGGAGACGCGAAGGCCGGAAACAAGCACGCCAAGAAAGCCCTTGCCGCGTTTGATAAGCTACGTGCGCATGGAGACGCCGGACGGGATGCGCTCGCCGTACTTTTCACGCATCCGAGTATGGACGTGCGGACGGCTGCGGCAGCTTTACTGTTGCGCCATCGTACAGCGGAAGCGAAGGCGGTTTTGGAGGAGGCCGCAAAGGGAAAGGGTCTGATTCCTTTCGAGGCTTCCGAGTGCCTGAAACGCTGGGCGGAGGGCACCTGGGCCCTGGATCCTGTCGATCCGATAGAACCACCGGTCAAGCGCGCCCGGCCACGAACTCGGGGCAACAAGGGTTCCCCGGGGCGTGGCCGGGAGCATCATCGGGGTAAGTCCGGCGCTTGAGCGGGAGGCCCGCTCAGCATGGGTTGAAGCCGTTCCAACGGAACCTCGACGTCGAGAGCATGGAAGGCTCGCACCGAGACCGGTCCAAGCACCACGAGCACCCCCTCCTTCAAGAAGAAGCGGCGCACTGAAATCGGCACGTTGGTGCCCACCTTCGCGGCCGCAGAGAGCTTCTCGCGCACTGCCTGGGTCAGGGTCTCTTGCCAGGGAGTGCCGGGTCGAAACAGATCCGCCACCTGGTACACCGTGCCCGTCGCGAGATTGACGGTGAGCCCATCGACCAGTTCATCGGGATGGAGGCTCGGGTTGGTGCAGGCGGTACGGTGCAGCCGGACGCTGAGGAGTCCATCCTTCACCAGCCCCACCGAATATTCGATGGACACGTCGGTCTTACCGGGGTCGGGCAGGTCGGCGCAGCCCTCGCCTTGACGCGCTGGCGAGGCGTCGCGCGGCGTTCGACAACTCTCAGGAATGGTGGCCTGCACGGCCTGATCAACGAGCCGGTTGACAGTCGCAAGCATCTCGGACGACGAGAGCCCGGCGATTTCGGGATACGCCACGTCGACGGCGCATCGCCCTTTGCCGGTGGTGTACGTCTCACGCCGCTGCGCCACGCGGACGGAGCCCGCGGTCCCAGACCCGCCCGTGCCCTCGCGTGTTGTCACAGGCGGGAGTTCGGGGGCATGGCCGGGAGCGGCCTTGACCAGAGGTTGATCGCCGCGCGAACAAGCAAGCCCGGTCGCGCAGAGACACACGAAAAGGAAACGCAATGATCCTCCTCCGGCTCTCCGGCCAAATTCGGATGGGCCGCGTCTAGAGCAGCTCCTCGTCGCCCTCCTCGCCGGGCGGCATCGGACCGCCGTTCTTCTCCGCCTCCAGCTTCTCGAAGTGGCGGAAGATGGTGCGCGGATCCACTCCCAGGTCCTTGGCCGTCTTCGTCTTGTTGCGGTTGTTCCGCTCGTAGACCTCCTGGATGTACTGCTTCTGCCAGCGCTCGCGCGCATCCGACAGCGGCAGCACCGGCTCCAGGCTCTCCGGCCTCAAATCCAGGTCATCCGGCCCCAGCAACGGCTTGTCCGCCAGCACCACCGCCTTCTTGATGCGGTTCTCCAACTCGCGGATGTTGCCCGGCCAGCCGTACTTCTTCATCGCCACCGTCGCCGACGGCGAGAAGCCCTTCACCTTCGAGCTGAACTCCTTGGCGTACTTCTGCAGGAAGTACTTGCCCAGCACGAACAGGTCCTCGCCCCGCTCGCGCAGCGGCGGCAGCTTCAGCGTCACCACGTTGAGCCGGTAGTACAAATCCTCGCGGAAGGTGCCCTTGCGCACCTCCTCCTCGAGCACCCGGTTCGTGGCCGCCACCACCCGGATGTCCACCGGCTCGCCCCGGTGGTCTCCCACCTTGTAGACCACCTTCTCCTGCAGCGCCCGCAGCAGCTTCACCTGCAACTGCAGCGGCATCTCGCCAATCTCGTCCAGGAAGAGCGTGCCGCCGATGGCCGCCTGGAACTTGCCCACCTTCGTGTTCACCGCCCCCGTGAAGGCGCCGCGCACGTGGCCGAACAGCTCGCTCTCCAGCAGGTTCTCCGGAATCGCCCCGCAGTTGATGGTGATGAACGGGCCCTTGCTCCGCGGCGAGTGCCGGTGGATCTCCCGGGCGATCAGCTCCTTGCCTGTCCCCGTCTCGCCCGTGATCAGCACCGAGATGTCCGTGGGCGCGATCTTGTCGATGCGCCGGTACACGTCCAGCATCCCCTGGCACGCCCCGACGATCTCCCCATAGTGGGTGTCGTCCAGCCGCTTGCGCAGCTCGGTGTTGTCCAGCTTCAGGTCGTTCACCAGCAACGCGTTCTGGATGAGCAGCAGCGCCTGCGCCGCGAAGATGGTGAGCATGTCCAGGCTCTTGGGCTCGAACCGGTTCACCAGCCGGTCATTGCCCACGTACAGCACCCCGAACAGCTCGTCGTTGCGCACCAGCGGCACGCACATCACCGACAACAGCTTCAGGTTCACCACCGACTTGCTGCTCTTGAACTCCGGATCATCCAGCGCGTCGCTCAGGATGAGCGCCTTGCGGGTGCGCACCACCTTCTCGATGATGGAGTCGGACACCCGCGCCGTCGCGTCCTCGAGGTTCTCCCGCGACAGGTTGCGCGCCACCTTCACGTTCAGCTCGCCGTTCTCCCGCAGGATGAGGAAGCCCTTGTCCGCCCGCGTCACCTCGATGGCCTCGTCCAGCAGGCCCTCCAGCAGCTCGTCCCGGCTGGAGGTGCCCAGCAGCCGCTCGCTGAAGGCCGTGAGGCGACGCAACAGCACCAGCTCGCGCCCCACCACGCCCGGCATGTCCCGGGTGTGCGAGTCCGGATCCGACGTCGGCTCGTGCGTCACCGAGAGGGCCGGGGGCGGCTTGGGCGTGGCGTCCTCGCGGGCGAAGACGAGCTCGGTGCCGCCCACGCGGATGACGTCGTCGGTGGCGAGCACGTGGTTGTCGCGCTTCTTGCCGTTCACCTGGAACGTCGCCCCCAGGCTGCCCAGCTGGTAGCGCGTTCCATCGAAGAGCACGTGCAGGGCACTGTCCGGGACGGCCGGGTCCTCCAGCTGCACGTCATTGTCGGCCGAGCGGCCAATGCTGGTGATGCGCTTGTGGAGGGGGACCGTGCGGACCTTGCCCTCGGGGCTGCGGACGGTGAGGCTGGCCATGTCGACGCGTTCCTAGAAGGAGAGGGTAAAACCGGCTCCCGCTCCGCCGGAGGTGGGGTAGAGGTGGAGGCTCGCCCGGGGCGCGGCCGGATCGGGCGTGGTGGGCTGGGTCTCGATGCGCGTGTGCACCACCTGATCCTGGTGGTGCAGCAGGGCATCCAGCACCCCCGCCGCGTAGACGGCGTAGAAGCCCGCGGCCGAGCCCCACTTGAGCCCCGTCCAGACCTCGGCCTCCCTCTTGCGAGCGGTGGGGATGTAGCTCACCGTGACGTCCCGGGGCCCGCGGACGTCGTCCACGGTGACATCGGCCGTCTCGATGAGCGAGTCGTAGGCGAAGAAGGAGATGATGCTCGTCACCGCCAGCACTCCCTGCGAGGCCGCGAAGAGCGTCCCCAGTCCGGTCCGGCCCTGCTGGAACTGGCCCGCCCCGAAGGGCACGAAGTTCACCAGGAAGCTGCGCGTCTCCACCTGCCGCACCGTCACCTGCCGCGACAGCGCCTCCACCCGCCGGCGCTGCTCCTCGGCGGCCACGCGCTCCCTCTCCCGCCGCTCCAGCTCCGTGCGCTCCCGCTCCACCCGCAGCCGCCGCTCTTGGCGCACCAGCTCCAGCTCCGCCGACATCTGCTCGCGGATGCTGTCCAGGTGCTGCACCGCCGGCGGCGGCACCGCGAAGGGATCCAGGTTGAAGTCGGGCTCCAACCGCAGCAGCGCGCGGAAGTGGCGCGTGGAGTCCTCGGTGCGGTTGAGGTGGAAGGCGCTCAGCCCGGCCAGCTTGTGCAGCTCCACCAGGTCCTTGTCCGCCAGCCGGCCCCGGTCGATCCGCATGCCCGCCCGCTCCAGCACCTCGGCGTACCGGCCGTACTCGTAGCTGGCGCGCAGGGTGGTCACCTCCTCGTCCACCGGCTCCTCGGCGAACACGGTGGCGGGGGCGAGCAGCCCCAGCAGGAGAAGAAGGCGGAGGCAGCGGCTCATTCGGCGACGAGCGCCCCGCGCAAGGTGGTGGGCTTGCCTGGTTCGATGCTCACCGCGCGCCGCTCCGTGAGGTACCCGTTGTGGCTCACCTCGTACTCCACGCGGTGCTGGAAGCTCGCCGGGCCCCTCGGCGATTGGATCTCGAAGGGACGCTCCTGGGACTCGCGCGCGGTGCGCACTTCGCCGCCCACGCGCACCACCGCATCCGCGGGCTCGTACGCGAAGGACAGCCGCGAGCTCTTCAGCAGGGCGCGCAGGCGGAAGACGTTCTCCACCCCCGGCCTCACCTCGATCGTCTCCTGCGCGTCCTCGCAGTAGTCGCAGGTGATGGTGACGGTGTGCCGGCCCGGCGGCAGCTCCACCGCGTGCCGCGTGAGCGGTTGTTCGCTGCGCGCGCCCTGGTCCACGCGGATGTAGCCGTAGGGCCGCACGAGGATGGACACGGGCTCCGGCACGGCCCGGACGGGCTCGGGGCGCACGGGTTCGGCACGCGCGGCGATCCGCTTCTCGGGGGCGGGCCGCACCGGGGCCGGGCCAGGCGAGACCGGGAGTGAGCCGGAGGGCTCCGTCTTCGCCGCGGGCGCCACGACGCCGCGCTTCTGTTCCTGGGCGGACGTCACCCGCGCGGGGGCCGCAGGCGTGGCATCCGGGGCGCGCCGCTGGAACAGGTGGAATCCCACGCCGAGCACCGAGGCCACCAGCACGCCCGCGCCCAGCTTCAACCCGCGGGCACGCCAGCGCTTCACGCGGCGCTCGCGCTCCAGGCCCTTGAGCAGCCCGAGCGCCCGCGCGTTGGTGCCATCCAACGCGAGCACCTGGTTGAGGCACGCCAGCGCCCGGGGCGTGCGCTTCTCCGCGAGCAGCCGCTCTCCGCGCTCGAGCAGCGTGGCGATGATTCGCGGGCGCATCAGCTTCTGGTACGAGGGCGGATCCGCGAAGAAGGACGCGAGCTCCTCGCCCACGCGCGCGAAGCCGAGCCCCGCAAGGTAGTCCCCGAGCGCATCGCGCAGCTTGCTCGCGTTCGGGTAGCGCCGGGCCGGATCCCTCGCCAGGCAAGTGGCGCAGATGTCCGCCAGCTCGTCCGAGAGCGTGGGCACCCGCTGGCGCGGATCCTCATAGTTCCCGTCCAGAATCCGCTTGAGCGTGGCGGTGGCGTTGGCGGCCGTGAAGGGCAGCCGGCCCACGATGAGGGCGTAGAGGATGGTGCCCAGCGAGAAGATGTCCGTCTCGGGGCCCGCCTCGTGGCCCTCGATGATCTCCGGGGCCATGTGCGCCGGCGAGCCCACCAGCGCGCCCGTGACGGTCATCCGCTCCTCGATGTCGAGCAGCTTGGCGATGCCGAAGTCCATCAGCTTGAGGACGCCGTCCTCGCGGACCATCACGTTCTCGGGCTTGAGATCCCGGTGGATGACGCCGGACTCGTGCGCGTGCGCCAGCGCGGCGGCGATCTCATGGACGGCCATGGCGGCCAGCTCCGGCAGCTCCAGCCGGCCCAGCTCGTCCACGCACTGCTTGAGGGTGCGGCCGCGCACGTACTCGGTGACGAGGAAGGCGTCCTGCGCGCCCTCGGCCGAGAAGTCGAACACCTCGAGGATGTTGGGGTGGTGCAGCCGCGCCACCGCCTTGGCCTCGCGCGCCAGCCGCCGCCGCGACTCGGACTTGTTGGCCAGGTGCGGGTGCAGCACCTTCACCGCCACCTCGCGGTCCAACGCCGTGTCCAACCCCTTGTACACGACGCTCATGCCCCCGGAGCCCAGCTCCTCGAGGATGCGGTACCGCCCGATGTTGCGGCCGATGTGCGTCATGGGTGCCGAGTCTCAGTCTTCCAAGCCGATGCCCATGCGGACGCGAGTGTCAGGGTGGAGGGCGCGGGTATGACAGCGACGTCGGGGTTGGATTCTAGGAGCCCACCCCGTGGGGTGCAAAGCGTCAATCGCGCTTGAGGCGGCGGCGCGCGGCGAGGCGATCCAACAGGGCGTGCAGGAGCGGCTCGGCCTGGCGGGGCAGCTGGCGGTCCGTGGGGGAGCTCACCGGGAGGGAGCGGGCGAGCCGGTACAGCTCCACCAGCCGCTCGCGGAACAGCTCGTTCTCCGGGTGCTCCTGGAGGGCGCGGCGGTAGGCGGCGGCGGCCCCTACATAGTCCCCGAGGAAGAAGAGGCGCTCGCCCTCGGTGACGGGGGTGGAGGGGCCCTGGGGGATGGCCTCGGGGACGGCGCTGGCCCGGAGCGCCCGCAGGGCCTGGAGCTCCTCGGGTTGGAGCATCTCGCGCAGGTTGGCCAGCTTGAGGGCGAGGGCCTCGTCCTCGGGGAAGGCCCGACAGAGCGACTCGTAGAGGCCGAGGGCCTCGTTCAGCTCTCCGCGGCGCAGGGCGCGTTCGGCATGTGCGACCATTTCGGCGCGGGCTTCGGGGTTCATCTCGGGCGCAAGGTTACCGTAAGGGGCAGGGAAGTCACCCGGGGACTCTCCGGGCCTGCTCTGAATGTGGGATGGATGTTCACCCGGAGTCCAACCCCCGGTTGCCCGCTTGCCCCGAGCTCCGGGTGGGAGGGGCCTTGACTGAGGGAAAGCCAGGCGCCGCGGTTCCGCCTAGTGTGTGCCCCGCATGTTGACGATCCTCCTCCTCGCCGCGCTGGCCCAGGCTCCGGTCCCGGCCGCGGGTGCCTTCCCCGGAGACGCGCCGGACGCGGGCACGCCGGCCGTCGTGCCCCCGCTGCCCGTGGCCACGCTACCCCCCGCCACCCATGAGCTGTTCGAGCGCCTCAAGGGCCGCGTGGCCCAGGTGCGCATCATCGAGCGGCGCAGCGGCACCCGGTCGTCCATCGGCTCGGCGTTCTTCGTGAGCGCCGAGGGGCACGCCCTCACCAACTACCACGTCATCTCCGACATCGTTCACCACCCGGAGGACTACACCGTGGAGCTGGTGCGCGAGGGCAAGGACGCCGAGGCCGTGCCGGTCCGGGTGGTGGACGTGGACGTGGTGCACGACCTGGCCGTCATCCAACAGGACGCGCCGGTGAAGGACTGGTTCGAGCTGGCGGCGAAGGAGCCTCCGCAGGGCACCCGGCTGTACGCCATGGGCAACCCGCATGATCTGGGCACCACCATCGTCGAGGGCACCTACAACGGGCTCGTGCAGGACGCGCTCTACGACAAGGTGCACTTCAGCGGCGCCATCAATCCCGGCATGAGCGGCGGCCCCACCGTCACGGGCGATGGCCGCGTGGTGGGCGTCAACGTGTCCACCATGGGCAACCAGCTCGGCTTCCTGGTGCCGGTGGCCCATGCCCGCGAGCTGGCGGAGCGGGCGCGCAAGGTGAAGGAGAGCAGCCCCTCGGCGCTGCTGGCCGTGGTGGGCTCGCAGCTCCTGGACAACCAGCAGCGCATCACCGAGCGGCTCCTGGCCGCGCCCTCGCCGACGCAGCAGCTCGGGGAGTACCACGTGCCCGGCCGCTGGCAGCCCTTCCTCAAGTGCTGGGGCGACACCCCCCACCAGCCGGAGAACCCGTACACCATCACCAGCTACCAGTGCTCCTCCGAGGAGGACATCTACCTGAGCGGAGACCACCGCACCGGCGTGGTGGCCTATGACCATGCCTACGTGTCGAGCGAGCAGCTCGGGGCCCTGCGCTTCTCCTCGCTCTACGAGGCCACCTTCAGCAACGACCCGGGCGGCGTGGACGCCACCAAGGAGGACGTGACGAACTTCCGCTGCCGCGTCGAGTTCGTGAAGGTGGGCGGCATCCCCACGCGCACCGCCCTGTGCCTGCGCGCCTACAAGAAGTTCCCCGGGCTCTATGACCTGGCGCTCCGGGCGGCGACGATCAACGCGAACACCTCGGGCGTCCAGACGAGCCTGACCCTGGCGGGGTTCTCCGCCGACAACGCGCGCGCGCTCGCCCGCCGCTACCTGGAGGCGCTCGCGTGGACGAAGTGATCTTCCTGGAGGTGCTCGAGGCGGACGAGGTGCACGCCCGGCACCGGCTGGACCGTTTCCCCGTGACGGTGGGGCGCGGGTACTCCAACGACGTCATCCTGGATGATCCCAAGGTGTCGGCCTCGCACCTGCGGATCGAGCGCACGGAGGAGGGGAGGCTGGTGCTGCGCGACCTGGGCAGCCGCAATGGCACGTTCCGGGTGGCGCCCTGGGCGCGGCTGGCGGAGCTGGAGCTCACGGACGACGCGCGGGTGGCGGTAGGCGACACGGTGCTGCGCTTCCGGAGCCGGTCGCACGCGGTGGAGGACACGCGCGTCACCGCCATTCCCGTGGCACCCCAGGGCCGGCTCTTCGAGCGGCCCTTCGCCTTCCCCGCGATGCTCGGGCTGGCGGTGGTGACGTTCCTGCTGCGCGAGTACCTCACGAACTACCAGAAGACGGACTGGGGCTCGCTGGCGCTCGCGGTCGTCGCGCCGGTGTTCGTGGCCTTCATCTGGTCGGGGCTCTGGTCCGTGGCGAGCAAGGTGGCGCGGCGCGTGTTCCACTTCGGGGCGCACGGTGCCATCGGGAGCCTCGGGGTGCTGGGGGTGCTGGTGATTCCCCTGCTGATCGGCTTGCTGACGTACAGCCTGGGGCTGGGCGCGTGGGTGCGCTGGGTGTACCTGGCCGGCTTCCTGGGGTGGTCGGGCTTCGTGCTCTTCTGGCACCTGCGCTACGTGACGCGCGCGGAGCCCCGGCGGCTCGCCGTCATGCTGGCGGCGATCCTCGTGTGCTTCGGGGCCCTCACCCAGGCGGACTCGCTGCTGGGCGAGGAGGACTTCTCCTCCTCGGTCGACTTCGATCGCACGCTGCTGCCGCCCGCCTTCCAGGTGGTGCCCTCCCAACCGGTGGACACCTTCTTCGAGGACACGCAGAAGCTCCAGGAGGACGTGGACAAGCTCGCGAAGGAGAAGCCGTGAGCTACATGCCGCGCACGGCGTGCGGCTGGTAGGGGGCCTCCAGCGCCTTCACCTCGTCCGCGGTGAGCGTCACGTCCACCGAGCGGATGGCCGCATCCAGGTGCTCCAGCTTCGTGGCGCCGATGATGGGGGCCACCACGGCCGGCTTGGACAACAGCCACGCCAGGGACACCTCGGCGGGCGTGTTGCCCCGGGCCGAGGCCACCTTCTTCACCGCCTCCACCACGTCCCAGTCATGCGGGTTGTCGTAGAGCGCCGACGCGAACGCGTCCGAGCCCGCTCGCGCCGTGGCCTGCTTGTCATCCAGCGACTTGCGCGTGCCCGCCAGCAGCCCGCGCGCCAGCGGGGACCAGGGAATCACCCCGATACCCTCCGCCTCGCACAGCGGCATCATCTCCCGCTCCTCCTCGCGGTAGACGAGGTTGTAGTGGTTCTGCATCGACACGAAGCGCGCCCAGCCGTTGCGCTCCGACAGGCTCAGCGCCTTGGCGAACCTCCACGCCGCCGACGAGCTCGCGCCCAGGTAGCGGACCTTGCCCTGCCGCACCAGTTGATCCAACGCGGCCAGCGTCTCCTCCAGCGGCGTCTCCGGATCCATCCGGTGGATCTGATACAGGTCGATCGTCTCCACGCCGAGCCGCTTCAGGCTCGCCTCGCAGGCCTGCACCACGTTCTTGCGCGACAGGCCCCCCATGTTGGGCCCCTCCGTCATGGGGAAGTAGACCTTGGTGGCGAGCACCACCTCCTCCATCCGCGCGTACTTGCGCAGCGCGCGGCCCGTCACCTCCTCGCTCACCCCGAGCGAGTACATGTTCGCCGTGTCGAAGAAGTTGATGCCGGCTTCCACCGCCCGCTGGAAGAAGGGCTGCGAGGCCGCTTCGTCCAGCACCCACGGGCGCCAGGCGGGAGTGCCATAGCTCATGCACCCCAGGCAGATACGGGACACCTTCAGACCGGTATGACCCAGGTTGGCGTATTTCATCCGGTCAGCGTGCCATAGCCGGGTTTTCTCCCAGTCAAGAATGAGCGTGCCCGGAGTCCCAGCGGGCGGGCTTCGGTCCTCTCCTGGATTCTTGGTGCCCCATGGGTCGAGCGTCTAAGGTGGCGCGCGAGAAACAGGGGGCAGGAAGCGCTCGTCGGAACCGCTCGGCCCCTGGCGGCCGTGTGGCCACCGCTTTGGGTTCTTCATGCCCTCCGAGCCCCGCTCGTGAGGTCCCATGCCGCTGCTGTCGCGAGAGAATCCCGCGCGTGCCGTCTCCATTCCCGAGGGCACCACCTTCGTGGACGTGCTCCGCGAGCGGGCCCTGCTGCAGCCCGAGGCCCGTGTCTTCACCTTCCTCGACGAGGCGGGGGAGACCTCCGTCACCTACCGCGAGCTGGACGAGGGCGCGCGCGCCGTCGCGGCCTCCCTGCGCCAACACCTCGCCCCCGGTGATCGGGCGCTGCTGCTCTACCCACCGGGCCGTGAGTACGTGCTCGGCTTCCTCGGGTGCCTCTACGCCGGCGTCATCGCCGTGCCCGCGTATCCGCCCGATCCCTCCCGCCTGGCCCGCACCCTGCCCAGGCTCCAGGCCCTGGTGGCCGACTGCCGCGCCACCGCCGCGCTCACCACCGCCGCGTTGCTCGACATGGTCGGGTTCCTCACCGAGGACGCTCCCGCGCTCCGCGCGCTCCGCGCGCTGCGCTGGCTGGCCACCGACGCGCTCGAGCCCGGCGCCGCCGCGGCGTGGTCCGCTCCCGCGCTGTCCTCCGATGACCTGGCCTTCCTCCAGTACACCTCCGGCTCCACCGGCACGCCCAAGGGCGTGATGCTCAGCCACCGCAACCTGCTGCACAACTCGGGGCTCATCGCGCTCGGCTTCGATGCCGCGCCCCAGCCCGTGGGCGTCATCTGGCTGCCGCCGTACCACGACATGGGGCTCATCGGCGGCATCCTCCAGCCGCTCTACCGCGACATCCCCACCGTGCTGATGTCGCCGCTCTTCTTCCTCCAGCGCCCCCTGAACTGGTTGGAGGCCATCTCCCGTCACGGAGGCACCGTCAGCGGCGGCCCCAACTTCGCCTACGAGCTGTGCGTCCGGAAGACGACCCCCGAGCAGCGCGCCGCGTTGGATCTCCGCAGTTGGGAGGTGGCCTTCTGCGGCGCCGAGCCCATCCGCCAGGAGACGCTGGAGCGGTTCGCCGAGGCGTTCGCCCCCGCCGGCTTCCGGCGCGAGGCCTTCTATCCCTGCTACGGGCTCGCCGAGGGCACCCTCATCGTCAGCGGTGGGCGCAAGGCCGAACCGCCCCGGGTGCGCCACTTCGCGCGCGAGGCGCTGCTGCGGGGAGAGGCGCGGGCTCCGGACGCCGGGCACGAGGGCGTGCCGATGATCGGCTGTGGCGGCTCCCTGGGGGACCAGGAGGTGCGCATCGTCGAGCCCGAGACGCGTGTGCCGTGTGCCCCCGGCCGCGTCGGGGAGATCTGGGTCCGCGGCGCCAGCATGGCCCGTGGCTACTGGGAGCGCTCCGACGACACCGCGCGCACCTTCCAGGCTCGGCTCGCGGGCTCCGGTGAGGGGTCGTACCTGCGCACCGGGGACCTCGGCGTGCTCGACGGCGGCGAGCTGTTCGTCACCGGGCGGCGCAAGGACCTGCTCATCATCCGCGGGCGCAACCACTACCCGCAGGACCTCGAGTTCACCGTGGAGCAGTGTGACCCGGGGCTGCGGCCCGGCTGCGGCGCGGCCTTCTCCGTGGACACCGGGGGCGAGGAGCGGCTGGTCGTCGTCCATGAGTTCGCCGATCGCTCCGGCGCCGATCCGGAGGCGCGCGCCCGCGACGTCATCGCCCGCATCCGCCAGGCGGTGGCCGAGCAGCATGAGCTGGGCGTGCATGCCGTGGTGCTGCTTGTGCCCGGGAGCATCCCGAAGACATCGAGCGGGAAGATCCAGCGCCATGCCTGCCGCGCCGCCTTCCTCGATGGCTCCCTGGAGGCCGTGGGCTCCTGGAGTGAGGGGGCTTCCATCACCCGCGTGGAGACCGCGGGTGCGCTGGGGACGGACGAGTCCGCTCCACCCGTGAGCGCGGGAGTGGAGGCGCTGCTGCCGTGGCTCTCCGCCCGCCTGTCGCGGGAGCTCCGCATTCCCGCCGGCGAGCTGCGGCCGGACGTGCCACTCACCCAGTACGGGCTCGACTCGCTGCGCGCCATGGAGGTGCGCGGTTCGCTCGAGCAGACGTTCGGGGTGAAGCTGCCCGTTACCAGTCTGCTCCGGGGACCCAGTGTGCGGGAGCTGGCCGAGAGCCTCGTGGTGCTTCCCACTCCCGAGGCCGAGGCACCACTCGCGCCCCAGGCTCCTGGGGAGGCTCCGCCGTTGTCCGAGGGGCAGCGGGCGCTGTGGTTCCTCCAGCGCATGGCTCCGGAGAGCACCGCGTACCACGTGGTCCGCGCGGCGCGGATCCGCTCCACCCTCGATGTTCCGGCGTTGGAGCGGGCCTTCCTGTCGCTCGTGGCGCGCCACCCGTCACTGTGCGCGGTGTTCCCCGAGGAGAACGGCGCCCCCGTCCCGCGCTTCGTGCAGCCCTCCGGACCGTTGGTGCAGGTGGAGGATGCCTCCGGCTGGAGCGAGGCCCAGCTGCGGACGCGGCTCGACGCCGAGGCCCACCGGCCCTTCGACCTGGAGCAGGGGCCGCTGATGCGCGTCCTGCTCTTCACCCGGCGCCCGGACGAGCACGTGCTGCTGCTCTCGCTCCACCACCTCATCACCGACTTCTGGTCCCTGGGCGTCATGGTGGAGGAGCTGGGCGCGCTCTACACGGCGGAGACGGGGGGCCTCGCGGGCGTGCTGCCGGCGCTCTCCCCGGATCCCGTGGAGGCCACCCGTACGCTCTCCGCGCGGCTCGCGGGCCCGCGGGGCGAGGTGCTGCGCTCCTTCTGGAAGGAGCGGCTCGGCGGGGAGCTGCCCCTGCTGGCGCTTCCCACGGACCGTCCCCGTCCCAGGCTCCAGTCCTTCCGGGGCGACACGCTCCCGTTCCAGGTGGGGCCGGAGATCACCCTGCGCGTGAATGCGCTCGCGCGGGAGCTCGGGGCCACGCCGTACATGGTGCTGCTGGCCGCCTTCTTCGCCTTCCTGCGCCGCTACACCGGCCAGGACGAGCTGATCGTCGGCTCGCCCACCGCGGGCCGCACCCGGCCGGAGCTGACCCGGCTCGTGGGCTACCTCGTCAACCCCGTGGCCCTGCGCGCCCGCGTTCCCCGCGGCACCTCCTTCCGCGAGCTGATCTCCCAGGTGCGCGGCACGGTGCTCGAGGCGCTGGAGCACCAGGACATGCCCTTCACCCGGCTCGTGGAGCAGCTCCAGCCCACGCGCGAGCCGGGGCACTCGCCCGTCTTCCAGGCGATGTTCGTCCTGCAGCGCGGCCACCTGCCCGGAGAGGGCGCCTCGCTGGCCTCCTTCGCGCTCGGCGGTCCGGACGCGCGCATGCGCCTGGGGGCCCTGGAGATCGAGTCCCTGCCGCTCGCGCGCCGGGGCTCGGCGTTCGATCTCACGCTGATGATGGCCGAGGCGGACGGCGGACTGGGCGCCTCGCTGGAGTACTGCACCGACCTCTTCGAGCCCGCCACGGCCGAGCGCATGGCACGGCACTTCGTGGCGCTGCTGGCGCAACTGGTGGAGGCGCCCGGACGCGGGGTGGAGGAGGTGGAACTGCTGTCCGGGGAGGAGCGGGCGCGGGTGCTGGAGGAGTGGAGCCGGGGGCCGCGCGTGGAGGTGCCCGCGGAAGCGGTGGCGCGGCTGCTGGAGGAGCAGGTGGCGCGCGCACCGGAGGCGGTGGCGGTGGAGGGAGGCGGGCAGCGGCTGAGCTACCGGGAGCTGGAGGCGCGGGCGAGGCGGCTCGGCGCCCGGTTGCGGCGCGAGGGCGTGGGGCCGGAGGTGCGCGTCGGCGTGCTGCTGGAGAAGAGCGTGGAGGCGGTGGTGGCCTTCTGGGGCGTGCAGCTCGCGGGCGGCGTGTACGTGCCGCTGGAGGCGGTGCTGCCGCGCGAGCGCCTGGAGTGGATGGCGCGCGACGCGGGCGTGAAGGCGGTGGTGACGCTGCGCGGGCTGGAGGAGCGGTGCCTTCCGCCGGAGGGCGCGCGGGTGGTGCGGCTGGAGGAGACGGGCGCGGAGGAGCTGTTCCCCTATGAGAGCGGTGTGCGGGCCGCCAACGCGGCGTACGTCCTCTACACCTCGGGCAGCACCGGCAGGCCCAAGGGCGTCGAGGTGACGCACGCGGGGCTGTGCGACCTGGCGTACGCGCGGATGCGGGCCTTCGGCGTGGGGGCGGAGGTGCGGCTGCTGCAGCTCGCCTCGCTGGGCTTCGACGCTTCCATCTGGGAATACCTGCTGACGGTGTCCTCGGGCGGGACGCTGTACGTGCCCGAGGGCGGACGGGTGCCGCTGGGCGAGGAGCTGCGGCGGGTGCTGGTGGAGAGCGCGGTGACGATGGTGACGCTGCCCCCGTCCGTGCTGGCGTTGCTGCCGGAGGAAGGGCTGGAGCACCTGCGGGTGGTGAAGTCCGTGGGAGAGGCGTGCCCGCCCGCGTTGGTGGAGAAGTGGGGAAGGGGACGGCGCTTCGTCAACGGGTACGGGCCCACCGAGACATCGGTGTGCGTCACCTGGGCCGAGTGCGTTCCGGGCGAGGGCCGGCCCTCCATCGGCAGGCCGCTGGCCAACGTGCAGGCGTACGTGCTGGACGGGGACATGCGGCCCGTTCCGCCGGGCGTGGCGGGCGAGCTGTTCCTGGGAGGCCCCGGCATGGCGCGAGGCTACGTGGGGCGGCCGGAGCTCACCGCCGAGCGCTTCGTGCCCGACCCCTTCAGCCGTGAAGGCGGCGAGCGGCTGTACCGGACGGGAGACGTGGTCCGGTGGAAGGCGGACGGGCGGCTCGACTACGTGGGCCGCACGGATGCGCAGGTGAAGGTGAACGGCGTGCGCGTGGAGCCGGGCGAGGTGGAGTCCGCGCTGCGCGAGCTGGGCGGCGCGAAGCAGGCGCACGTGAAGGCCTGGAAGAGCCTCTCGGGTGAGGCCCGGCTGGTGGCCTACGTGGTGCCCGGGGAGTCCACGCCCCGCGAGACCCGGGAGCTGCGCGCGCTGCTGCGCCAGCGGCTGCCCGAGTCCATGCTGCCCTCGGCCTTCGTCCACCTGGAGGCGCTGCCCCTGTCCTCCAGTGGCAAGGTGGACGGGCGCGCCCTTCCTCCTCCCGAGCCCCCCGAGCGCTCCGCCTCCTTCGTCCCTCCGCGCAGCCCGCTCGAGGTGTCCATCGCGCGCTGCTGGGCCCGGGCGCTCGGGCGCGAGGCCGTGGGCCTTCATGATCATTTCTTCGATGACCTCGGCGGCAGCTCGCTCACCGTCGTCAGGGCCTGTGCCCTGCTGCGCGACGAGCTGAAGCGCGATGTCCCCATCGTCTATTTCTTCGAGCACCCCACGGTCCATGGGCTCGCCAAGCGGCTGGACGCGGCCGTGAGCACCGAGACTCGCAGCACTCAGCATCAGGATCGCGCGGAGGCACGCCGGCAGGCCCTCCAGCGCCGCAACCCCCGAGGGAGCCGTGGCAATGGCTGAGCAGGACATGATGGACGAGGGCACGGGGAACGACATCGCGATCATCGGCATGGCGGGGCGCTTCCCCGGTGCCAGTGACCTCCACGCCTTCTGGCGGAACCTGCGCGAGGGCGTCGAGTCCATCTCCCGCTTCGGGGCGGAGGAGCTGGAGCCGTCTCCGCTCGTCCCCGAGGCCCTGCGCGCGCACCCGGACTTCGTGCGCGCGGGCGGCGTGCTCGAGGGCGCGGAGCTCTTCGACCCTGGCTTCTTCGACATCGCCCCCCGCGAGGCGCTGTGGATGGATCCCCAGCAGCGCGTCTTCCTGGAGTGCGCCTGGGCCGCGCTCGAGGACGCCGCCTATGATCCCGAGCGCTTCTCCGGGAAGATCTCCCTCTACGCGGGCGCCGGCCAGTCCGGGCACGTGCTCTCCCTGCTGGGCCACGTGAAGAAGGAGCCGGCCGCCCTCTTCGAGGCGCTCGGCACCACCACCGCGGAGAATGTCGCCACCAAGGTGTCCTTCAAGCTCCGCCTGCGCGGCGAGAGCATGGCCCTCTACACCGCGTGCTCCACGGGCCTCGTCGCCGTCCACATGGCCTGCCAGAGCCTCCTGCTCCGCCAGTCCGATATCGCCCTGGCCGGCGCCGTCCGCCTCTCGCTCCCGCAGCGCACCGGCTACCTCTACCAGGACGGGATGATCTTCTCGCCCGACGGGCACTGCCGCGCCTTCGACACGCGCGCCCGGGGCACCGTGAGCGGCAATGGCGTGGGCGTGGTTGTTCTCAAGCCGCTCGCGGACGCGCTGCGCGATGGCGATCACGTCTATGCCGTCATCAAGGGCTCGGCCATCAACAACGACGGCCATCAGAAGGTGGGCTACACCGCCCCCAGCGTCGAGGGCCAGGCGGAGGCCATCTCCGAGGCCCTCGCCTACGCGGGCGTCGGGGCGGACGACATCGGCTACGTCGAGGCCCATGGCACCGGCACGCCGCTCGGGGATCCGATCGAGGTGTCCGCGCTGACGCGCGCCTTCCGCCGCGACACGGACGCGCGAGGCTACTGCGCGATCGGCTCGGTGAAGACCAACATCGGCCACCTGGACACCGCGGCGGGCATCGCCGGGCTCCTCAAGGCCACCCTGGCGCTCCACCACGAGGAGATTCCCCCCAGCCTCCACTTCGAGCGCCCCAACCCGGCCATCGACTTCGCCGGCAGCCCCTTCTTCGTCGCCTCCGAGCGCCAGCCCTGGGCGCGCGGCGAGCGGCCCCGGCTCGCGGGTGTCAGCTCCTTCGGCATCGGCGGCACCAACGCGCACGCCATCCTCTCCGAGGCTCCGCTCTCCGCCAGCCGCCCCAGCGCCCGGTCCCGCCAGCTCGTCACGCTCTCCGCGCGCACGGCCACCGCATTGGAGGCCATGACGCAGGAACTGGCCACGCACCTGGAGGCCAGGCCGGACGCGAACCTGGCCGACCTCGCCTTCACCCGGAACGTGGGACGCAAGGCCTTCGAGCACCGGCGCTCCGTCGTCGCGGCGGATGTTCCCTCGCTGCTCGCCCGGCTGAAGACGCCTCCCGCGGCACAGGCGATCGCCAGCCTGGAGGCGGCTCGCGAGCAGCGCGTGGCATTCCTCTTCCCCGGCCAGGGTGCGCAGTCGGTGGGCATGGCGCGCGAGCTGTACGCCGCCGAGCCCGGCTTCCGCGAGCACGTGGACGCCTGCCTCGCGCTCCTCACTCCCCGGCTGGGCAGGCCCCTGCGCCCGCTGCTGTACCCGGCTCCCGCTCAGGAGGCCGAGGCCCGTGAGGCCCTCGCGGATCCCCGCTACGCGCTGCCGCTGCTCTTCACCGTGGAGTACGCGCTCGCCCGGCTGTGGATGGATTGGGGCCTGGAGCCCCATGCCATGTTCGGGCACAGCTATGGCGAGTATGTGGCCGCGTGCCTCGCCGGTGTGCTGCCGCTCGAGGACGCGCTGGCGCTCGCGGTGGTGCGGGGCCAGCTCATGGCGCGCATGCCTCCCGGGGCCATGACCGCCGCGGGTTGCTCCGAGGCCGAGCTCCAGCCGCTGCTTACCGGGGCGCTGTCGCTGGCCTCCATCAACGGCGCCACCCGCTGTGTCGTCTCCGGCCCCGTGGACGAGGTGGAGCGGCTCGAGCAGGAGCTCGCGCGCCGTGGGGTGGGCTCGCTGCGGCTGCCCGCGAGGCAGGCCTTCCACTCGGCGGCCGTGGAGCCCCTGCGTGAGGAGCTTCAGCGCACCGTCGCGGGACTGCGGCTCTCCGCGCCCCAGCGGCCCTATGTCTCCAGCGTCACCGGGACGTGGATCCGCCCCGAGGAGGCCATGGATCCGTCCTACTGGGCCCGGCAGATGCGCCAGCCTGTTCGCTTCGCCGCGGGCCTGGACACCCTCCAGCAGGACGGGTGTGCCGTGTACCTGGAGGTCGGTCCCGACCAGGCGCTCACCACGCTGACCCGGATGCACCTGCGCGGAGAGGCACCGGTGCGGGTGGTTCCCTCGCTGCCTCGCGCGGGCACCTCGACGTCCGATCAGGGCACGCTGCTGGAGGCGCTCGGCGCGCTGTGGCAGGCCGGGCTGGAGGTGCGCTGGGAGCGCTTCTACGCCCACGAGCAGCGCCTGCGCCTGTCACTGCCTTCGTATCCCTTCGAGCGCCAGCACTTCCGGCTCGAGCCCCGCTGGGTGGAGACGGACGCGGCGCCGGCTCCAGTCAAGGCTCTGGCGCCCGTCGTGGCCGTGGCTCCGGCCGGCAAGGAGGCCCCTCGCACCGACATCGAGCGGCAGGTGCTGGTCATCTGGCGCGAGCGGCTCGGCGTCGAGGACATCGGCATCCACGACAACTTCCTGGAGCTGGGCGGCAACTCGCTCATGGCGGCGCAGATGCTCACGCGCCTGCGCGAGTCCTTCCCGGTCCAACTCCCCCTGAGCGACCTCTTCGAGGCGCCCACCGTGGCGGGCATCGCCGGGCGCATCGAGGCGCGCCTGAAGGAGGCCGGTCCCTCGGGGAGTGGCGTTCCGATGCCTCGGCTCGAGCCCGTGGCTCGCGAGGGCGTGCTGCCGCTCTCCTTCGTGCAGGAGCGCGTGTGCGCGCTGGAACGCTTCGTGCCCGGCAACCCCGCGCTCCACATGCCCATGGTCCTCCGGCTGACGGGCTCGCTGGACGTGGCCGTGCTGGAACGGTGCCTCGCCGAGACCGTCCGCCGTCATGAGGCCCTCCGCATCACCTACGCCTTCGTGGATGGCCGGTTCGTGCCCCGCGTGCACTCCGAGCTGAAGCCGGCGCTTCCGGTCATCGTCCTGGAGGGCTCCCGCGAGGAGCGCGAGGCCGAGGCCCTGCGGCTCGCCCGCGAGGACGCCGCGCGGCCCTTCTCCCTGGAGCAGGGCCCCGTCCTCCGCGCCTCCCTGGTGCGCAGCGCCGAGGACACGCACCTGCTGCTCGTCACCGTGCACCACGTCGTCTCGGACACCCTGTCCATGGTGGCGATCGCCCGCGAGCTGGCGGTGAACTACGAGGCGTTCCTCCAGGGCCGCCCCTCTCCGCTCCCCGCGCTTCCCGTGCAGTACATGGACTTCGCGGCGTGGCAGCGGCGCGCGCTGGCCTCGGGCGCCTTCTCCGCCCAGGAGTCCTTCTGGCGCGAGCGCATGGCCGCTCCTCCGGGCCCGCTGGCACTTCCCACGGATCGTCCTCGCGGGGCCTCGCGCTCGCTCATCGGCGCGCGCCGCCTCTTCGGCCTGTCCCGCCGCCTCTCCGACGCCATCCTGTCGCTCGGGCAGCGCGAGGGCTTCACTTCCTTCATGATCCTCCTCGCCGCCTACAAGGCGCTGCTGGCCCGCTACGCAGGCCAGGAGGACATCGTCGTGGGCACGCCCATCGGCAACCGCTCCCGTGGCGAGCTGGAGCCGCTGGTCGGCTACGTGGCCCACGCCGTCCCGCTGCGCACCGACCTCTCGGGCGATCCCACCTTCCGCGAGCTGCTCGGCCGCGTGCGGGACACCACGCTCGGCGCCTACGCGAATCCGGACGTCCCCTATGAGCACCTCGTGCGCGAGCTCGAGCCCAAGAAAGACCCCGGCAGCTCGCGGATCTTCGATGCGCTGTTCGTCCTCCATGCCGGCTTTGGCTCGCACCTGGAGCTGCCCGGGCTTCGGCTGGAGCCCGTACAGGTGCCGGACGCGCCCTCCCAGTTCGGCTCCATGCTCGCCAACCTCTGCATCTCCCTCGGCGAGGGCGAGCAGGGCTTCTCCGGTGACATGGAGTACGCCACCGAGCTGTTCGACAAGGCCACCATCGATCGGGTGATCGGCCACTTCGAGGCGATCCTCGAATCGGCCGTGACGGACCCCGGCCTGCGTCTCTCCGAGCTGTCCCTGGAGACCGCGGCGGAGCGCAGCCAGCGGGAGGCCTTCGCGTCTCCACCTCCGCGGGGTGAGGCTGTCTCGATCGCGGCCCTGCTGGAGGCCCAGGCCTCGCGGACCCTGGAAGCACCCGCCGTCATCGCCGGGGAGCGGAGCCTCTCCTGGGGTGCGTTGCGCGAACGGGCCCGGCATCTGGCCGGAGCGCTGGCGCGCAGGGGCGTGGGGCCCGAGCAGCTCGTGGCCCTGTGCCTGGAGCCGTCGCCCGAGCGCCTCGTCGCGCAGTGGGCCGTGCTGGAGGCCGGTGGGGCCTGGGTGCTCGTGCCTCCGTCGCGGTTGAAGGAGCTGGCTTCCCTCGCACCCGAGGGCGCACCGGCGCCGTTGCTGCTCACGGACTCGCGGCTGCGCACCAGCGTCCCGTTGGATGCCTCGCGAGTGCTGTACGTGGACGGGCCTCAGGAGGAGCTGCCCGCGCTCGAACACCGTGCCGCTCCGGCCGGTGCCGAGGCCATGGTCTGCCTCGAGACGCTGAGCGGTACCGAGGGCACTCCGCGCCGGGCCATTCACACGCCCCGGACCGTGGCCCACCTGTTCCACGTGCTCGACCAGGGAGGCAGTGGGACTCCCGGAAGCGCATGGCTCTGGGCCGAGGAGCCCGCGGGGCAGGGGAGCGGACTGGAAGTGCTGTGGGCCCTGTGCCGCGGCCTGCGCGTCGTCCTGCCGCGTGAGCCCGCGAGTGCCCGGTTCGTGGTGGGCCGGGAGGCCGCGCCCCGCCGCGCGCTGGCCTTCGGCCTCTCGTACTTCGCCAATGACGAGGACGCACTCGGCCGGCGCAAGTACCAGTTGCTGCTGGATGGAGCGCGCTTCGCCGACTCGCACGGCTTCTCCGCCATCTGGACGCCCGAGCGTCACTTCCACTCCTTCGGCGGCCTCTACCCGAGCCCCGCCATCACCGGCGCGGGCATCGCCACCCTCACCGAGCACGTGGGGATCCGCGCCGGCAGCGTGGTGATGCCCCTGCACGACCCCCTCCAGGTGGCCGAGGAGTGGGCGATGATCGACAACCTCTCCGGAGGCCGGGTGGGGGTGTCGTTCGCCTCGGGGTGGCATGCGAACGACTTCGTCTTCGCGCCGGACCACTACGCACGCCGCAAGGAGATCATGCTCCGCGGCATCGAGACGGTGCGGCACCTGTGGCGGGGCGGGACGGTGCTCCGCCGCAACGGTGAGGGCCAGGAGGTGGAGATCGCCATCCGCCCGCGCCCCGTGCAGGCGGAGTTGCCCTTCTGGCTCACGGCCGCTGGCAGCCCGGAGACCTTCCGGCTCGCGGGCGAGCTGGGCGCCAACGTGCTCACCAACCTCATGGGCCAGGATCTCGACTCGCTGGCCGAGAAGGTGGCGCTCTACCGCGAGGCCTGGCGGCGGCATGGACATGGTCCGGGCCGGGGGCAGGTGAGCCTGATGATGCACGCGTTCCTCGGGGCGGATGCGTCCGAGGTGCGCCGCGCCGTGCGCGAGCCGCTGCTGCGCTACTTCCGCAGCTCGGTGGACATCTTCAGCGGGTTCGCCGCCAGCCAGGGTCTCAAGGTGGACGTGCGCACCCTCACGCCGCGCGACATGGACGCGCTGCTGGAGCACGGCTTCGAGCGCTACCTGGAGGCCGGCGGTCTCTTCGGGACGCCCGAGTCCTGTGAGGCCATCGTCGAGCGCGTGCGGCGGCTGGACGTGGGCGAGGTGGCCTGTCTGGTGGACTTCGGCGCCAGCACGGAGGCGACGATGAACAGCCTCCAGCACCTGGACACCCTGCGGCGGCGCTCGCAGCCGGAAGGGACCAGGGTTGTGCCCTCCGCGCTGGCGGAGAGTGGTGCGGAGGTGGGGGCGGTGCTCGCGCTGGTGCGCGAGACGGGCGTCACGCACCTGCACTGCACGCCGTCCCTGGCCCGAGCGCTCGTCGCGCTCCCGGGCGTCTCCGAGGAGCTCCGCTCCGTGCGGCGGCTGTTCGTCGAGGGCGCGGCGCCGGAACTGGCCGCTTCACTCGCTCGCGCGGCTGGGGTGGAGGTGCTGCGCCGCGAGGAGGCCTTCGGGCCGGCGGCGTGGCTGCCGGTGCGCGCGGAGGAGACGGGCACCCCTGTCTTCCTGCCTCCCGCTCACATGCAGGTGCAGGTGCTGGATTCCCGAGGCAGGCCCGTTCCCGTCGGCGTCTCCGGCATGCTCGCCATCGGAGGCGGAGGTGTGCCGCGAGGTTTCTGGAAGGAACCGCCCCTGGAGGCCGGAGCACGGCTGCTCACCCTGGGACAGCGCGCCCGGCGCAGGGCCGATGGCTCCGTGGAGCTGCTCGCGGGAGGTGCTCCAGCGGTACGCCGTCCGGCACCGGCACCCGCGCCCATCCAGGCCCCACGTCCCGAGGGCCCGTCCGCCATCACCCGCGTGCCGCGCGATCGGCCGCTGCCCCTCAGCTTCTCCCAGCAGCGGCTCTGGTACCTGGATCAGCTCGAGCCGGGGAACGTGGCCTACAACAACCCGTCCGCGCTGCGCCTGAGCGGGCCGCTGGACACCGCGGCGCTGGAGCGCGCCCTCAACGAGGTGGTCCGCCGCCACGAGGCTCTCCGGACCACCTTCGCCCTGGAGGACTCCGGCCCCGTGCAGCGCATCGCCGAGTCCCTGTCCGTGCCCCTGCCCGTGGTGCGGCTGGAGGCGGAGGGAGACCGTGACGCGGCGATCGCCCGTTGGGCCCTCGAGGAGGCCCGGCGGCCCTTCGAGCTCGCGGCCGGTCCGTTGATCCGCGCGGCGCTGCTGCGCGCCGATGACACCGAGCATGTGCTGCTCGTCACCCCGCATCACATCGTCTCCGATGGCTGGTCCGCGGGCGTGATGATGAAGGAGCTGGCGGTCCTCTACGCCGCCTTCGTCTCCGGTGCCGCTTCGCCGCTGCCGGAGCTGCCCGTGCAGTACGTGGATTACGCGGCATGGCAGCACGAGTGGCTGCGCGGCCCCGCGCTGGAGAAGGAGCTGTCCTGGTGGAAGCAGACGCTGGCCGACGTGCCCGTGCTGCGGCTCTCCACCGACAAACCCCGGCCAGCCGTGCAGTCCTACCGGGGTGCGCAGCACCGCTTCACCGTGCCCCGGAGCGTGGCCAACACGCTGGGGGCGCTCGCCAGGCGCGAGGGCGCCACGCCCTTCATGGTGCTCATGGCCGCCTACCAGGTGCTCCTGTCCCGCTACAGCGGCCAGCAGGACTTCGCGGTGGGCACGGCCGTCGCGGGCCGCAGCCACCCCGAGCTCGAGTCCCTTGTGGGCTGCTTCATCAACTCGCTGCCCCTGCGCGCCGATCTCTCCGGGGATCCGTCCTTCGTGGAGCTGCTCGGCCGCGTGCGCCGCACCGCCCTGGACGCCTTCGCCCACCAGGAGGCCCCCTTCGAGAAGCTGGTCGATGCCCTGCACGTCTCGCGTGACCTGGGCCACTCGCCCATCTTCCAGACGCTGCTGGTGCTCCACAACGTCCCCATGCCCACCGTGCAGCTCGCGGGCCTCACCCTGAGCGGCATGGACCTCCACGCGGGCGCCGCCAAGCTGGACCTCGCGCTGGAGTTGCGCGAGACGGCGGACGGGCTGTGGGGCGGTCTCGAGTACAACACCGATCTCTTCGACGCGGAGACCATCTCCCGCATGGGCGGCCACTTCGTGCGCCTGCTCGAGGGCATTGCCTCGGCTCCGGAGCACAAGCTCTCCTCGCTCACGCTCCTGTCCGAAGCGGAGCGCCGCCAGCTCCTGCTCGAGTGGAATCCGGCTCCGGCGTTTCCGTCCTCCGCCACCGTGCTGGAGCTGTTCGAGACCCAGGTGGCTCGGACTCCGGATGCGCCCGCCCTGGCCGATGCCGGAGAAGTGCTCTCGTACCGCGAGCTGGCCGCGCGGGCCTGGCGCATCGCCTCGCTGCTGCGGCGGCAGGGCGTGGGCCCTGAGCACGTGGTGGCCCTCGCGCTGGAGCGCCCCACGGACGTCGTGTCCTCCATCCTGGGCACGCTCGCGGCCGGAGGCGCCTGGCTTCCGCTGGACATCTCGAGCCCGCCCGAGCGGTTGCGGCTCGTGCTCGAGGACGCGGGGGCGCGCGTGGTGCTCACCCGCGAGGCCATGACGGGCCGGTTCGCCCCGGGAGAGGGACGGTCCGTGCTCGCCGTGGAGTCCGCGGTGTCCGAGCCCTCTGTGTCCCCCTCGCCGCGCCCGGAGCCCCACCACGCGGCCTACGTGCTCTTCACCTCCGGCTCCACGGGCAGGCCCAAGGGCGTGGTGGTGGAGCACCGCCAGCTCGCGCACGCCACCCGCGCCCGCTTCGAGGTGTACGGGGCCCCGGGCGTCTGCGTGCCGCTGTCGCCGTTCACCTTCGATGCCTCGCTCGCCGGCCTGTTCTGGACGCTGCTCCACGGCGGCACGCTGCGCTTCCCGGAGGCCGGAGTGATGGATGATCCGAGGGAGCTGGCCGCCTCCCTCGCGCGGCACGGGGTCACGCACCTCATCGGCGTGCCGGTGCTGTACGCGCAGATCCTCGCGGCGGCTCCGGCCGGTGGGCTCTCCAGCCTGCGTGCGGTGAGCGTCGGTGGCGAGGCGTGCCCGCGCGAGCTGGTCCGCGCCCACCACGAGGCCCTGCCTGGCACGGCCCTCTTCAACGAGTACGGCCCCACCGAGGCCACCATCTGGAGCACCGTGCACAAGGTGGATCCGGCGGACTCGGGCCCCGTGCCCATCGGCCGGGCCATCCCGGGTGCCCGGGTGTACGTGCTCGACGAGCGCCTCCAGCCTGTCCCCATTGGCGTGCCAGGCGAGCTGTACGTCGGCGGCGCTGGCGTGGCGCGCGGCTACCTCGGGCGGCCCGAGCTCACCTCTGAGCGCTTCGTGGCCGATCCCTTCGACACGAGCCCCGGCGCTCGGCTGTACCGCACGGGCGATCGCGTGCGCTGGCGGAAGGACGGGGTGCTCGAGTTCCTCGGACGCCAGGACGGGCAGGTGAAGGTGCGGGGCTTCCGCATCGAGACGGGTGAGGTGGAAGCGGCGCTCGCCGCGCACTCCGGGCTGCGCGAGGTGGCGGTGGCCGCGCGCGAGGACGGACGGGGCGGCAGGCGGATCGTGGGCTACGTCGTGCCCCACCAGCGCCCGGGCCCCACGGCGGACGTGCTGCGCGCCTTCCTCCGCGAGCGGCTCCCCGAGTACATGGTGCCCTCCGCCTTCGTGGAGCGCGAGGCCCTGCCGCGCACGCGCAACGGCAAGGTGGACGTGGCTGCGCTGCCGGCTCCGGAGCTCCAGCCCGCGGCCCGGAGCGCGGCGTACGTGGCACCGCGCAACGAGCTGGAGACGCAGCTCGCGCGCATCTGGTGCGAGGTGCTCGGCGTGGAGCGCGTCGGCGTGGACGACAACTTCTTCGAGCTGGGCGGGGACTCCATCCTCAGCATCCAGATCGTCACCCGGTCGGGCCGGGCCGGCATCGAGCTGTCGCCGCGCCAGGTGTTCCAGAACCCCACGGTGGCCCGGCTCGCGGCGGTGGCGAACACGCGGCTCGCCGTGCAGGCCGAGCAGGGACCGGTGACGGGCCCGGTGGCGCTCAGTCCCATCCAGCGCTGGTTCTTCGCGCAGTCGCCCGCCGAGCCCCACCACTGGAACATGTCGCTCCTCCTGGAGGTGCGCACGGCCCTGGACGCGGCGGTGCTGGAGCGCACGCTGGGGCTCGTGGTGGAGCACCACGACGCGCTGCGCCTGCGCTTCGCTCGCACGGAGCAGGGCTGGCGGCAGGTGTGCGCGGCCCCGGGCGAGCCCGTGCTCCTAGAGCGCGTGGACCTGTCGGGCGTGGCTCCCGAGGCCCGGGCCGCGGAGCTGGAGCGGCGGGCCACCGAGGCTCAGGGCTCGCTCCGGTTGGAGGAGGGGCCGCTGCTGCGGGCGGTGCTGTTCGACATGGGGGTGGGACAGTCCGGGCGCCTGCTGCTCGTGCTGCACCACCTGGTGGTGGATGGCGTCTCCTGGCGCATCCTCCTGGAGGATCTGCTGGTGACGTACCAGCGGCTCGCGGCGGGCGCTCCGGTGGCGCTGCCGCCGAAGACCACCTCCTTCCAGGCCTGGGCCCGGGGCCTCTCCGAGCACGCGCGCTCCGCCAAGCTGGACGCCGAGCGCTCCTGGTGGCTGGCGCGTCCCTGGGCCCGTGTCACGCGGCTGCCGGTGGACTCGCCGGGAGGGGAGAACCTCGAGGGCTCGGCCCGGAGCGTGAGCCTGTCCCTCACCGCCGAGGAGACCCGCGCGCTGCTGCAGGACGTGCCGCGCGCGTACCACACGCAGATCAACGACGCGCTCCTCACCGCGCTCGCGCGGACCGTGGGGCGCTGGGCCGGCAACCCGCTGGTGCTGGTGGACGTGGAGGGCCACGGGCGCGAGGAGCTGCTCGCGGGCCTGGATGTCTCGCGCACGGTGGGTTGGTTCACCACGTTCTTCCCGGCGCTGCTGGAGGCCCGGGACGCCGCTGGTCCCGGTGAGGTGCTGCGGGACGTGAAGGAGCAGCTGCGCGCCGTGCCGTCCAAGGGCATGGGGTACGGGCTGCTGCGCCACCTGGGCGAGGACGCCGCGCTGGCGGGGCTTCCGCGGGCCGAGCTGAGCTTCAACTACCTCGGACAGGTGGACGGGGCGCTGAACGGGAACGGGATGCTCGCGCTCGCGCCCGAGGGCATGGGCCCGCAGCGGGGGCCTCGCATCCGCAGGCCCTACCTGCTCGACGTGGTGGGCGCCGTGGTGGGCGGCCGCCTCCAGATGACGTGGACGTATGGGGAGTCGCTCTACCGCCAGGAGACCGTCGGGAAGCTCGCCGCGGACTTCCTGGAGCGCCTGCGCGAGCTGATCGCGCACTGCCAGTCCCCCGAGGCCGGAGGCCACACGCCCTCCGACTTCAAGTTGGCCAAGGTGAAGCAGTCCCAACTCGACAAGCTTTCCGCCCGGTTCGGCAAGAAGACCCAATGAGCGACAACATCGAGAACCTGTACCCGCTCTCCCCGCTGCAGCAGGGGATGCTCTTCCACGTCCTCCAGGAGCAGGGCTCGGGTCTGTACTTCAACCAGCTCTCCTGCGAGCTGCGCGGTGCGCTCAATCTCCCGGCCTTCACCGAGGCCTGGCGCCGGGCGGTGGCGGCGTTCCCCATCCTCCGCACCGCCATGGTCTGGGAGGACGTCGACGAGCCCCTCCAGGTGGTGCTCAAAGAGGTGGACCTGCCGCTCGAGCAGGAGGACTGGCGCGGGACTCCCGCCCCCGAGCAGGAGGCGCGCTTCACCGCGTGGCTGGAGGCGGATCGCCGCAGGGGAGTGGAGCTCGGCACGCCGCCGCTGCTGCGCCTGTCGCTGCTGCGCACCGGGGACTCGGCGTACCGCTTCGTCTTCAGCCACCACCACATCCTGCTGGACGGCTGGTCCGTTCCCCTCCTCATCAAGCAGGTCTTCGTCCTCTACGAGAGCCTCGTCCGGGGTCTCCCTCCGCGCGTGGAGCAGGCGCGGCCCTACGGCGACTACATCGAGTGGATCCAAGAGCGCGGGCTGGAGGAGTCCGAGCGCTTCTGGCGCCGCTCGCTCGCGGGTTTCTCCGAGCCCACCGGGCTGGGGCGGGGATTCCCCGGGGCGTCGCCCGCGTCCGGCCGTGCCACCCGGCGGATCCACCTGTCCGCTTCCACCACCGAGGCGTTGAACGCACTCGCACGCCAGCAGGGGCTCACGCTCAACACCGTGGTGCAGGGGGCCTGGGCGCTGCTGCTCGGGCACCATGCGGGGACGAGGGACGTCGTCTTTGGCACCACCGTGTCCGGCCGTCCCCCGGAGCTGTCCGGCGTGGAGGGCATGGTGGGCCTGTTCATCAACACGCTGCCGGTGCGCGTGCGGCTTCCCGGCGGCGAGCCGCTCGTCGAGTGGTTGAAGGGGCTCCAGGCATGGCTGCTGGAGATGCGGCAGCACGAGCACTCGCCGCTGGTGAAGGTGCAGCGCTGGAGCGAGGTGCCCGCGGGCACGCCGCTCTTCGAGAGCCTGGTCGTCTTCGAGAACTACCCGGTGGATGCGGCGCTCACGGCCTCGCTGCCCTCGCTGGAGGTGCGCGACGTGCGCGCCGTGGAGGAGGACCACCACCCGTTGACGCTGGTGGCCGTGCCGGGGCGCGAGCTGCGGTTGGAGCTCGCCCATGAGCGCGCCCGCTTCGACGTGGAGCATGTCGACGGGATGCTGGGACAGTTGCGCCTGCTGCTCGAGGCCATGGCCTCCCGGCCGGAGCAGCGGTTGCGCGAGCTGTCCCCGGTGGACGCGGCCGCACGCCAGCGGTTGCTGAAGGAGTGGAGCACCGCGGGAGGTCCGTCCACGGAGCCCGCCGTGCTCCATCGCCTCTTCGAGGAGCAGGTGGCGCGGACGCCGGACGCGGAGGCGCTCGTCTTCGGAGCCGAGCGGCTCACCTATGCGGAGCTGGACGCGCGGGCCAACCAGCTCGCGCACCACCTGCGCGGGCTCGGTGTGAAGGCCGAGTCCCGGGTGGTGCTGTGCCTGGAGCGCTCCGCGGAGCTGATCGTCTCGATGCTGGGCGTACTCAAGGCCGGTGGCGCGTACGTGCCGCTGGATCCGGCGTGGCCGGCGGCGCGGCTCCAGTCGCTGGTGGAGGACTGCGGTGCCGCCACGGTGCTCGTGCAGTCGAGGACCTCGGCCTGGCTGGAGGGGAGGGTGGTGCCGCGCGTGGTGTTCGACGCGCCAGCGGACCTCGAGGCGCTCTCCCGGGCCTCGCGGACAGCTCCCGAGGTGGAGGTGCACCCCGAGCAGCTCGCGTACATCATCTATACGTCGGGCTCGACGGGTCGGCCCAAGGGCGTGCTGGTGGAGCACCGCAACGTCTGCAACACCGTGCGGGTCTCTCGCTGGGCCTGGGCGGTGGGTCCGGGCAAGCGGGTGCTGCAGTTCGCCTCGGCGAGCTTCGACGCCTCGGTCTCGGAGATCTACGGCGCCCTGCTCGACGGCGCGGCGCTGGTGGTGGCCTCGCGCGAGGCCATCCAGCCCGGACCGGATCTGGCGCGGCTGCTGCGCGAGCAGCGGATCCACGCGGCGATGTTGACGCCCTCCGTCTTGGAGGTGACTCCCGCGGAGAATCTGCCCCTGCTGGAGACGGTGATGGCGGCGGGCGAGGCCTGCAACCCCGGGCTGACGAAGCGCTGGGGCACGGGCAGGCGCTTCATCAACGTGTACGGGCCGACGGAGATCACCATCTGCGCGACCCTGGCCGATTGCGTGCCGGGTGCGCCGGTGACGCCGCTCGGCCCACCGATCGGGGGTGCCCGGCTCTACGTGCTGGACGCGGACCTGCGTCCGGTGGCCCAGGGCGTGCGCGGTGAGCTGTACGTGGGAGGTGCGGGCGTGAGCCGGGGTTACCTCGGGCGGGCGGAGCTGACGGCCGAGCGATACGTGCCGGAGCCCTTCAGCGGAGAGCTCGGGGCCCGTATGTACCGAACGGGCGACGTCGTGCGGTGGATGCCGGACGGACAGTTGGAGTTCTTCGGCCGCGCCGACGAGCAGGTGAAGGTGCGCGGCTTCCGCATCGAATTGGGGGAGATCGAGGCCGCGCTGCGTGCCGAGCCCTCGGTGGGCGAGGCGGTGGTGGTGGTGCGCAAGGGCGCCCAGGGCGAGTCGAAGCTGGTGGCGTACGTGGTGCCAAATACCTCTCCAAATACCCCTCCAAATACCCCTCTCCCCCCGGGAGAGGGACGGGGTGAGGGTGCTACGGCTCCCAGGTTGGATCCCTCCCATCTGCGCGCCTTCCTGAGTCAGCGCCTGCCCGAGTACATGGTGCCCGCGGCCTTCGTGCCGCTCGAGGCGCTGCCGCTCAACACGAGCGGCAAGGTGGATCGCAAGGCGCTGCCCGCGCCGGAGCAGACCCGCGAGGTCCCCGATGGCTACGAGCCGCCGCGCACCCCGGCGGAGCGCACGTTGGCGGAGGTCTGGGCCCAGGTGCTCGGGCACGAGCGGGTGGGCATCCATGACGATTTCTTCGAGCTGGGCGGCGACTCCATCCTCGCCATCCAGATCATCTCGCGGGCCTCGCAGGCGGGCGTCCACCTCACCGCGAAGCAGCTCTTCTCGCACCGGACGATCGCGCAGCTCGCCGCGGTGGCGGGCTCGGCGCCCGGGGTCACGGCCGAGCAGGCGCTGGTGACGGGGCCGGTCGTCCCCACGCCCATCCAGCGCTGGTTCTTCGAGCAGGAGCGGGTGAATCCGCACCACTACAACCAGGCGCTGCTCTTCGCCCTGCGCGAGCCGTGGGACGTGGCCCTGCTCGAGCAGGCGCTCCAGCACCTGAGCCAGCACCACGACGCGCTGCGCCTGCGCTTCTCCCGGAGCAGCGAGGGCTGGAGCCAGGAGCATGGCGGCCCCGAGGGCCGTTTCCCGCTGGAGCGGGTGGAACTCTCCACGCTGGAGCCGGCGGCGCGCCGCACGGCCCTGGAGTCCCATGCGGCTCGGATGCAGGCCTCGTTGGGGTTGAGCGAAGGGCCCCTCGCGCGCGCGGTGCTGTACGAGCTGGGAGCGGGAGAGCCTCGGCGGCTGCTGCTGGTCATCCACCACCTCGTGGTGGACGGCGTCTCGTGGCGGGTGCTGTTGACGGACCTCCTCACGGCGGGGGCGCAACTCCGTGCGGGTGGGCCGGTGCAACTGCCGCCGAAGACAACCTCCTTCCAACAGTGGGCGGAGCGGCTGGAGTCGTATGCCCAGACGCCGGCCGTGCGGGAGGACGCGGGGTACTGGCTGGGCCTGCCCTGGGAGCGCGCCTCGCGCCTGCCCGTGGAGTTGCCCGGAGGCGAGGACACCGAGGGCTCCGCGCGGCTGGTGCAGGTGGAGCTCGACGCGGAGGAGACGCGGGTGCTCCTCCAGGAAGTGCCTCGTGCGTGGCGCGCGCGCGTGGAGGAGGTGCTGCTGGCCGCGCTGGTGGAGTCCTTCCGGCGCTGGACGGGTGCGTCCTGCTTGCAGGTGGACCTGGAGGGCCACGGGCGCGAGGACGTGCTCGAGGGCGTGGACCTGTCGCGCACGGTGGGCTGGTTCACCAGCCTGTACCCCGTCCTGTTGGAGGCGGGGGATGGCCAGACGCCCGAGTCGGGGCTCCGGACCGTCAAGGAGACGCTCCGCCGCGTTCCCCGCCGGGGCCTGGGCTTCGGTGTGCTGCGCTACCTCTCGAAGGATGAGGCGCTGGCCGCCCGCCTGCGTGCGCTCCCGGCCGCGGAGGTGTCGTTCAACTACCTGGGGCAGCTCGATCACGTGTTGCCCCCCGAGTCGCCGCTCGCGCTGACCTCCGAGTCCGTGGGGCCCACGCAGGACCCGAGGTCCCTCCGCTCCCACCGGATCGGCGTGAATGCCCTCGTGTCCGGAGGCCGCCTCCAGATCTCCTGGGCGTACGGCGAGCACGTCTACCGGAAGGAGACGCTGGAGTCCCTGGCTCGCGGCTTCGTGGACGCCCTGCGAGCCCTGCTCGCTCGCTGCACCGCGGAGGACGCGGCGAGCCTCCTCACGCCGTCCGACTTCCCGCTGGCACCGCTCGGGCAGACACAGCTGGATGGGCTGGTGGTGCGCGTGGCCCGGGGTGGCGCGCGCGGCGCGCGGAACCTCGAGGATCTGTACCCGCTCTCGCCCCTCCAGCAGGGAATGCTCTTCCACGTCCTGAGCGAGCAGGGCGAGGGCATGTACTTCAACCAGCTCGTCTGCGAGCTGCGCGGGACGCTGGACCTCTCCGCCTTCGCGCGAGCCTGGCGGCAGGTGGTGGACGCGCACCCCATCCTCCGGACGGCCATCGTCTGGGAGGGTGTCGACGAGCCCCTCCAGGTGGTGCTGTGCGAGGCGGAGCTGCCGATCATCCAGGAGGACTGGCGTGAGGTGCCGGTGGCGGAGCAGCAGGCGCGCTTCACCACGTGGCTGGAGGCGGATCGCCGCCGAGGCTTCGAGCTGTCCTCGCCGCCGCTGTGCCGCCTGGCCCTGCTGCGCACCGGGGACGCGGTGTACCGCTTCGTCTTCAGTCACCACCACCTGCTGCTGGACGGGTGGTCCGTCCCCATCGTCATCAAGCAGGTCTTCGCCCTCTACGAGCAGCTCTCCCGGGGGCAGGCGCCGAGGCTGGAGCAGCCGCGGCCGTATGGCGACTACATCGGCTGGCTCCAGGCGCGGAACCTGGAGGAGTCCGAGCGCTTCTGGCGCCGCTCGCTCGCGGGCTTCTCCGAGCCCACCGAGTTGGGACGCGGCACCGCGAGCCTGGAGGGCACCGCGGCCGGCCGGGGCACGCGGCAGATCCACCTGTCCGCCGCCACCACCGAGGCGCTGAATGCGTTCGCGCGCCAGCAGGGCCTCACGCTCAACACCGTGTTGCAAGGGGCCTGGGCGCTGCTGCTCGGGCACCATGCGGGGACGAGGGACGTCGTCTTCGGTACCACCGTGTCCGGCCGTCCCCCGGAGCTGCCCGGCGTGGAGGGCATGGTGGGCCTGTTCATCAACACGCTGCCCGTCCGCGTGCGGCTTCCCGGTGGCGAGCCGCTCGTCGAGTGGCTGAAGGGGCTCCAGGCGTGGCTGCTGGAGATGCGGCAGCACGAGCACTCGCCGCTGGTGAAGGTGCAGCGCTGGAGCGAGGTGTCCGCGGGCACGCCGCTCTTCGAGAGCCTGGTCATCTTCGAGAACTACCCGGTGGATGCGGCGCTCACGGCCTCGCTGCCCTCGCTGGAGGTGCGCGACGTCCGCTCGTTGGAGTCGGATCATCACCCGCTGACGCTCATCTCCTCGCCCGCGCGTGAGCTGCCGCTGCACCTGGCCTACGACGTGGCGCGCTTCGACGCGGAGCATGCCGGCCGGCTCCTGGGGCAGTTGCGCCACCTGCTGGAGTCCATGGTGGCCCGGCCCGGGCAGCGGCTGGGCGAGCTGTCCCCGGTGGACGAGACCGAGCGGCACCGGCTGCTGCGGGAGTGGAGCGGGGTGGGGGTGGCCGCGGTGGAGACCGGGCTGCTGCACCGGCGCTTCGAGGAGCGGGCGGCGGCGGCCCCGGAGGCGGAGGCGATCGTCTTCGGGAATGAGCGGCTCACCTACGGGGAGCTGGAGGCGCGGGCCAACCAGCTCGCGCACCACCTGCGCGGGCTTGGCGTGAGGGCCGAGGACCGGGTGATGCTGTGCCTGGAGCGCTCCCCGGAGCTCATCATCGCCATGCTGGGCGTGCTCAAGGCGGGCGGTGCGTACGTGCCGGTGGATCCGGCGTGGCCGGCGGCCCGGCTGCGCTCCCTGCTGGAGGACAGCGGCGCGTCCGCGGTGATCGCCCAGGAGCGGACGGCCGCGTGGCTGGAGGGACAGGGCGTGCGGCGGGTGCTGCTCGACGCGGAGGCGGAGCGCGAGCTGCTCGCACGTGCGCCGAGGACAGCTCCCGGGGTGGAGGTGCACCCGGGGCAGCTCGCCTATGTCATCTATACGTCGGGCTCGACAGGCAGGCCCAAGGGCGTGCTGGTGGAGCACCGGGGCGCGAGCAACACCGTGCGGGCCTCGCGAGAGGCCTGGGCCATCGGGCCGGGCAAGCGGGTGCTGCAGTTCGCCTCGGCGAGTTTCGACGTGTCCGTCTTCGAAATCTTCGGCGCGCTGAGCGACGGTGCGACGCTGGTCATGGCTTCGCGCGAGGCGTTGATGCCGGGCGCGGATCTGCTGCGCGTGCTGCGCGAGGAGCGGGTGACCACGGCCGTGCTCACGCCCTCCGTCCTGGAGGCGACGCCCGTCGAGGCGCTGCCCGCCCTGGAGTCGATGATGGTGGCGGGCGAGGCTTGCGGCTCGAGGTTGCCGAGGCGTTGGGGCGTGGGGCGGCTCTTCGTCAACGCATACGGTCCCACGGAGATCTCCATCTACGCGACCCTGGCGAAGTGCTCGCCGGACGCGGCGGTGGTGCCCATTGGAGGACCGCTCGCTGGGGCGAGTGCCTACGTGCTGGACGCGGAACTGCGCCCGGTGGCGGTGGGCGTGCGGGGAGAGCTGTACGTGGGCGGAGAGGGCGTGACCCGGGGCTACCTGGGGAGGCCGGAGCTGACGGCCGAGCGCTTCATTCCGGATCCGTTCAGAGGGGTTCCCGGTGCGCGCATGTACCGGACGGGAGACGTGGTCCTGTGGTTGCCGGACGGGCAGTTGGAGTTCCTCGGCCGCGCGGACGAGCAGGTGAAGCTGCGCGGGTTCCGCATCGAGCTGGGGGAGATCGAGGCCGCCCTGATCGCGGAGCCATCGGTAGGCGAGGCGGTCGTCGTGCTCCGCAAGCGGGCGGGAGGCGAACCGTGGCTCGTGGCCTACGTGGTGCCAATATCCCCTCTCCCTCCGGGAGAGGAGCCCCCCGTCGTTCAAAGGGGGGGCAAAGCCCCCCGGGGTGAGGGTGCCACGGTTCCCAGGTTGGACCTCGCCAGCCTGCGCGCCTCCCTGACTCAGCGCCTGCCCGAGTACATGGTGCCCTCGGTCTTCGTGCCGCTGGAGGCGCTGCCTCGCACCACGAGTGGCAAGGTGGAGCGCAAGGCCCTGCCCGCGCCGGAGCAGGCACGGGAGACGTCCACCTCGTATGAGCCGCCTCGCACGCCGGAGGAGCGCGCATTGGCGGAGGCCTGGGCGCAGGTGCTCGGGCATGAGCGGGTGGGCATCCACGACGACTTCTTCGAGCTGGGCGGCGACTCCATCCTCGCCATCCGGATCATCTCCCGGGCCGCGCAGGCGGGAGTGCACATCACCGCGAAGCAGCTCTTCTCCCAGCCGACGATTGCCCGGCTCGCCGCGGTGGCGGGTTCGGCGTCCGGACAGGCCGCGGAGCCGGTGGCGCGAGCGCGGGCCTCGGAGGGCCGGGAGCGCTTCACCCCGTCCGATTTCCCGCTCGTGAAGCTCGGCCAGGTCGAGGATCTCTACCCCCTCTCTCCGCTCCAGAAGGGGCTGCTCTTCCACGTGCTCCACGCGTCCAGCGCGGACATGTACCTCAACCAGCTCTCGTGGGAGCTGGAGGGCCCGCTGGATGTCACCGCCGTGGCGCGTGCGTGGCAGGAGACGGTGGCCCGTCACACCAGCCTGCGCACGGGGTTCCTCTGGGAGGGCCTGGAGGAGCCGCTGCAGGTGGTGATGCGGGATGCGCAGCTCCCCATCCGCTCGGAGGACTGGCGTGACGTACCGCCCTCGGAGTTCGAGGCGCGGTTCGCCGAGTGGATCGCCGCGGATCGGCGCCGGGGTTTCGAGCTGGAGCGGGCTCCCCTGCTGCGGCTCGCCCTGCTGCGGGTCGGCGAGCGGGCCTGGAGACTCGTACTCAGCTACTCGCACCTGGTGCTGGATGGCTGGTCCATGCCCTTGATGCTGCGAGAGGTGTTCGCTCGCTACGGGGCGCGGGTGCTCGGCGCTCCGCGGAGCTGGGCGGAGGCGCCCGCGTACCGGGACTTCATCGCCTGGTTGCAGCGTCAGGAGCTGGGCGCCGCCCGGGAGTTCTGGCGCGAGTCGCTCGCGGGCTTCACGTCTCCCACGCAGGTGGGCGTGGATCGCGGCCCCCTTCCAGGCGGCGTGCCCGTGCGCCGGGAGCGGCGGGTCCGTCTGGAGGCCGGGCAGGTCGCGGCGCTCCAGGAACTCTCGCGCCGGCAGAAGGTCACCCTGAGCACGTGCCTCCTGGGCGCCTGGGCGCTGCTGCTGCGCCACCACGGCGGAGAGGACGACGTGGTCTTCGGCAACACCGTCTCCGGCCGTCCGGCGGCGCTGCCGGGCGTGGAAGAGACGATCGGGATGTTCATCAACACGCTGCCGGTGCGCGCGCGTGTGGCCCGGGGCAAGCCCGTGGGCGAGTGGCTGCGGGAGCTGCAGGGCTGGCTGCTGGAGATGCGGCAGCACGACTACAGCCCGCTGGTGGAGGTGCGGCGCTGGAGCGAGGTGCCGCCCGGGGCGCCGCTCTTCGAGTCGCTGGTGGTGGTGGAGAACCTGCGGGTGGACGGCGCGCTGGAGGGCGAGCTCGGGAAGGGGACCGGGTTGGAGATCCGGGATCTGCGCAGCTTCGAGCTCGACAGCTTCCCGCTGGTGCTGATCGCGGATCCCCACGAGGGATTGGAGCTGCACCTCTTCCATGACGAGCGCCGCATCGACGGGGCGGACGCGCAGCGGCTGCTGGAGCACTTCCAGCGCCTGCTGGGGGCCCTGGCGGAGTCGGCGGAGCGCCCGGTGGAGGAGCTGTCCCCGCTGGGCGAGGCGGAGCGTCAGCGGGTGCTCCGCGAGTGGAACGCGACGGCGGTGGCGCGCGAGGGAGGCGCGGGACTGGCGGCGCTCTTCGAGGCGCAGGTGGCACGCACGCCGGAGGTGCCCGCGGTGGTGATGGGGCCGATGGGGCTCACGTACCGGGAGCTGGACGCGCGGGCCAACCAGGTGGCGCACCGGCTGCGGCGGATGGGCGTGGGCCCGGACGTGCGGGTGGGCCTGTGCGTGGAGCGCTCGCTGGAGCTGGTGGTGGGCCTGTGGGGAATCCTGAAGGCCGGCGGTGCGTACGTGCCGTTGGATCCGGAGTACCCGGCCGAGCGGCTGCGCTACATGCTGGAGGACTCGGGGGCCGGGGTGGTGGTGACGGCGGGAGAGGCCGCCGGAGGGCTGGTGGGGCCCGGGCAGCGGCTGCTGCGGCTGGATGCCGGGGTGGAGTCGTTGCACGGGGAGCCGGAGACGCCCGTGCCGGGAGGCGCGGGGTCGGAGCACCTGGCGTACGCCATCTACACCTCGGGCAGCACGGGCCGGCCGAAGGCGGTGATGGTGCGGCAGGGGGCGGTGGCCAACCTCGTCGAGGCGCTGCACGGCGCGGTGTACGCGGGGCTGGAGCCGGGGCGGCGGGTGAGCGTGAATGGCTCGGTGTCCTTCGACACCTCGGTGAAGCAGCTCTTCCAAGTGTTGCGCGGGCATACGTTGGAGCTGACGCCGGAGCTCGTGCGCTTCGACGGTGAGGCGCTGCGCGGCTACCTGGAGCGGCAGCGGGTGGACGTGCTCGATTGCACGCCCTCGCAGCTCCAGCTCCTGGTGGAGACGGGCTGGCTGGAGGAGGCCTCGCGGCCGGTGGCCGTGCTGGTGGGCGGCGAGGCCATCTCCGAGCCGCTGTGGCGGCGGTTGGGGGCCTCGCGCGCGGTGCGGGCCTTCAACGTGTATGGCCCCACCGAGTGCACGGTGGACGCGACGGTCTGCCCCATCACGCCGGAGCGGTTGCGTCCGGTGCTGGGCGGGCCCATCGAGAACGTGCGGCTGTACGTGCTGGATCGGCACGGGCAGCCGGTGGGCATAGGCGTCCCGGGCGAGCTGTACATCGGAGGAGCGGGACTGGCGCGCGGGTACCTCGGGTGTCCGGACGCGACGGCCGAGCGCTTCGTGCCGGATGCGTTCGGCGGAGTGCCGGGCGCGCGGCTGTACCGCACGGGGGATCGAGCGCGGTGGCTGGCGGACGGGACGGTGGAGTTCCTCGGGCGCGTGGACTTCCAGGTGAAGCTGCGTGGCCACCGGATCGAGCTGGGCGAGGTGGAAGCAGCCCTGCGCGAGCAGCCCTCGGTGCGCGACGCGGTGGCCGCCGTACGCGAGTACGGGCCGGGAGACCAGCGCTTGGTGGCCTACGTGGTGCCAATCTCCCCTCTCCCCTCGGGAGAGGGACGGGGTGAGGGTGCCACGCCCCCCGGGTTGGATCCCTCCAATCTGCGCGCCCAACTGCGCCAGCGCCTGCCGGAGCCCATGGTGCCCGCGGCCATCGTCGAGCTGTCCGCCTTCCCGCTCACGCCGAGCGGCAAGGTGGACCGCAAGGCGCTCCCGCTGCCGGGAGTCCTCCAGGGGAGCGCGGGCTTCATCGAGCCGCGCACGGACACGGAGCGGAAGCTGGCGGAGCTGTGGTCGCGCACGCTGGGCGTGGAGCGCGTGGGCGTGACGGACTCCTTCTTCGAGCTGGGAGGACACTCGCTGCTGGCCACGCAACTGGTGTCGAGGGTGCGAGGCACCTTCGGGGTGGAGCTGCCGCTGCGCGCCGTCTTCGAGGAGCCCACGCTGGAGGGGCTCGCCCGCCGGGTGGAGGAGGCGCCGCGGCGTCCCACGGGCGCGGCCGCACCGCCGCCGCTGGTGGCGTACCGGGGCCCGGAGGAGGAGGTCCCGCTCAGCTTCGCCCAGCAGCGGCTGTGGTTCATGGAGCAGCTCCAGTCGGACAGCACGGCGTACAACATCCCCTATGCGCTGCGGCTGGAGGGCCGGTTGGAGCGGGAGGCGCTGGAGCGCGCGCTGGAGGAGGTGGTGCGCCGGCACGAGGTGCTCCGGGCCACCTTCAAGAGCCGTGAGGGCGAGCCGGTGCTGCACCTCGCCGAGCCGCCGCGGCTGCCGCTGGCGCCAGTGGACCTGTCGGAGATGGACGCGGAGCAGCGGCGCGGGGCGGTGGAGTTCTTCGCCTCCGAGGAGTCGTCCCGGCCCTTCGAGCTGTCGCGGGCCCCGCTGCTGCGGGCGACGCTGCTGCGGCTGGGGGAGCGGGAGCACGTGCTGCTGGTGACGGTGCACCACATCGCCTTCGACGGCTGGTCCACGGGCATCCTCTTCCGGGAGCTGGCGGCGCTGTACGACGCCTTCTCGCGAGGGCAGCCGAGCCCGTTGCCGGAGCTGGCGCTGCGGTACTCGGACTACGCGAGGTGGCAGCGGGGGTGGCTGAAGGGCGAGGCGCTGGAGGCGCAACTGGCGTACTGGAGGAAGCGGCTGGCGGGCAGTCCGCCGGTGTTGGAGCTGCCGCTGGACAAGCCGCGTCCGGCCCAGAGGTCCGCGCGTGCGGGCCGGGTGCCGGTGGTGCTGGCGCGCGAGCCGAGCGAGGCGCTGGAGGCCCTGGCGCAGCGCGAGGGGTGCAGCCTGTTCATGGTGCTGCTGGCGGGCTACCAGGCGCTGCTGGCGCGCTGGTGCGGGCAGGAGGACGTGGTGGTGGGCACGCCGGTGGCGGGGCGCACGCGGGCGGAGGTGGAGGGGCTGATCGGCCTCTTCGTCAACACGCTGGTGCTGCGCACGGACGTGAGCGGGGCGCCGACGTTCCGGGAGTTGCTGGAGCGGGTGCGCGAGGTGGCGCTGGGGGCGTACGCGCACCAGGACGTGCCCTTCGAGAAGCTGGTGGAGGAGCTGAGGCCGGATCGGGAGTCGGGGCACTCGCCGCTCTTCCAGGTGCTGTTCGTCATGGAGAACCTCCCGGCGCGCGAGGTGGCGCTGCCGGAGCTGAAGCTGTCGCCGGTGGAGCAGGAGGGCGTGGAGGCGAAGCTGGATCTGACGTTGGGCTTCACGCGGACGCCGGAGGGGCTGCGGGGCGTCTTCCTGTACGACGCGGCGATCTTCGAGCCGGAGACGATCCAGCGGCTGGCGAGGCACCTGGAGACGCTGTTGGTGGCGGTGGCGCGGGCGCCGGACGTACGGGTGGGGGCGTTGGAGTTGCTGGTGGGGGAGGAGCGGGCCCGGGTGTTGGAGCAGTGGAGCCGGGGGCCGCGCGTGGAGGGGGCGGTGGAGGGGTTGGGCCGGGTGCTGGAGCTCCAGGCGGCGAGGACGCCCGAGGCGGTGGCGGTGGAGGGCAACGGGCAGCGGCTGAGCTACCGGGAGCTGGAGGCGAGGGCGCGGAGTCTCGGGTACCGGCTGCGGCGCGAGGGCGTGGGGCCGGAGGTGCGCGTCGGCGTGCTGCTGGAGAAGAGCGTGGAGGCGGTGGTGGCCTTCTGGGGCATCCAGAAGGCGGGGGGCGTGTACGTGCCGCTGGAGGCGGTGCTGCCCGCGGAGCGGCTGGAGTGGATGGCTCGGGACGCGGGCGTGCGCGCGGTGGTGACGCTGCGGGGCCTGGAGGCGCGGTGCCGGTTGCCCGAGGCCGTATCCGTGGTGCGGCTGGAGGAGCTGGAGGAGACGGCGGGCGCGCTGGAGGCGGGAGTCGAGCCGGGCAATGCCGCCTATATCCTCTATACGTCGGGCAGCACGGGGCGGCCCAAGGGCGTGGTGGTGACGCACGAGGGCGCGTGCGATCTGGTGCGTAGCAAGGCGCGGGCTTTTGGGGTGGGGGCGGAGAGCCGGGTGATGCAGCTCGCGTCGCTGGGCTTCGATGCCTCCATCTGGGAGTTCCTGCTGCCGGTGTCGGTGGGCGCGGCGCTGTACGTGCCCGCGGGCGGGAGGGTGCCGCTGGGCGAGGAGCTGCGGCGCGAGCTGGTGGAGGGCGCGGTGACGGTGGTGACGCTGCCGCCCTCGGTGCTGGCGCTGCTGCCCCAGGAAGGGCTGGAGAACCTGGAGGTGGTGAAGTCCGTGGGCGAGGCCTGTCCTGCCGGGCTGGTGGAGCAGTGGGCCCCGGGCCGGCGCTTCATCAACGGGTACGGGCCCACGGAGGTGACGGTGTGCGCCACGTGGGAGGAGTGCGCGCCAGGCGGAGGCCGGCCGGGCATTGGCGGGCCGCTGGGCAACGTGCGCGCCTACGTGCTGGACGGGGCGATGAGGCCGGTGCCGCCGGGAGTGTCCGGAGAGCTGTACCTGGGAGGCCCTGGGCTGGCGCGGGGCTACGTGGGGAGGCCGGAGCTGACGGCGGAGCGCTTCGTCCCGGATGCCCTCAGTGGCGAGCCGGGAGCGCGGCTGTACCGCACGGGGGACGTGGTGCGGTGGAGGGCGGACGGGCGGCTCGACTTCCTGGGCCGCGTGGACGCGCAGGTGAAGGTGAACGGCGTGCGCATCGAGCCGGGCGAGGTGGAGGCCGCGCTGCGGGAGCTGGCCGGGGCGAGGCAGGCGCACGTGAAGGCGTGGAAGGGCCCCTCGGGCGAGTCGCGGCTGGTGGCGTACGTGGTGCGGGGAGAGGCCACGCCGCGCGAGGAGCGGGACGTCCGCACGCTGCTGCGTCAGCGTTTGGCGGAGGTCATGGTGCCCTCGGCCTTCGTGTACCTGGAGGCGCTGCCCCTGACGTCCAGTGGCAAGGTGGATGGGCGGGCGCTGCCCGCTCCGGAGGAGGCCCGCCCGGCGGGGAGCGCCCTCGTCGCGCCAAGGAATGAGCTGGAGCGCGCGCTGGCGCACATTTGGGAGGAATTGCTCGGGGTCGAGTCGGTGGGCGTAACGGACTCCTTCTTTGACCTGGGTGGGCACTCGCTGCTGGCCACGCAGCTCGTGTCGCGGGTGCGCCAGGAGCTCGGGGTGGAGGTGCCGCTGCAGGCCGTCTTCGATGCACCGACCCTCGAGGCCCTGGCCGCGCACCTCACCGCGGTGGGTAGGGCGCCGGCCGAGGCTGCGCCCCTGGTCCGGGCGGAGGACACGGACGGACCGCCGCCGCTCAGCTTCGCCCAGCAGCGGCTGTGGTTCCTGGAGCAGCTGCAGCCGGGGAACACGGCGTACAACATCCCCGTGGCGCTGCGGCTGGAGGGCCCGCTCGACACGGCGGCGCTGGAGCGCGCGCTGGAGGAGGTGGTGCGCCGGCACGAGGTGCTCCAGGCCTCCATCGAGAGTCAGGGGGGCGAGCCGGTGCTGCGCTTCTCCGGGCCCTTGCGGCTGCCGCTGGCGCCGGTGGACCTGTCGGAGATGGACGCCGGGCCGCGGAGCGAGGCGGTGGAGCGGCTCGCCTCCGAGGAGTCGTCCCGTCCCTTCGAGCTGTCGCGGGGGCCGTTGCTGCGGGCGACGCTGCTGCGGCTGGGAGCGCGCGAGCACGTGCTGCTGCTGACGGTGCACCACATCGTCTTCGACGGCTGGTCGGCGGGCATCCTCTTCCGGGAGCTGGCGGCGCTGTACGACGCCTTCTCGCGAGGGCAACCCAGCTCGTTGCCGGAGCTGCCGCTGCGGTACGCGGACCATGCGCGTTGGCAGCGGGAGTGGCTGAAGGGCGAGGTGCTGGAGTCGCAGCTCGCGTACTGGAGGAAGCGGCTGGCGGGCAGTCCGTCCCTGCTGCGGCTTCCCATGGACATGCTGCCTGCCCCGGCCCGGACGCCGAGGGCGGGCCAGGTGCCGGTGGCGCTGTCGCTCGAGCTGAGCGAGGCACTGGAGTCCCTGGCGCAGCGCGAGGGGTGCAGCCTGTTCATGGTGCTGCTGGCGGGCTACCAGGCGCTGCTGGCGCGCTGGTGCGGGCAGGAGGACGTGGTGGTGGGCACGCCGGTGGCGGGGCGCACGCGGGCGGAGGTGGAGGGGCTGATCGGCCTGTTCATCAACACGCTGGTGTTGCGCACGGATGTGAGCGGGGAGCCGACGTTCCGGGAGTTGCTGGCGCGGGTGCGCGAGGTGGCACTGGGGGCGTACGCGCACCAGGACGTGCCCTTCGAGAAGCTGGTGGAGGAGCTGAAGCCGGAGCGGGAGTTGCGGCACTCGCCGCTCTTCCAGGTGATGCTCGTGCTCCAGAACACGCCGGGCCACGAGGTGTCCCTGCGGGAGCTGAAGCTGTCGCCGGTGGAGCGGGAGGGTCCGGCGGCGAAGCTCGAGCTGACGTTGGGCTTCGCGCGGACACCGGAGGGGCTGCGGGGCGCGTTCTCCTACAACGCCTCGCTCTTTGAACCGGAGACGATCCAGCGCCTGGCGAGGCACCTGGAGACGCTGTTGGCGGCGGTGGCGCGGGCGCCGGAGCGGCGGGTGACGGACGTGGAGCTGCTGTCCGGCGAGGAGCGGGCCCGGGTGCTGGAGGAGTGGAGCCGGGGGCCGCGCGTGGAGGGGGCGGTGGAGGGACTGGGGCGGGTGTTGGAGCTTCAGGCGGCGAGGACGCCCGAGGCGGTGGCGGTGGAGGGCAACGGGCAGCGGCTGAGCTACCGGGAGCTGGAGGCGAGGGCCCGGAGTCTCGGGCACCGGCTGCGGTGCGAGGGCGTTGGGCCGGAGGTGCGCGTCGGCGTGCTGCTGGAGAAGAGCGTGGAGGCGGTGGTGGCCTTCTGGGGCATCCAGAAGGCGGGCGGCGTGTACGTGCCGCTGGAGGCGGTGCTGCCCGCGGAGCGGCTGGAGTGGATGGCTCGGGACGCGGGCGTGCGCGCGGTGGTGACGCGGCGCGGGTTGGAGGGCAGGTGCCGGCCGCCGGAAGGCGTGCCGGTGGTGGTGCTGGAGGAGGTGGGCGAGGACGCGGGCCCGCTGGAGAGCGGCGTCCGCTCTGGCAACGCGGCCTACGTCCTCTACACCTCCGGCAGCACGGGACGGCCCAAGGGCGTCGAGGTGACGCACGAGGGCGCGTGCGATCTCATCCGGGGGAAGGCGGGGGAGTTCGGAGTGGGGGCGGAGAGCCGGGTGATGCAGTTCTCGTCGCTGGGCTTCGACGTGTCGCTCTGGGACTACCTCTTGGCGCTGGCGGTGGGCGGGACGCTGTACGTGCCGGCGGGAGGCAAGGTGCCGCTGGGTGAGGAGCTGCGGCGCGAGCTGGTGGAGGGGAAGGTGACGGTGTTGGCGCTACCGCCCTCGGTGCTGGCGCTGTTGCCGGACGAGGGGCTGGAGCACCTGCGGGTGGTGATGGTGGCGGGAGAGGCGTGCCCGCGGGAGTTGGTGGAGCGGTGGGGCAGGGGCCGGCGTTTCGTCAACGGGTACGGCCCCACGGAGGTGTCGGTGCTCGCCACCTGGGAGGAGTGCGTCCCGGGCGAGAGCCGTCCGCCCATCGGAAGGCCGCTGGCCAACACGCAGACCTACGTGCTGGACGGGGCGATGAGGCCGGTGCCGCCGGGAGTGTCCGGAGAGCTGTACCTGGGAGGCCCTGGGCTGGCGCGAGGCTACGTGGGGAGGCCGGAGCTGACGGCGGAGCGCTTCGTGCCGAACCCCTTTGGCCGAGAGCCGGGCGAGCGCCTGTACCGCACGGGGGACGTGGTGCGGTGGAGGGCGGATGGGCGGCTCGACTTCCTGGGCCGGGTGGACGCGCAGGTGAAGGTGAACGGCGTGCGCATCGAGCCGGGAGAGGTGGAGGCGGCGCTGCGGGAGCTGGCGGGCACGAGGCAGGCGCACGTAAGGGCCTGGAAGAGTCCCTCGGGCGAGTCGCGGCTGGTGGCGTACGTGGTGCCCACGTCCCCGGCTCCTCCTACTGCGCCCATATCCCCTCGCCCACCGGGAGAGGGACGGGGTGAGGGTATCTCGTCCCCCGGGTTGAACCTCGAGGCCGTGCGTACCTGGCTGAAGCAGCGGCTGCCGGAGTACATGCTGCCGTCGGCCTTGGTGGTGCTGGAGGCGCTGCCCCTGACGTCCAGCGGCAAGGTGGATGGACGGGCCCTGCCCGCGCCCGGCGAATCGCGCCGGGAAGGCCGGGCCTGCGTCGCACCGAGGGACGAGCTGGAGCGGGAGCTGGTGCATGTCTGGGAGGAGGTGCTCGGGGTGAAGGCGGTGGGAGTGACGGACAGCTTCTTTGAGCTGGGCGGACAGTCGCTGCTGGCGGTGCGGCTGGTGGCGCGGCTGAGGGAGCGGCTGGGACACACCGTGCCGCTGGCGGCGCTCTTCGAGGGGCCCACCGTCGAGGGGCTCGCGGCCCGGCTGCGCGCGGGGCTTCCCGCCTCCGTGCATGGCAACCGGGTGACGCTGCAACCCGAGGGCACGGGCACGCCCACCTTCTGGGTGCACCCGGTGGGGGGCAACGTCCTGTGTTACGCGGAGCTGGCGCGGCGCCTGGGCCCGGGGCGTCCCTTCCATGCGTTGCAGGCCACGGGGCTGGATGGGAGCGAGGCTCCCCTCACGCGCGTGGAGGACATGGCTCGCCGGTACGTGGAGCAGGTGCGCGCCGTGCAGCCCGAGGGCCCGTACCTCCTCGGAGGCTGGTCGCTGGGCGGGACGGTGGCCTACGAGATGGCGAGGGAGCTGCGGCGCCAGGGGCAGGAGGTAGCCCTGCTGGTGCTGCTCGACAGCTTCGCGCCCGCCGGGCAGCCCATGCCGGAGCCGGACTCGGCCACGCTGCTGGCGGGTTTCGCGGCGGACCTGGCCCGGAGCGCGGGACGTGAGCTGTCCCTCATGCCCGAGTCCCTCGCGGGCTTGTCCTCCGAGGAGCAACTGCGAGCGCTCTGGACGCATGCCCGCGAGGCCGGGCTGCTGCCTCGTGGGGCGGGCCTGGAGGAACTGCGGACGCTGCTGGAGGTGGCCGGGGCGAACCTGCGCGCCGTGGCCGGCTACAGCCCCGAGCCCTATGAGGGGCGGATGGTGCTGCTCCGGGCGCGTGACGCGCGGAGGGGCGCCGGGGTGGAGCCTACGCACGGCTGGGGGCGGCTCGCCGCCTCGGGGCTCACCGTGGAGGACGTCCCGGGCGACCACCACGGGGTGCTCCAGGCGCCACACGTGGGCGAGCTGGCGGAGCGGCTCGCGCGCTGGCTGGCGGAGGCGGAGCGGGCGGAGTCAGGGCGTGGGGAGCGCGGCACGGGTTGAGACCTGGGGCGGAGGCGGGGCACCCGGGGGAGGGGCGAAGGCATCCACCACCCCCTGGGCCACCGCCGCCGCGAAAGCCTCCAGGGTGCGCTCCTCGCGCCAGCGGGCCACCTCCTCGAAGTCGAGCGCGTGGTGCGTCTCGATGATGACGGAGGGCATGGGCGGCTTGCGCAGCACGAAGATGCGCTGTCCCGGCAGGTGCCGGCTCACGAAGGTGCCCGGCTGCTCGGAGTCGGGGGCGTAGAGGCCCACGTAGTCCTCGCCGCCGTAAGGCAGGAAGCCCGCGTCGCCCATGCGCCGGGCCAGCGCCCGGGCGAGGGTGAGCCGCCGGGACAGCAGGGGCTCGGCGATGTCGTCGGCGTAGAGCACGCTGTACCCGGGGGCCGCGTCGTTCCTCAGGCACCACTGATCCGGCGCTCCTCGCCACCAGCTCGTCTCGCCGCGTGAGTCCGAGTGGATGCTCACGAAGAGCTGGGCTCGCCAGCGCTCGGCCTCCTCGAGCCGGGTCTGGTACGTGGGCCGCTCTCCGGGCTTCCGGCTCAGCTTCACCTGGAAGTGCCCGGTGGCCTCCAGCCGCTTCGCCAGCTCCTGGGCGACCCGGAGCGTATGGGCCTCCTCCGGCTCGCAGGTGACGGAGGTGTTTCCCTCGTTCCCGGGCGCGCCGTGTCCCGCGTCCAGGTAGAGGCGCTTCTTCCCGAAGCCCCGGGGGAACTCCACCTTCGCCACCGTGAGGGGGGCGCTCGCGGCCGGCCAGCGGGGTGGCGCCTCCGGTGCTGGGACGGCGGGGGCGGCGATCACCACGGAGGCGGGGACTGTCTCGGAGGGAGGGGGCGCGGCGCGGGCCTGCTCCTCGCATCCGGCGGACAGGCCCAGGATCAGGATCAGCGGCCAGGGGGGGCTCTTCGGCATGTCTTCTCGGACCCCGGAGGGGGGCTCGGGGTTCCCACCCTCACCCGAACCCTCTCCCAGGGGGGAGAGGGAGCATACACGGGGGCAACCCGCGGGACGGGTACCCTCTCCCGGAGGGCGAGGGGAAATGACAACGGGCAGGCCCCCTGTCCGGAGACCTGCCCGCCATCGACTTCAGGGCTGACTCGAGGCCGCGTTAGGCGCGGACCTCGGGAGCCTGCTCCGTCTGGACGGGGACCGACTTCTCCCCACCCTCGGGAGGCGCGATCGGCGTCTTGAACGGAGACGTCTCCAGCGCGGCCTCGAGCACCTCGTCCATGCGGGTGGCGAAGATGAACTCGATCTCGTTCCTCGCCTGCTCCGGCACGTCCTGCAGGTCCTTGCGGCAGCGCTCCGGGAGGATGACGCGCTTGATGCCCGCGCGGTGAGCCGCGAGCACCTTCTCCTTGATGCCGCCCACCGGCAGCACCAGACCCCGCAGCGTGGCCTCGCCGGTCATCGCCGTGTCGCCGCGCACCCGGATGCCCGTGAGCAGGCTGGTGAGCGCGGTGAGGATCGTCACGCCCGCGGAAGGACCATCCTTGGGGATGGAGCCCGCCGGGAAGTGCAGGTGCAGGTCCGTCTTCTCGAGGAAGTTCGGATTGATGCCGAGCGCCTCCGCCTTGCTGCGCAGGTAGCTCAGCGCCGCCGTGGCGCTCTCCTTCATCACGTCGCCCAGCTGGCCGGTGAGCGTCATGCCGCCCTTGCCCGCCATCTTGGTCGCCTCGATGAAGAGCAGGTCTCCACCGGCCGCCGTCCAGGCCAGACCCGTGGACACGCCCGGCACCTCGGTGCGCTCGGCGACCTCGGAGTAGAACATCTCGGGCCCCAGGATCTCCTTCACCCGGTTGCCGTCCACGTTCTGCTTCTCGGTCTTCCCGCCGGCCACTTCCACCGCCACGGCGCGGCAGATGTCCGCGATGCGCCGCTCGAGGTTACGCACACCGGCCTCGCGCGTGTACGCGGTGGTCAGCGTGAGCAGCGCCTCGTCGGTGATGGTGAGGTGATCCGGGCTCAACCCGTGCTCCTTGAGCTGCTTGGGCACCAGGTGGATGCGCGCGATGCTCTGCTTCTCCTCGAAGGTGTAGCCGGACAGCTCGATGATCTCCATGCGGTCACGGAGCGGCCCAGGGATCGGATCCAGCTGGTTCGCCGTGGCGATGAAGAGCACCTTGGACAGGTCGAACGCCACGTCCAGGTAGTGGTCGCTGAACGTGTTGTTCTGCTCCGGGTCCAGCACCTCGAGCAGCGCTGCGCTCGGGTCGCCGCGGAAGTCCGCGCCGAGCTTGTCGATTTCATCCAGCATCATGACCGGGTTCTTGGTCCCGGCCTTCTTCATGCTCTGGATGAACCGGCCCGGCAGCGCGCCGACGTAGGTACGCCGGTGGCCACGGATCTCCGCCTCGTCACGCACGCCGCCGAGCGACAGGCGCACGAACTTGCGGCCCACCGCCTTGGCGATGCTCTGACCCAGCGACGTCTTACCGACACCCGGGGGCCCCACCAGGCAGAGGATGGGCCCGCGCATGTCGTTCTTGAGCTTGCGGACGGCCAGGTACTCCAGGATGCGCTTCTTCACCTTCTTGATGCCGAAGTGATCCTTGTCGAGCGTCTGCCGGGCGTTCTCGATGTCGAGGTTGTCCTCGCTGAGCTTGGCCCAGGGCAGGTCGGCGATCCAATCGAGGTAGGTGCGCGCGACGGTGTACTCGCTGGAGGCCGCCGGAATCGTCTTCAGGCGGTTGAGCTCCTTGTTGGCCACCTTCTCGACCTCGGGCGGCAGGCCGGCCTTCTTCAGGCGCTCCTGCAGCTCGTCGAGCTCCTCCTCCTCCTCGCCCATCTCGCCGAGCTCTTCCTTGATCGCCTTGAGCTGCTGGCGCAGGTAGTACTCGCGCTGGGTCTTCGACATCTCGCCCTTCACGGCGGAGTCGATCTTGTTGGAGAGCTTGAGGATCTCGCGCTTGCGGTTGAGCAGCTCGAGCACGAGCTTCATCCGGGCCTTGAGGTCCACGGTCTCGAGGACGGCCTGCTTCTCCTCGATGGGGACGTCCACGTTGGCGGCGATGAGGTCCGCGAGGTGGCCCGGGTGGGTGATGGACTCCACCAGCTCGGTGGCGGCGGCCGGCAGCTCGGGCATCAGCTCGATGACCTCGCGCGCCAGCTTCTTGAGGTTGATGCCCAGGGCCTCGACCTCGACGTTCTCGGCGGCCGTCCGGTCCTCCACGGCCTCCACGCGGGCCTTGAGGTAGGGGGCCTCCTGCACCAGGTCCATCACGCGGAAGCGCGCCAGACCCTGGACGACGAGCGAGTAGTTGTCCTCGCCCATCTTGAGGAGCTTCACGATGCGGGCCACGGTGCCCATCGTGTAGAGGTCGGAGGCACCCGGGTCCTCCTCCTCGGCGCGGCGCTGGGTGACGACGCCGATCACCTGGTCGTCACGCACCGCGTCCTTGATGAGGGCGATCGTCTTCTGACGGCCCACCGCGAGCGGCAGCACGCCGCCCGGAAAAAACACGGAATTACGCAGGGGGAGGATCGGCAGGACCTGCGGAATGTCCTCCTTGTTGATCATCCCCGGGGGCGCCATCGCGGCCGGCATGGCTGCGGCGCCGGAACCCTTCTTCTTGTCGTCGGACATGTAGTCGATGCCTCGGTTTCCAGCCCGGCCGGAGAGCATCCGGGCCGGTCGAACAACTTAGTTGTCGATCTTCTGTGGGAGTTGACTCAACGTAGCAACCAAAACGGACATGGCAAACGCGACCTGCGTTTTTCGTGTAGGCCGTCGGGTGCCGGACGGTTGCTCGCACATCGCTTGAAGCTGGGGCATGTTGGGTGAGACCCCCCCCCGGACCGCATGTCCAGGAGACCCCCCCATGATGCATCCCATCCGTTCGAGCGCACTGCTGGCCATCGCCCTGTGTTGGGGCGTGGCGTGTACCTCGCCGGTGGAGGAGCCCGGCTCCACGTTGCCCGGCCGTTGCCAGGTGGACGCCCCGCTGATCTCGGCTCAGAAGACGGATCTGCTCTTCGTCATCGACAATTCGGGCTCGATGGCCGAGGAGCAGGCGGCCATCGCCACCGAGCTGCCCGCGTTCCTGGACGAGTTACGGCGGGGTAACGACGTGGAGCAGGACTTCCGCGTGGGAGTCATCACGACGTCGGTATATCTGAACGCGTTCTATGATAACCGCGAGCAGTTCACGGAGTTTCCCGATCAGGCGGGGCGGCTGCAGCCGGTGCCCGACGAGCGGAACCGGCCCACGGCCGAACGCTACCTGGACGAGGGCGATCCGGAGCTGCTGGAGAAGTTCCGCCGCATGGTGAAGGTGGGGACGAGTGGCAGCGGCCAGGAGACGCCCTTCGAGGCGGTGAGGCTGGCGGTGACGCCGCCCTTGTCGACGACGCCGGTGGGCGAGGGAGGCAACGGAGGCTTCCTGAGGGACGGGGCGCGGCTGCTGGTGGTGGTGGTGTCGGACGAGGAGGACTGCAGCTCCACGGAGAGGCCGCCGCGGGTGATGTTGACGGAGGACACGAGCCGGGACCTGTGCAGCGAGCAGGCGGATCGGTTGACGCCGGTGCAGGAGTACGTGCGGCAGTTCCGGAACCTGGTGGATGGGACGGGGGCGCCGCGCGAAGTGCTGTGGGCGACAATCGGGCCCGTGGGGCTGACGGACAAGCGGGCGGAGGCGGTGCTGGATCGGACACCGACGGGGACGTTCGTGCGCAACGTGGACTGCCCGACGTCGTACGGGCCGGGCTACCGGCAGCGGGAGATGGCGTCGCTGTTCGATACGGGGCTGAAGAACCTGGACTCCATCTGCCGGGCGAGCTTCCGGGAGACGCTGGTGTCGATCGCGACGTTGGCGAGGACGGCGCAGAGCATCGAGGTGGTGAACCTGCCGGATGCGAGGTTGGCGCAGGTGAGGGTGACGCGGGAGGACGGCTCGGTGCAGACGTGCAGCGTGGCGGGAGGGGACGTGACGTACGAGCCGGCGACGGAGCGGAGGGCGGCGCGCCTGTACTTCCAGTCCTCGTGCCCGCGGAGGCCGACGGACAAGAAGTTGGAAGTGAAGCTGCTCTGCGCCAACTGAGCGCCCAGCCAACCTCTTGAGGAGCCTACTCGGCCAACCACCCCTCTGCCCAACCACCCCTCTCCCTCCGGGAGAGGGACGGGGTGAGGGTGCCCGGGCCCCGAGTTGAGTCCCTGTAACCCCCCGTTCTCCTTGGGAACAGAGCCAGGGTGAGGCCCTGTCGCCTCCGCTGCGCACCCACCCGGGGAACCGTGAAAAAGAAGCCGCCCGGCTGATCACCAGGCGACATTTCCTGGCGCATGTCAGGCCGCTCGTCATACTGAACCCAGTTTCAGGTCCAGTGTGGGACGAGGGACGTGATGAGTGCTACGGCCGGGAAGGTGTCGGTGACGGTGGAGGCGCTGCGGGAGCAGATCCGCCGGCTGCAGGCGGCGCCGAGGAAGTACCTGGCGGCGCTGCGGACGGGGGTGGAGGCCTTCGACGAGCTGCTGCCGGGGGGAGGGCTGCCGTTGGGGCAGGTGGTGGAGCTGTGGGGGGAGGCGGCCTCGGGGAGGACGAGCCTGGCGCTGAGGGCGGTGGCCTCGGCGCACCGGGAAGGGCGGCTGTGCGCGTACGTGGATGGACCGGGAGAGCTCTACCCGCCGGCGGCGGTGGCGGCGGGGGTGGACCCATCGCGGCTGCTGATCGTGCGGCCGAAGACGTCGGAGCAGCTGGCGTGGTCGGCGGTGCAGCTGGTGCGGAGCGGGGCCTTCGCGTGCGTGGTGTTGGACCTGACGCGAGGGCCACACGGCACGGGAGGAGTGCGGCTGTCCCCGGCGGAGGGCAAGCGGCTGATGGACGCGGCGGTGCGGGGCGGAAGCCTGCTGCTGCTGCTGACGGCGCCGGAGGCCCCGGGGGACGGGATGATGCGTCTGCGCACCGAGGCGCGAGACGAGGAGGGCCTGTCGGTGGAGGTGGTGCGGAGCCGGCAGGGAGGAATCGGCTCGAGGACGCTGGTGCCGTGGAAGGCGCTCTATCCGGAGCTGGAGGGAGGCGAGGCCCCGTGGGGGGCGGAGCTGGCGCCGGCGGAGGACGTGACGGTGCCGGAGATTCCGCGGGAGCAGGCGCCTCGAGAGGGACACCGGGGAATCCTGTGGCAGCGGCCGGGGCGGGACACGCCGATGCCGTCGCTGCGCGCGAGCCTGGATGCGGGCACGGCCCTGCACTGAGGCGAGGGGAGGGGAACGGACATGCGGTTGGGGTATCTGCACTTTTCGCGCTTCCCGGTGCAGCGCAAGGTCATCGAGCTGCCGGAGCTGACGGGCAGACCGTTCGTGCTGGTGGAGGAGGTGCGAGGCCAGCAGCGGGTGGCGTGTGCGTCCACGAGTGCGCTGAAGGCGGGCGTGAAGCAGGGGATGACGGTCACGGCGGCGACGGCGCTGGAGCCCTCGCTGAGACATTTCCCGTACCGGCCGGAGGAGGAGCGGCGGGCGCTGGTGGGCATTGGCGAGATGCTGATGGGGCTGGCGCCGGGGTTCCAGCTGTCGGAGCCGGATGGGCTGTGGTTCGACGCGAGCGCGGCGCACCTGGTGAAGGGGGAGGAGGGGCTGTGCGCGAAGGTGCTGGCGCAGTGCTCGGAGCTGGGGTGGAGGGGGAGGGTGGTGGTGGCCTCGGAGAAGTTCACCGCGAGGGCGCTGGCGCGGCATGGAGCGCCTCGCATGAGCGTGGTGCCGGAAGGAGAGAGCGCGCAGGCATTGGCGCCGCTGCCGCTGAGTGCCCTGGAGGGCCCGGAGCAGACGGCGTTCGCGGCGCTCGGGCTGACGACGCTGGGCGAGGTGGCGGGGCTGCCGGTGGGGGCGGTGACGGCGCGAGGCGGCGCGGTGGGCATGCGGGCGCACGCGCGCTGCCGGGGAGGGGATGAGACCCCGTTCATCGCGGAGGTGCTGGAAGAGGTACTGGAGGAGCGGCTGACGCTGGAGTGGGCGGCCGAGTCGCTGGAGCCGCTGCAGTTCGCGCTGAAGACGGTGCTGGACCGGCTGTGCGGGCGGCTGGGAGGCCGGAAGCGTGCGGCGGTGCGGCTGAACCTGACGTTGAAGCTGGATCCGTCGGGACAGGCGGTGGTGCCGCTGACGCTGGCGAGGCCGACGGCGCAGGCGAAGATGCTGTTGGAGCTGACGCGGCACCGGCTATCGGACGTGCGGCTCGAGGGCCCGGTGGCGGGGCTGATCCTCCGGGTGGAAGAGGACTGCGAGGACCGGGGCCAGCAACTGGCGCTGGGGGACGCCCCCGAGGGAGACGCGGCGCTGGAGGTGGTGCTCTCGCGGCTGGCGACGGCGCTGGGCGAGGACGCGCTCTTCATGGCGGCGCTGGAGGACACGCACCGGCCCGAGGACGCGTATGAGACGAAGACTTTCCGGCCACCGCCCATGAGGCGCGGACTGGAGGGCGAGCTGCTCCAGCCGGTGGAGGCCGCAGAGCCGGTGCCCGAGGTGATGCGGGAGCGGCCCTCGCGGATGCTGGGGACGCCGGCCACGATCGACGTGGAGATGACGGCTTCGGGAGAGCTGCTGGCGGCGAGACTCGGAGGGCGGAGGCGCCGGGTGATGGCGCTGGTGGGCCCGGAGCGGCTGAGCGGGGACTGGTGGGACGCGAGGCCGTACAGCCGCGACTACTACCGGGTGCACTTCGAGGGACTGGGCCCGGCGTGGGTGTTCCGGGACGCGAGGGACGGCCGCTTCTACCTTCAGGGCCTCTTCGATTAGCCCTGTGTATGCCCCCTCTCCCTTTGGGAGAGGGCTGGGGTGAGGGTCATCCATTCATTCCAGGGGGACGCACTGCTTGTGCATCTTCCCTTTGAAGGTCAAGACCGCCGGGACCCAGACGTGCGGCCGAGCGCAACTCCCAGTTGAGCTACCTCTCGATGCGGGAATGGATGCGACCAGACGCGAGCTGCGCTTGCGTGCGTCCATGCCGGGTCTGATTCGAGGTGCCGCAACGCTCGCCAAATGACAAGCGAGAACTCTTCAGCGCTGCCGGCCACCATGAGCGCAGGCGGTGTCCCGTTGGCAATGGCGCGCACTTGGACTCGGTCGCCTACGCGCTGGAAGACCCACGTTGCCTCGGCCGGCTCAAGAAACCACACGACGCGCGCCTCCTGCTGCCCGGTGGCGATGTCCAGGGCGGCTGCCGCCAGCATCGCGAGCGAGTCGCCCGGCACGTCCGACACCTCGAGTGACACGCTGCTATTGGCATCAGCGAGTTCAACGCCCAGCCAACCGTGGTGCGGCGATCCGAATTTCAATTCGAGGTGGCTCATGTCCCCGTCCTCCTGAGGGGTCCAGCTTTTACGGGCTCGGGGTCTTCAACCGCTTCAGCTTCTTCTCCAGCCCAAGTGACACGCGCACCTGATTGTCCGCCGTCACCACCACCGCGGAGGCGCCGTACTTCTCCGCGAGCGCCAGTCCCTCCTGGCCTCCGAGGATGAACACGGACTTCGTCAGCACCTCCGCGTCCACCGCGCTCGGCGCGAGCACCGTCGCCGAGCGCGAGGCCGTCGCCGGGTAGCACGTCCGCGGATCGATGATGTGGTGGTAGCGCTTGCCCTCCAGCACGAAGAAGTTCTCGTAGTCCCCGCTCGTCGAGAACGCCGCGTCGGAGACCTCGAGCACCGCGAACACACTGTCCGGCTCGCCGCGTGGATCCCGGATCCCCACCTTCCAGGGCCGGCCTGCCTTCTTCCCCGCCGCGTAGAAGTCACCCCCGGCCTGCACGAAGAAGTCCTTGAACCCCTGTCCCCGCAGCTTCTTCACCGCATCGTCCACACCCCAGCCCTTCGCCAGCCCTCCCAACCCCAACTGCATCCCCGCGCGCTTCAGCCGCACGCCGCACCCGGGCGCCCCTCCGTCCGCCGCTGGCGCGAACTCCAGGTCCTCGTACGAGATGAGCGCGCACCGCTTCTTCAGCTCGGCCGCGTCCGGCAGGGCAGGGGTCAGGTCCGTCCCGAAGCGCCACATCCCCCGCAGCGCCGCCCACGTCGGATCGAACAGCCCTCCCGTCTCCTCCGCCCCCTGCACCCCGCGCCGTAGCGCCGCGCACAGATCCTCGGGCACCGCCACCCACTCCCCATCTCCCGCCTTGCGGTTCACCGCAGACAGCTCGCTGTCCGGGCGCCACTCGTTCATCACCTGGTTGACGCGCTCGAAGGCTCCGAAGGCCGCGTCGAACCCCTCGCGCGCCTTCTCCGCCGTGCCTCCCACCAGCGTCACCGTCACCGTCGTCCCCATCATCGGACGCGTCTCGGTGCGGACTCGCGGAGCGGGTGCAGCGGCCAGGACCACCACCAGCAGGGCACTCAGCATCATGGCCTCCTCTGTCACATGAGCGGGCCTGCTGGTGCCACCAGTCCCCTCAACTTGACCTCCTACCCGGGGTCGTATTACGCCATTGGTTCTCGGTTTTTGAGAATGAATCTCAAAATCATTCACTCCGCATCCAACGCACCAGGAGCAACGGCGCAGGGGACGATGACCTCCCGGGCCTTCGCGGGTGCCCTCGCCATGTTGGTGGGGGCCGGAGTGATGGCGCGCGTGCTCGCGCTGCCCCGGCTCCTGCCGGACCTGGACGCGGTGAATTTCGCGCGCTCGCTCGGCCGCTTCGATCTCGCCGCGCAGGCCCCGCACTTCCCGGGCTACCCGGTGTACGTGGCCCTCGCCCGGCTGGCCTCGGCCGCCGGTGCCTCCGAGGTGCTCGCGCTGGCCCTGCCCGGACTCGTCCTCGGCGCGGTGGCCATCGGCGCGCTGGGCCTTGTCCTGCGGCCGTACCTCGGGGCCGCCGGGGCGCTGGTGGCCTCGGCCCTGCTGGCCCTGCTGCCCCTCCCCGTGCTCTTCGGCGCCACCCCTGGCTCGGATGGGACGGGCCTCGCGTTCCTGGTGCTCGCCGCCTGTGCTGTGCTGTTGGTGCGCGACTCCGCGCCTCGCGCGGCGGTGCTGGCGGGCGCGGTGGCGGGCGTGGCGCTCGGAGCCCGGCCCTCGTTCCTCCCGGCGCTGCTCGGACTGGCCCTCCTGATGCCTCGCGGCCAGCGGCTGGCGGCGCTCACGGGCGCCGGAATCGGCGTGGGCGCGTGGCTCGTGCCCCTGGTGGTCCTCACGGGCCCGGCGGAGCTGCTGCGCATCTGCTCGGGCTTCCTGCTCGGCCACGCGGGGAAGTGGGGCGGCACCGTGGCCGTGCGCCCGGATCTCGGCTGGCGGCTGGAGCACTTCGGCTTCGACATCCTGGCCGCGGGCCTCGGGTTGCCCTGGCCCGGCGTGGACGGTGACTCCGTGGCCGTGCTCGCCGCGCGGCTCCTCCTGGCGCTCGGCCTGGCCGGGGCGCTGGGGGCGCTCGTCCACGCGGGCCTCCGCGCGTCCCTGTCCGCCACCGAGCGCCGCGTGGCGCGGCTGGCCCTGGCGCTCGGCGTCCCCTACGCGGCGTGGATGTTCCTCGGGCAGAACCTGCTCAAGGCGCGCCATGCCCTGCCCGTGGTGCTCGCGCTGGCGCTGCTGGCCGCGGTGGGCGTGGCGGTGCTCGCCCGCGCCTGGCCTGCCCGGGTGTCCCTCCTCGTGGCCGGAGCCCTCGCCGTGAGCACCGCGGCCGTCATGCTGCCGGTGGCGCTCGAACAGGGCCGCGAGCCCTCGCCCGCGGCGCGCCTCGTGGCGCACGTGTCCTCCACGCTGGCCCCGTCCGGCACGCTGCTCTTCACCGGCGAGGAAGCACGGCTCTTCGAGCACTACGTGCCCCACGTCCGTGCCGGCCGTCCCGCCACGGGCGAGCAGCTGCGCCGCGAGGTGGAGCGCGTGGCCGCCGCCGGGGCGGACGTCTACGTCACCTCCACCGCTCCCGGGGCCGAGGCGCTCGCGCCCCACCTGGAGCCCGTGTCGCGCTTCACGTGCGGCCGGCGTGTGCGCTCGCACGCCCACGACATCGTCCTCTTCCACTACCGGCCCGCGCCGCCGGCTCCTCCCGAGAAGGTCCTCTGATGCGCGCCCGTCTGCTCCTCGCCTTCGCGCTCTGCCTCGCCGCGTGCAGGGACTCCAAGCCCGCGGACTTCCAGCCCGTGCAGGACTCGGCGAAGGGCGCGCCCCGCGTGTCCGTGTCCTTCAACCGCATCATCTCCGGCCGCTATCGAGCCATCGCGCCCTCGTGCATCGGGCAGCGGTACACGGTGGACGTGGCGCCGGGCACGGCGGAGTTCCCCCGGTCGGGCGGCCTGTCCATGCGGCCGGAGCAGATCGTCGAGTTCCGCAACTACCAGCCCGACGTGCCGACCAACGTCACCTCGCTGTCGTCGCCCGCGCCGCTCTTCAGCCCCAACCTGGTGCGCCCCTACAACGTGAGCACCGAGTCCGGGGAGACGTTCTCCTATTGGCGCTACGCCTTCCCGAAGCCGGGCGTCTACGAGTACTTCGATACCAACATGGGGAGTCCGGGCCGCGAGGTGGTGGACTCGTACTACGGCACGGTCACGTACGTGGGAGAGTCGGACGCGCCCAAGGCGGTGGTGTGCGTGGACCCGGCCAACTGCCAGGCGACGCCCGAGTGCCTGGCCGGCACCGCGCCCGAGGGCACCGTGTGCTGCGCGTGCGTGGGCGTGTGCTGTGAGGACGCTCCCCAGTGCACCTCGGACAAGACGTGCCTGCGTGGCCGCTGCGTGGACGTCGAGACGGGCGAGTGATTCGTATGACTTCGAGAGCCACCGTGCCGAGCCGCCATCACCTGTTCCTGCTGTCCCTGCTGCTCGCGCCCCTGACGGGTCTGGCGCAAGAAGAGGGCTCCACGCCGGCCCGGCCGGCCGAGGACGCGCCCCGAGTGCCCGACGCGGAGAAACCGAAGCAGGACGAGGGCCCCAAGCTGGACCTGGAAGGGCTGGAGGATCCAGCTGGGACGGGCACGGCGGTGCCGGTGCCCAACGCCGAGACGCCCGGGCAGGCGGGGCAGGAGACCTTCACCGAGCGGCTCCAGCCCACCACCACGCTGGCGCAGCGGGCGGCGGCGATCCTCGACCGGACGACGCTGGGCGGCTACGCCGAGCACGACTTCATCCTGCCGCAGCAGGGCGTGTCCACGTTCCGCAACCACCGGTACGTGCTCTTCGTCTACAGCCACATCTCCGAGCGCGTCTCCACGGCGACGGAGATCGAGTTCGAGTTCGCGGGCAGCCCGCTCAAGCGTGACGGCATCCTGGGCGCGGGAGAGGTGCTGCTCGAGTTCTCGGTGGTGGACCTGATGCTGACGGACTGGGCCACCTTCCGGGCGGGCGTCATCCTGGTGCCGGTGGGCGCGTACAACCTGCGGCACGACGCTCCGGCGCAGGAGCTGCCCGAGCGGCCCATCGCGTACACGACGGTCGTCCCCACCACCTGGTTCGAGTCCGGCGCGGGCTTCCTGGGCGGCTTCGACCTGGGCCGGGACTGGCGGCTGTCCTACGAGGTGTACGCGGTCAACGGCCTGGACGCGAAGATCCTCGATGGCCAGGGGTTCCGGGCGGCGCGAGGCAGCCACCTGGAGGACAACAACGACGACAAGGCCCTCACCGGCCGCGTGTCCGTCTCGCCCTTCCTGGGCCTGGAGGCGGGCCTGTCCGGCTACACGGGCGCGTATGACCTCGAGGGCCGCCGGGTGAACATGGTCAACGCCGACGTCTTCTGGCGGCTCGGCGCCCTGGACCTCACGGGCGAGGTGGTGCGCGCCTTCATCGATCCCGGCTACGTGCAGGGCTTCCCGAACAACTCGACGGCCAACACGCGCGACCGGGTGCCCACCGGGATGTTCGGCTTCTACGGGCAGGCCAACTACCGCTTCCGCATCGAGCCCTTCTTCCGGCTGCTGCCGGACGAGTGGAAGGAGGGCCACTTCACGGCCTCGCTCCGCTACGAGGAGAAGGACACCGACACGGAGTTCATCACCGCGGGAGACGTGGCGCGGCTGACGCTCGGCCTGAACTTCCGGCCGCTGCCGCCCTACGTGCTGAAGACGAGCTACTTCTGGGAGAAGAGCGGCGGAGACGGAGTGCAGCCGCACGCGTGGTCGGGCGACTTCTGGAAGGACGGCCATTGGACGTTCCTGGCCAGCGTGGCCTACCTCTTCTGAGAGCCGGGGAACCGATGCGTGCCTTGTTGCTGGCCACCAGTGTGTTGCTCGCCGCCGCGTGCGGCGGGAAGGCCGTGCGTCCGGAGGGGGCTCCGTCGCGGGTGGTGGTGGTGGGCGCGTCGGTGGTGCAGAAGCCCGCGCCGCGAGGGCTCACCGGAGACGTATTCGGCTCGGAGGAGCCGCGCGACGTGGTGGCCCGGGAAGGCGCCGAGGCGCTGCGCACCCGGGGCTACGAGGTGCTGGGCGTGGAGTTGACGGGAGGGCCGGCGCCGTCGGTGGAGCAGTCCGCGGCCCTGGCGCGCCAGTACGGCGCGGACGCGGCGGTGGTGCTGGTGCTGACCCGGCTGGACGTGTCGGCGGTGCAGCCGCTCGGGCGGGCCGAGGTCCAGCTGGAGTGGATGATGGTGGGCCCGGATGGCCGGGTCCTGTCGAGCGACGAGCGCCGGAGCGCCACGTCGCAGAATCTCTATCGCGCCCGGACGGATTGGCGCTCGCATGTCAGGCAGGCCGTCATCCAGGCGGTTCGGGAGTTGCCATGAGCGTGGTAAGGGGAAGCCCTGTGAAGCACCTGGCGCTGGCACTGGTGGTGGGGTTGTGGCTCGGAGCGTCGCTGCCCGCGCGGGCGGCGGGGACGTTCTTCACGACGCCGCAGGTCCTCAAGGAGTTCTTCCCCAAGAGCCAGCGCGTCACCTACCGCAAGGTGAAGCTCGGTCCCGCCGAGCTGGCCGCGGTGCAGGGGCGGCTGGGCTACAGGCCGGCCAGGCCCGAGTACGTCATCTTCGTGGCCACCACGGGTGAGCACGTGGACGGCTACGCCATCATCGACGAGGAGCTGGGCCAGCACGAGCAGATCACCTTCGCGGTGAAGCTGTCGCCCGAGGGCGTGGTGGAGCGCCACGAGGTGATGGTGTACCGGGAGTCGTACGGCGAGGAGATCACCGACTCGCGCTTCCGCCGGCAGTTCCAGGGGAAGACGGCGAAGGATCCGGTGCGGGCGGGGGTGGACATCGACGTGGTGACGGGAGCGACCATCTCGTCGAGGTCGATGGCCATGGGGGTGCGCCGCGCGCTCGTGCTGCTGGACGAGCTCATTCTCAAACCCGATCAGGATGCGCCCAAGGGGTAGCCTTCTCGTGCGTCAGTTCGCCCGGCCGTTTCCCATCACCCGCCTGTCGCTGGAGGCACGCGTCCTCTACACCGGGTTCCTGCTGTTCCTGGTGCTGGGCTTCATGTCCTCGGTGTGGCTGTACGCGGACTCGTTCGGAGGCCTCTCCGGGCGGAGCACCGCGGAGTACTACCGGGGTGGGGCCGCTTCGGCCGAGCCCTCGCCCGGAGTGGACGCGGCGGGAGGCCCGGCGCTGGAGCTGCCCCCGGATGGCCCGGCGCTGGAGCTGCCCGGAGAGACGGCGGCCGCCGCGCCCATGAGGCTGGAGAAGCCCGCGCGCCAGGTGATGGAGACGTTCCACTTCCATCTGTTCACGGTGCCGGTGGTGCTGCTGATTGTCGGGCACCTCTTCATGCTGACGGCGCTGTCCACGCGGCTGAAGGTGGGCGTCATCACGGTGGCCTCGGTGGCGACGTTCGTGCACCTGCTGGCGCCGCTGCTGGTGCGCTTCGTGGGGCCCCAATGGGGCTGGCTGATGCCGGTGTCGGTGGTGGGCGCGGCGGTGGGGTGGTTGCCGATGCTGGTGTGGCCCCTCTGGGAGATGTGGCGGCCGGTGCCGGCCTCGGAGGCGGAGACGGGATGATCAGCGTCGTCATCCCCGCTCGCGACGAGGTGCACGCCATCGCCGGAGTGGTGCGGCGGGTGGGAGCGGCCCTGGCGGGGGAGGCGCACGAGATTCTCGTGGTGGACGATGGCTCGTGGGACGGCACGGGCGCGGTGGCGCGCGAGGCCGGGGCGCGGGTGCTGACCTTGACCGGGGTGGGCTACGGCGCGGCGATCAAGGCCGGAGCCGCCCAGGCGCGCGGCTCGCTGCTGGCGCTCATCGACGCGGACGGCACGTACCCGGAAGCGGCGCTGCCGCGGCTGCTGTCGGCGGTGCGCGGGGGCGCGCGGCAGGCGATTGGCGCGCGGCCGAAGCTCGGAGCCTCCGAGCCCTTCGCTCGCTCGGCGGTGAAGGCGCTCTTCCGGGGCGCGGTGCGGTGGCTGGGAGGCTTCGAGGCGCCGGATCTCAACTCGGGCCTGAGGGTGCTGCGCACGTCGGATCTGCTGTCGCTCGCGCCGGTGCTGCCGGACCGCTTCTCGCTCACCACGACGCTGACGCTGGCGCTGGCGGCGGCGGGAGACCCCATCGTCTTCCTGCCCATCGACTACCACGCGCGCGTGGGCCGCTCGAAGTGGCGGCCGGTGCGCGACACGTGGCTGATGGGCCGCACGGTGGCGCGAGGCATCGGCTGGCTGCGCGAGGGCCGGGCGCCGGGGACGCTCGCGGCGCTGGAGCTGCCGGCCGTGGGAGGCACGGGGTGAGCGCGACGGTGGTGATCGGCGCGGGGCCCTCGGGACTGGCCGCGGCGCATGCGCTCGTCCAGGCCGGGAAGCGGGTGGTGGTGCTCGAGGCGGCCGCGCAGGTGGGCGGACTGTCGGGCTCGTTCGACTTCGCGGGCTTCAAGGTGGACTACGGCCCGCACCGGCTGCACCAGGCGGCGGGGCCGGAGGTGCTGGCGCTCTACCGGGCGGCCCTGGGCGGCGCGCTGCACGTGAGGGCCCGCAGCGGCATGGTGCACGTGGGCGGAAGGCGGCTGCCGTACCCGCTGTCGCTGCTCGGCCTCGCGCGAGGGCTGGGGCTCTCCGAGGTGGCGAGGCACGGGCTGTCGGCGGTGATGGCGCGGCTGCGTCCACCCGAGGGAAGCCACTTCGGAGCGGAGGCGGCGCGGCGGCTGGGACGGCACGCGGTGCAGGTGCTGTACGGGCCCGCGGCGAGGAAGGTGTGGGGCCTGGCGCCGGAGGAGCTGGATGCCTCGCTGGGGCGGGCGCGGGTGCAGAAAGGCGGCCCGCTGGCGGTGGTGCGCGCGGCACTGGGGCGTGGAGGCTCGTCGGCGGGGCGGAGGTACTTCTACCCGGAGGGCGGAGCGGGCGCGCTGGCCGAGGGACTGGCGGAAGGCATCCGCCGGGCCGGTGGCGAGGTGCGCTGTGGCGCGGCGGCCGAGGGGCTGGTGCTGGAGCGCGGGCGGGTGAGGGCGGTGGTGGTGGAGGGGCGGGAGCTGTCGGCGGAGTCGGTGGTGGCGACGGTGCCGCTGACGTTGCTGTGCGAGTGGACGGGGCGGCCGGAGGCGGCCGAGGGACTGGGCTACCGGGCCCTGACGCTGCTGTACCTGCTGCTCGCGACGCAGCGGGGCACGCCGCAGGACGTGCACTACTTCGCGGACGAGCGCCTCCCGGCCAACCGGCTCTTCGAGGCGAGGAACTTCCTGGGCGGCGAGGGGCCCCCTGGCCGGACGGTGGTGGGCTTCGATCTGCCGTGTGGGGTAGGGGACGGCATCTGGCGGGCCTCGCCGGAGGAGCTCACGGAGCGGGTGCGCCCGGCGCTGGAGCGGACGGGGCTGGCGGGAGTGGAGGTGCTGGGGGCCCGGGTGCGGCGCATGGCGGCGGCCTATCCCCTGTACCGAAAGGGCTTCGCGGCGGCGCGGGAGCGAGCGTTGAACGCATTGAGTGAGGTCGAGGGCCTCTACCCGGTGGGGCGGAGCGCACTGTTCGTCCATGACAACGTGCACCACGCGTGCGCGGCGGGTCTGGCGGTAGGGAGGCTGGTCTCGGAAGGCGCGAGTTCCCGCGTCTGGCGCGGCCGGCAGCAACCCTTTCTCGAAACGCAGATCGAGGACTGACTCGGTGCTATGTCCCCTCTCCTTGTGGGGGAGGGCCAGGAGTTGAGTCATGAAGGTGCTCGTCACGGGAGCAGCGGGCTTCATCGGGTATCACGTGTGTGAGCGGCTGCTCGCGCGTGGGGACACGATCATCGGAGTGGACAATCTGGACACGTCGGGAGACGTGACGCTGAAGGCGACGCGGCTGTCGAGGCTGAAGGCGGCGCCGAACTTCGGCTTCCACCGGATGGACATCCGGGACGTGAAGGCGTGCCGGGAGCTGTTCGACGGGGCGAAGCCGGACCGCGTGGTGCACCTGGCGGCGCGGGTGGGCGTGCGATCGCTGGCGTCGGAGGCTCCCGACTACGCGGAGACGAACGTCACGGGCTTCCTGCAGGTGCTGGAGCTGTGCCGGCTGGCGAAGGTGGAGCACCTGGTGTTCGCCTCGTCGAGCTCGGTGTACGGAGCGGGCACGCCGGTGCCCTTCGAGGAGGACGCGCCGGCGGATCACCCGCTGAGCCTGTACGCGGCGACGAAGCGCGCGGACGAGCTGATGGCGCACGTCTACAGCCACCAGTACGGGCTGCCGGTGACGGGGCTGCGGCTGTTCACGGTGTATGGCCCGTGGGGCCGGCCGGACATGGCGCCGATGCTCTTCCTCCGGGCGATGCTGGAGGGCCGGTCCATCACGCTGCATGGCGAGGGCAGGATGCAGCGCGACTTCACCTACGTGGACGACGTGGTGGAGGCGCTGGTGCGGCTCTTGGACAAGCCGCCCGCGGGCGCGCCGCCGTACCGGCTGCTGAACGTGGGGCGGGGCGCGCCGGTGACGATGGCGCGGTTCGTGGACCTGCTGGAGGAGCAGCTGGGGACGAAGGCCTGGGTGGAGCTGCGGCCCGCGCAGCCGGGAGAGCTGGAGGTGACGTGCGCGGACGTGACGGCGCTGGAGCGCGAGACGGGCTTCCGTCCCTCGGTGCCGCTGGAGCAGGGGCTCGCGAGGCTGGTGGCGTGGTACCGGGGCACCGAGGGCTGAGCTCCGCGCGCGGGAGGGACGCTGGAGAACGGCGTCCCCCGCGTGCGTAGAGCTCCCCACGGGCTGCTCTTTGTCTGTGATTGAAGGCCAGCTCCCCAAGGACATGCAGGGGCGCGGGATGGGTCCGTGACGAAAACGTGATTTTGTCCCGTTTGAAACACAGACAGCGTCAGGCGAAAGACAGATGTGGAGCTGGAATGGGCTCGTGACCGAAACGTGACTTTGTCTTTTCCCCGACATTCCAGGCTTTGTCTTGCCGCCAACACTTCAGCCTGTCATCCGAGGTGGAATGACATGGGTGTACCAGTGCAAATGAATGACAAGTGCCCCTTGGGTGCTCATAGGGGCGCTAATGGAGCTGAGACTGAGCGTGTGGGGGGAGTCCGCCGCGCTATCTCTAGAGCAGGAGCCACGCACGCTGGGGCGTTTGTCACTGGCAGTGAAATGATAGCCCGCCGGTTGGGAGGCGCACCACTTCACTTGGAGTGATGTTTGTGTTCCACGCAGGTATTCCGTTGACGAATGAAAATCAGATCTGTACTTGAGCGCCCGAATTCAGGGTTCTGAACAGGATTGGCCCTCCACCGGCCCGGCTGACGTGTGTCTTTGGTCCAGACACGCGTGACGGGAGAGCTGTGTGCCGGGGGGCCGGGGGAACTACGTATGCCGGAGTCCGCAAGAGCGATTGAGGTTCGTAACTGGGTTGTGTCCTACCTCCAGCGCGAGCTGAAGATAGACATCGAGGCCAGTGAGGGAGGGCGTTTCGCGGACGCGGGTGTCACCTCGCTGCAGGCGACGGCGCTGGTGCGTGCGCTCGGGGCGGAGCTCAACCGGTCCCTGCCGTCGACCCTGCTGTGGGAGTGCCCCACGGTGGACGCGCTCTGCCGGTTCCTGGCGGACGAGGGGCAGGCCGAGCGGGGCGAGCTGGCGGCGGCGGCCGAGGAGCCGATCGCCATCGTCGGCATGGCCTGCCGCTTCCCGGGAGCCAGCGGTCCCGAGGGGTTCTGGAAGCTGCTGAGCGAGGGGCGCGACGCGGTGCGCGAGGTGCCCACCGGCCGCTACCCGGAAGCGGCGTTCGACGCGGATCCTTCCGCGCCGGGCAAGAGCCACGTGCGGCGGGGCGCGTTCCTCGAGCAGGTGGACGGGTTCGATCCGCAGTTCTTCGACATCTCACCGCGGGAGGCCGTGCAGCTGGATCCCCAGCAGCGGCTGGCCCTGGAGCTGACGTGGGAGGCCCTGGCGGACGCGGGCCGTCCTCCCGCGAGCCTGCGCGGCTCGCGCACGGGCGTGTTCCTCGGCGTCATCTGGCGTGACTACGCCGAGCTGCGCCGGGGCGACCTGACGGGCGTGACGGCGCATACCGGCACGGGCCAGGCGCCGGGCATGGCCGCCAATCGCATCTCCTACGTGCTGGGCGTGCACGGCCCGAGCATGGTGGTGGACACCGCCTGCTCGTCGTCCCTGGTGGCCGTGCACCTGGCCTGCCAGAGCCTGCGCTCGGGGGAGTCCTCGATGGCGTTGGCCGGCGGCGTCAACCTGCTGCTCTCCGCCGACACCTGGGTGTCGCTCGCGAAGTTCGGCGGGCTGTCTCCCGAGGGGCGCTGCTCGGCGTTCGACGCCCGCGCCAATGGCTACGTGCGCGGCGAGGGCGGCGGAATGGTCGTCCTCAAGCGCCTGTCCACCGCCCTGGCGGACGGAGACCCGATCTACGCCGTCATTCCCGCGAGCGCCGTCAACAACGACGGTGACAGCAACGGGCTGACCGCGCCCAATCCGCGCGCCCAGAAGGCGGTGCTGCGCGAGGCCTATGCCCGGGCCCGCATCGATCCCCGCTCCGTGCAGTACGTGGAGGCGCACGGCACGGGAACGTCGCTCGGGGATCCGATCGAGGCCCGTGCCCTGGGCGAGGTGCTGGGGCAGGGGCGGGAGACCCCGCTGCGCGTGGGCTCGGTGAAGACCAACATCGGTCACCTGGAGGGCGCGGCGGGCATCGCCGGCCTCTGCAAGGCGGCGCTCGCGCTGCGGCACGGGGCCCTGCCGCCCTCGCTGAACTTCCAGACGCCCAACCCGGAGATTCCCTTCGACGAACTGGGAGTCCGCGTGCAGACCGCGCTGGAGCCCTGGCCGGTGGCCGAGGGCCCTGCCCGCGCGGGCGTGAGTGCCTTTGGTTGGGGCGGGACCAACTGCCACGTGGTGCTGGAGGCGGCCCCCACCGCCACGCCGCGAGTGCCGCTGGCCGCCGGGGACGTGGCGGCACTCCAGCGCTCGGCACGGACCGCGTTCGAGCAGATGCGCTCCGCCGCGCTGGATGCGCCGCTGGACGCGCTGGTCCGTACGGCCACGGCCGCCCATGGGAAGGGCGGCGAGCGCGCGGTGGTGAAGGCGGGCAGCCGTTCCGCCCTGGAGCAGGCGCTCGAGGCGCTCGCACAGGGGGCCCCGTCCGCCGCCGTTTCGACTGCGTCCGTGACCCGGCCGCCGCGAGTGGCCTGGGTGTTCTCTCCGCAGGGGGGGCAGTGGCAGGGCATGGGCCGGGAGCTGTTCCTCTCCGAGCCCGTCTTCCGCGAGGCATTCCTGGAGTGTGACCGCGCGCTGATCGCCGCGGGCCATCCCTCGGTGCTGCCTCACCTGGAGGCGGACGCGGAGGATCCGCGCGCGCTCGTCGCCGAGCGCATCCAGCCGCTGCTCTTCGCCCACCAGGTGGCGCTCGGGCGCTACTTCCGCTCGCTGGGCATCGAGCCCGTGGCCGTGGTGGGTCACAGCATGGGGGAGATCGCCGCGGCCGTGTTCGCCGGGGCGCTCACCCTGGCCGAGGCGGCACGCATCATCCACCACTACAGCCGCCTGCAGTCGCTCACGGCCGGTGACACGGGCATGGCCGTGCTGGACGCGCCCGCGGACGCCGTGAATGAGTTGCTGGTGCGCACCGAGGCGGACTCGCTCGTCTGGGTGTCGGGCTTCAACGGCCCTCGCTCCACCGTCATCTCCGGACAGGCCGGTGCGCTGGGCCGTGTCCTCGCGGCGGCGGAGGCCCAGGGCGTCCTGTGCTCCCGCATCCAGGTGGACGTGGCGGCGCACACCCGCCACATGGACGCCATCCTCCCCGAGCTCCAGGCCACGCTCGAGGGCCTGCGTCCCCAGCGTCCCTCGCTGATGTTCGCCTCGTCCCTGCTGGGCGAGGTGCGCGAGGACGTGCGCCTGGATGCCGCCTACTGGGCCCGCAACCTGCGTGAGCCCGTGCGCTTCGCCCAGGCCCTCGAGGCCCTGGTGGCGCGCGGCGTGGACACCTTCCTGGAGCTCCACCCGCAGCCGGTGCTCAATCACGCGCTGCGCCAGTTCGCGTCCGCCGAGCGCCCCCTCCGGGTGCTGGCCACGTCGCGCCGCGGGCAGAGCGCCCGTGACACCGTGCTCGAGACGCTCGCCGAGCTGCACCTGGCCGGGCTGGACGTCCGGTGGCCGGGGACGGGCGAGGGCACGCACAAGCCCGAGCTCGTCGTCCTCTCGGGCCGCTCCGAGGAGGCGCTGGCGGATGCGGCGCGGCGGCTGCACGGCTTCGTGTCGGCGTCGCGGCCGTCGCTCGCGGATGTGGCGTACAGCTCCGGGGCGCACCATGACCACTACGGCTACCGTGCCGCGGTGGCCGCCTCCTCGGGCGAGGCCCTCCTGAAGGGACTCGAGGCCGTGGCCGAGCGCAAGACGGCGCCGGGGGTAGTGCAGGGCCGGGCCCGGGCGGACCGGAGCCCGCGCTCCGTGTTCATCTTCCCCGGCCAGGGCTCGCAGTGGGTGGGCATGGGGCGCGAGCTGCTGCGCGACGAGCCCGTGTTCCGCGAGGCCCTCGAGCGCTGCGACCGGGCGCTCTCGGCCTTCGTGGACTGGTCCCTGCTCGAGGTGCTGAGCGCGGATGCCTCCGCCTCGCGCCTGGCGGAGATCGACGTCCTGCAGCCGGTGCTCTTCTCCGTCGAGGTGGCCCTGTCGGAGCTGTGGAAGTCCTGGGGCATCGTCCCGGGGCTCGTCATCGGGCACAGCATGGGCGAGGTCGCCGCGGCGTATGTGGCCGGGGCGCTGTCCCTGCATGACGCCGCGCGCGTCATCGCCACGCGCAGCAAGCTGCTGCGCCGGATGAGCGGCAAGGGCGCCATGGCGCTCGTCGAGCTGCCCATGGACGAGGCCCGCGCCACCATCGGCCGCCACCAGGATCGCGTCTCGGTGGCGGTGAGCAACGGCAAGCGCTCCACCGTGCTCGCCGGTGACAAGGCGGCCCTGGAGGAGCTGGTGGGTGAGCTGCAGGGGCGCGGCGTGTTCTGCCGCTTCGTCAAGGTGGACGTCGCCTCGCACAGCCCGCAGATGGATCCGCTCCTGGAGGAGCTGCGCGCCGCGCTGCAAGGCCTGGCCCCGCGCGCCCTGAGCGTCCCCATGTTCTCCACCGTGACGGGACAGCCGCTCACCGGTCTGGAGATGGGGCCCGACTACTGGGTCCGCAACCTCCGCGAGCCGGTCCTCTTCGGCCGGGCGGTGGAGGACGCGCTCGCCCAGGGGCCGGCGGCCTTCATCGAGCAGAGCCCGCATCCCATCCTCCTGCCGGCCATCGAGGACGCGCTGCGCAACCCGGGCGCCGAGCACTCCACCGCCGTTCCCTCCCTGCGCCGCGAGGAGGCGGAGCGGGCCACGCTGCTGGCCTCGCTCGGCACGCTGTACACGCGGGGCGTGCTCCCGGCCTTCCGGCGGGTCGCGTCCAACGGGCACTTCGTGCGGCTTCCCACGTACCCCTTCCAGCGCAAGAGCTACATGGTCGAGGCCACCGGCCGGCGCGGGGATGACCACCCGCTGCTCGGCCGTCACCTCCGCTCGGCGCTCGCCCCCGAGTCCCAGTCGTTCCAGCTCGAGGTCGGCTCGCCGGTCATGCCGTACCTCGCGGACCACGGTGTGGCGGATCTGCGCATCGTCCCGGGCGCGACGTACTCCGTGCTCGCCCTGTCCGCCGTCCGGGCCGCGCTGGGGGACGCGCCCTACCGGCTGGAGGACATCGCCTTCCGCAACCCGCTCTTCTTCAAGGAGGGCGACAAGCGGGTGATGGAGATCGCCCTCACCACCAAGGACGGGGAGACCTCGCTCACCATCTACAGCCGGCCGGCGGGGCCGGACACGGGCAACTCGCCGTTCACGATGCACGTGACGGCGCGAGTGGTGCCCGGTGCCGCGCAGCCCACCGTCCCCGATTCCATCGAGGCGATCACCGCCCGGTGCCCGACCACGTACCCGGGCGCCATCCACTACGAGCGCGCGGAGGCCGTGGACATCTACCTGGGGCCGAGCCTCCACGGCATGGAGAAGGTCTGGTACCGCAAGGGCGAGGCCCTGGTGCGCATCCGGCCGACCACCGCCGTCCTGGAGGAGCGGGTGCCCTTCGGGCTGCACCCCATCCATGTCGACCTGACGTACATGCTGCTGCTGCTGGAGGCGGGCCTCTCGGATGCGCGGCACCATGGCGCCTTCGTTCCGGGGCTCCTGGGCTCGGTGCAGATCTTCCGCACGCCGCCCCGGAATGCCTCGCTGTGGGCCTACGTCCGCTCGCGCTCGGATGCCGACCGTGACGAGGATGGGTACGAGGGAGACGTCTGGCTGCTCGATGACGAGGGCCAGGTCGTTCTCGAGGCGAAGCGCCTGCGCTTCCAGCGCCTGCGCCGGGAGGCCAGGGCCACCGTGGCCGAGGTGCCCACCTTCGGGATTGCCTGGCGGAAGGCCGAGGCGCCTGCCTCCGCGGCTTCGCTCCCGGGGCCGGTCCTCGTCCTCACGGGCAAGAACGGGGCGGGGGAGTCGCTGGCCGCCGCGCTGGAGAAGCGCGGAGTGCCGTGCATCGTCGCCGCCACGCCTGGCGCGAGCACCCGGCCGGACGCCCTGACGTTCGACCCGCGCCGCGCGGAGGACTTCGCGCGGGTGGTGGCCACCGCCAACGGCTGCCGCGCCGTGGTGCACATGCTCGCGCTCGATGAGTCCGCGGAGGGCCCTCGCACGGAGGCTCCGGACGCGGCGACGGCCAGCGCCCTGCACCTGGTGCAGACGCTGACGAAGTCGTCCAAGGCCGAGGCCCCGCGCCTGTGGTTCATCACCCGCGGCGTGCAGCCGGCCGGAGGCGCCCAGGTGACGTCGCCCGGACAGGGCACGGTGTGGGGCTTCGCCCGCTCGGTGTCCCACGAGTACCCCGAGCTGCGCGCCACGTGCGTGGACCTGCCGCCGGTGCCGGCCGCGTCCGAGGTGGACGCGCTCGTCGCGGAGTTGCTCGCCGCTCCGTCCAGCGGGCATGACGAGGAGCAGCTCGCCCTGCGCGCGGATGGCCGGTACGTGGCCCGGCTGGTCCGGGTGACGCCCACGCCGTCGCGTGCGGTGCCGGTGCAGGCGGAGGCGACGTACCTGCTGACCGGTGGCCTCGGCGGCCTGGGACTCGCGTTCGCCCGGTGGTTGGTGGAGCAGGGGGCTCGCTCCCTGGTCCTCCTGGGCCGCAAGGCGCCCGGGCCCGACGCGGAGCAGACCCTGCGTGAGCTGGCCGAGCGCGGCGCCTCCATCCGCGTGGAGAGCGTGGACGTGGGCGATGCCAGCGCCGTCGAGGAGCTGGTGAAGCACAAGCTGAAGGGCCTGCCGCCGCTCCGGGGCATCATCCACGCCGCGGGCGTACTCGACGACGGGACGATTCCGCACCAGTCCGAGGCGCGGCTGCGCACCGTGCTGCGGCCGAAGGTGGAGGGGGCGTGGAACCTGCACCGGGCCACGTCGGGGCTCACGCTGGACTTCTTCGTGCTGTGCTCCAGCGCCGCCTCGCTGCTCGGAACGCCCGGCCAGGCCAACTACAGCGCGGCCAACGCCTTCCTGGACTCGCTCGCCTACGCCCGCAGGAGCGCGGGCCTGCCGGCCCTGTCCGTCAACTGGGGCGCCTGGTCCGAGGTGGGTCTGGCGGCACAGGAGGGACGGGCCGAGCGCCTGGGGCTGCGCGGTGTCGGCAGCATGACCAACCGCGAGGGTGTGGAGGCCCTCTCCCGCCTGTTGCGCGGCGATGAGACCCAGGTGGGTGTGATGGGCTTCAACCTGCGGCAGTGGGAGCAGTTCTACCCCCGCGCCGGCAGCGGGCCGCTGTACGCGGAGCTGCGCACCGCCGACAAGGGGCGCGCCGTGGCTCCGGTGGGCTCGCGCATCCGCGAGACGTTGGAGGCCGTCACCGGCAGGGCGCGGCACGAGCAGTTGGAGGACTACGTCCGCGGGCAGGTGGCCCAGGTGCTGCGGCTCACGCCCGAGCGCGTCGAGGGGGATGTGCCGCTGGTCAACCTCGGCCTGGACTCGCTGATGACGCTCGAGCTGCGCAACCGCCTGGAGGCGGGGCTGGGGCTGACGCTGCCGGCCACCATCCTCTGGGCCTACCCCTCGCTCAAGGTGCTGGTGCCGCACCTGGCCGAGCGCATGGGCCTGTCGTTGGAGGACGCGGCTCCCGCGGCCGTGCCCGAAGTGGTCAGCGCCGCGCCCGAGGCTCCCGCCGAGGCCGCTGACGATGACGAACTGATTCGCTTGTTGCAGGCCGTGGGCGCGATGCCCGACGCCGACCTGCGTGCCGAGGACTGATCCACCTGTCTCGCCCGTGAAGGGCGTCCCCAAGGAATTCACAACATGAGCTCTGAACTGTCGCGTCTGGTCGCGAGCCTCCCGGAGGAGAAGCGCCGGGCCCTCGCCAAGCTGCTGCACCCCGCCAATGAGGCGATCGCCATCGTGGGCCTCGGGTGCCGTTTCCCCGGGAACGTCACCGACTCCGAGTCGTACCTGAAGCTGCTGATGGAAGGGCAGCACGCGGTGCAGGAGATCCCCGAGGACCGCCGTGCCATGGAGCGGTTCTTCGATCCGAACCCTGGCACGCCGGGCCGCTTCTATACCCGCCACGGTGGCTTCATCGAGGGCGTGGACCTCTTCGATGCGGACTTCTTCGGCATCACCCCGCGCGAGGCCGAGGCCATGGATCCGCAGCAGCGCCTGCTGCTGGAGGTGGGCTGGGAGGCGCTGGAGCACGCGGGCCTGGTGCCGGAGACGGTGGGCGCCAACACCGGCGTCTTCGTGGGCATCTGCTCGGACGACTACATCACGCACCAGATCCGCTCCGGGGACCCGAAGCGCATCGACGTGTACTCGCTGCCCGGCAACATCCCGAGCATCGCGTCCGGCCGTGTGTCCTACGCCCTCAACCTGCGGGGGCCGAACTCCTCGGTGGACACCGCGTGCTCCTCGTCGCTGGTGGCCATCCACCAGGGCGTGTCGGCGCTGCGCCTGCGGGAGTGTGATGTCGCCCTGGCCGGTGGTGTGAACCTGGTGCTGTCGCACGAGAACACCATCTACTTCTCCACCGCGCGCCTCCTGTCGCCGGAGGGCAAGTGCAAGGCCTTCGACTCCAACGCGGACGGCTTCGTGCGCGCCGAGGGCTGCGGCATGGTGGTGCTCAAGCGCCTGTCCGATGCCATCAACGATGGGGACTCCATCATCGCGGTGGTGCGCGGCTCGGCCGTCAACCACAACGGCTTCGGCAACGGGCTGACGGCGCCCAACGTGCTCGGCCAGCGCGAGCTGCTGCGCAAGGCGCTCGCGGACGGCGGCGTGAAGGCCGAGGAGGTGGGCTTCGTCGAGGCGCACGGCACGGGCACCTCCATGGGTGATGCCATCGAGGTGGACGCCCTCAAGGAGGTGTTCGGCACCCAGCGCGCGGACGGGAGCAAGTGCTTCGTCGGCTCGGTGAAGACGAACATCGGCCACATGGAGGGTGCGGCCGGCGTTGGTGGCTTCATCAAGGCCGCGCTGATGCTGGAGCGGGAGTTCGTCGCCCCCAACATCAACTTCACCACCCTCAACCCGAAGATCTCCCTCGAGGGCACGCCCCTGGCGTTCCCCACCGAGACGCGCTCCTGGAAGCGGGGGACCGCGCGCCGCTTCGCCGCGGTGAGCTCGTTCGGCTTCGGTGGAACCAACGCGAACGTGGTGCTGGAGGAGGCCCCGGTCGCCAAGCTGGCGCCCGTGGCCGACGGCCAGAACGCGTATGTCCTGCCGCTCTCGGCGAAGTCGGACGAGGCGCTCCGCGCGCTGGCCACCCGGTACGTGGAGTGGCTCGGCGGGTACGGCCAGGGCGTGCATGACCTGTGCTTCACCGCGAGCGTCCGCCGCTCGCACCATGGCCTGCGTCTCGCGGCCACCGGCCGGACGCCGGGGGAGCTGCGCAAGGCCCTGTCGGCCTGGCTGGCGGGGGATGCCTCCGCGGTGGAGCTGGGCCAGCGCCGTGAGCGGCGGGCGAAGACCGTGCTGGTGCTCGATGCCAACGCGGCCTGCGCTCCGGAGCTGCGCGAGGCGCTGAACCGCTTCCCCGCGGCCCGGACGGAGTGGGAGGCGAGCCAGCGCGTCCTCGCGGGGACGCAGTTGGAGCAGGGGCGCCGGGACGGCCTGACCGCCCAGCTGGCCCTGGCGGCGCTCGTGCGCGCGGCGGGCCTCCGTCCCGACTCGGTCGTCATCCGGGGCGACGTGGGCGTGCTCGGGGCCTACCTGCTGGGTGCGCTGAAGCTGGAGGACGCGGTGGCGAAGCTGGCTCGGGGTGAGCACGAGGCCAACAACCCCGCGGTGACGCGTGACGCGACGGGCGGGGCGGACGCCTCGGCCATCCGCTTCGACCTGGGCGCGCTCGTGGCCGGGACCGAGCCGCTGGCCGGTGCCTGGGCTCGCGCCTACGTCCGGGGCGCGGCGTTCAACTTCCGGGTGCTGTTCCCGGAGGGTGGCCGGTGCCTGCGCGTGCCGACGTATCCCTTCCAGCGCCGCCGCTTCTGGATCGCCGATTCCTTCCCGGCCGAGAAGGCGCTGCCGGTCATCCAGGAGGCCGCGAGCCACCCGTTGATTGGCACGGCCCGGGCGGTGGAGTCGGGTATGCAGTGGGAGTCCACGCTGTCGGTGGCGAAGGCGCCCTACATGGTGGATCACCAGGTGCAGGGCATGGTGGTGGTCCCCGGGACGGCGTACCTCGAGATGGCGATGGCGGCCGCGCACGAGGTGTTCGGACCGGAGCACCGCCCGGTGGATGCGGTGGCCATCAAGCAGGCCATGGTGCTGGCGGACAAGGCCGAGCGCACCGTGCGCGTCCAGGTGGAGCGGCGGGGCCAGGGCGGAGTCGTCCGCATCCGCAGCGCCCCGAAGGGCACCACGTCCGACGCGGCCTTCGTGGAGCACCTGGCGGCGACCATCGCCGGGAGCGCGGATGCCGGGCGCCCGGAGCTGACCCTGGAGCTGCAGCAGCTGCGTGAGCGGTGCCGTCAGCCGGTGACCGACCACTACGAGACGCTGGCCGCGCAGTCGGTCGTCTACGGGCCCACCTTCCAGGGCGTTGAGTCGATGTGGCTCGGACGCGGCGAGGCGGTGGCGAAGCTGCGGCTGCCCGAGGGCGTGGCGACGGAGGGCTACCTCGTGCACCCCGCGTTCCTCGATGCCTGCCTCCAGGTGTTCGCGGCCACGCTGATCGCGAACGACCCGGACCGGCAGCCCGGCGCGGCCTACGTGCCGGTGGCCGCACGCACCCTGCAGCTGCACCGGGTGTCCGCGAGCCGCGAGGCCTGGGGCTACGCGGTGATGCGCGCCGAGGCGGGCTCGCTCGCCGCGGACGTGCTGCTGCTGGACGAGCAGGGGCGGGTGCTGGTGGAGATCCGCGGCCTGGTGGCCCGGCGCGTGGAAGGGGAGGGCGCACGCAAGGCGGCGGCTCCCGCGGCTTCGGCCACGGAGCGGCTCGTCGAGTACCTGCAGCAGAACGTCGCCCGCTCGCTGCGCGTGGACACCGCGCGCATCGATGTCCGCCGGCCTCTCAGCTCGCTCGGCCTGGATTCGCTGATGGCCGTGGAGCTCAAGAACCGCGTGGAGTCGGAGCTGGGCGTCGTCGTCCCCGCCGTCGAGTTCCTCAAGGCGAGCTGCCTGGCCGACGTGGCCACGGAGATCGAGCGGCGCCGCGCGGCGCCGCGTGCCGAGGAGCGCAAGCCGGACAATGACCCGAGTGCGCTCCTCAACCGCCTGGGAGACCTGTCCGACACCGAGGTCCGCGCGCTCCTGACCCGTCTGCTCCCCACGCAGCCGGAACGGGGCAGCCGGGAGTAACCCACCATGACTGGCCAGCGAGCTTCGACCATGAGGCCCACCACCGCCGTTACCAACACCTGGCGCGCTCCCCCCAACCCCTGGGTTGCCTTCCACACGCCCAGGGTGTCGCCCGCCATCCGGCTGTTCTGCTTCCCGTTCGCGGGGGGGAACGCCGGGGCGTACCGCACCTGGGGAACGGGCCTTCCGGAGTCCATCGAGGTGCTCCCGGTCGAGCTGCCGGGACGGGGACTGCGCATCCAGGAGACTCCGCTGGCCGAGTGGCCGGCTCTGCTCTCGGCCCTGGCCGAGGGACTGGAGCCGCTGCTCACGTCACCCTTCGCCTTCTTCGGCTACAGCATGGGGGCGAAGCTTGCCTTCGAGCTCGCGCGCACGCTGCGGCGCGCGGGCCGGCCGGGTCCCACGCACCTCTTCCTGTCCGCCGGTTCGGCCCCGCACCTTCCCAAGCGCGGGCCGGACAAGCACCACCTGCCTCGCCCGGTCTTCCTGGAGGAGATCGTGAAGATGGGCGGCACCCGGCCGGAGGTGCTGGCGGATCCGGATCTCGTCGAGATGTTCCTCCCGTGCCTGCGGGCGGACTTCAAGCTGATGGACCAGTACAGCTGCGCCCCCGAGGAGCGGTTGGACTGCCCGTTCATCTGCTTCCGCGGCTCGTCCGACCGGACGGTGCTGCCCGAGGAGGTCGAGCCGTGGCGGGAGCACACCCGCGGCGGCTTCCGGTTGGAGACGTACCACGGGGAAGGGCACTTCTTCCTCGAGCAGCGCAGGCAGCAGATCTTCGACGTCCTGTGCGCCGAGCTGTTGGGCGCCAAGGCAGTGGGTATGGAAGGAGAGGCGGCATGAGCCAGGGTCCCATCAATCTCGACCAGCTCTCGGTGGAAGAGCAGCGCGCACTGCTGGAGAAGCTGCTGCGGCGCAACGTGAGCACCTTCCCCCTGGCGTCCGGCCAGCAGGCGCTCTACGCCATCGAGCCGATGGCCCGTGAGCACGGGGCGTACAACTTCCTCTTCGCGGGGCGCGTGCGGGGCCCCGTGGACGTGGAGGCCCTGCACAAGACGCTCTCGCTGATGGTGGAGCGCCACCCGGCCCTGCGCACGTCCTTCGTCCTGGAGGACGAGGGGCTGCGGCAGAAGGTGGCACCGCGCGCCGAGGTGGACTTCGCCGTGCGGGATGCGCGGGGGCTCGATGACGGGGCCCTGCTCGCCAAGGTGCACGGAGAGGCCCGGGCGTCCTTCGAGCTGGCGCGCGGCTCGCTCTTCCGGGCGCGGCTCTTCACGCGCGCTCCAGATGACCACGCCCTGCTGCTGGCGTTCCATCACATCGTCGTGGACGCTTGGTCCGTGACGCTCTTCTTCGAGGACCTCTTCGCCCTCTATCCCGCCCTCCGGGAGGGGAAGCCGCTGCCCGAGCTCCGCTCCGCGGG